>JAVBQK010000125.1:0-28953 GCA_031549105.1 Eubacteriales bacterium
CTCACGCAGGGGTTGGGTTTTTGTCTTAAACGTGCCCACAAACCCGGACAACGCCCTTCGCGGAGGTCCAGGAGGCAGAGCCTCCTGGCGTCTCAATTTGACACCAATGTTCACAATCGGTTCGGTACTGTTCATAAAATAGACATAAGCGGTTCACGTTCGGCCCGTATACTAGGGTCATCGAAAGGAAAACACCTTCGAAATGAGATAAAAGGAGAGGATGCAACCGAGGTAAAGCAAGCCACCTTCATGTGAGATACTCTTCCTTTCTTAACGTACCGTGTCCGGCCTGAGCAACCGGACGCGGGCGTTTTATTTTTTGGCATTGCCGGGTATACTAGCAAAAAAATATGGAGGCGCTATGGAATCGTTGGTTCATTGGCTTCCCTGGGGCAGGGAAGCGTTCGAAAAAGCTAAGACGGAGCAGAAGCCGGTTTTTCTGCATATTGGGTTTCCTAGCTGTCATTGGTGCCATGTGATGGAGCGGGAATCGTTCGCGGATGAGCAGGTGCAGAAGGCGCTTGAGGAAGGCTTCGTCTGCATCGATGTGGACAGGGAACAGCGGCCCGATGTGGATGCCGTGTATATGACGGCGTGCCAGGCGATGACAGGCCAGGGCGGATGGCCGCTTACCGCGCTGCTGACCCCCACGCAGCAGCCATATTTCATCGCCACCTACTTGCCGCGCGATCAGCTTTTGTCCGTGCTAAAGGAAGGCCGCGTGCAGTGGAACAAGCACCGCGAGAAGGTGACTCGCCTAAGCGGCCAGATTCGCGAAGCAATCCAGGAGCAGTTCAGCTATGCGGTGCAACCCGGCGCGCCGGACGCCGCGCAGTTTGCCCGTGCGGTGCACGCATACGCCACGGCCTACGATGCGGAGTTTGGGGGCATTGGCATCGCGCCAAAGTTCCCGATGCCGCACACGCTGGTGTTTCTGCTCCGCCAGGCCTATGCGGCGCAGGATGACTTCGCCCGCTCCATGGCGGAGACGACACTGGAGCGCATGTGCGAAGGCGGCTTGTTTGACCATGTCGGCGGCGGCTTCATGCGCTACTCGACCGACCGCCGCTGGGCGGAGCCGCACTATGAAAAGATGCTGATTGACAACGCGCTGATGGCGCAGCTGTACATGGAGGCATGGCTTGCCACAGGGCGGCCGCTTTACCGCACAGTAGCGGACCGCACGCTGTGCTACGTATTGGATGAAATGACCTCGGAGGAAGGCGCTTTTTTCTCATCCCAGGATGCGGATGCCGAGGGACGGGAGGGGGCGTACTACCTCCTGTCGCGCAAGGAGCTGCTGTCGCTGCTGGGCAAGGACGACGGCGCCGCGTTCGCTACATATTATAAGCTGGGCGAGGGCGGCCTCCCCAACCGGATCGGCTATGATGGCGGGATCGAGACCAAGCGCATGGCTTCGCTCCGAGAGCGCGTGCGGGAGTACCGCGCAGAACGCATGCCGCTCAAGCGCGACGATAAAATCCTGACGGCGTGGAACGGGCAAATGATCGCGGCGCTGGCCTTTGCGTATAGTTCGACCGGCGACCGGCGCTATCTGGATGCGGCGACGCGTGCGGCGCTGTTTGTTGGCGACCGATTGCAGCGCGCCGACGGCGGCCTGTGCATCTACTGGCAAAATGGCGAGGCGGCAGGGGAGGGCCTTCTGGACGACTACGCGCAAACGGCGCTGGGCGCGCTGGCGCTGTACCGCGCGACCCTGGAAAGCCGTTGGCTCACATGGGCGGTGAGCCTAGCGCGCATCATGCTGGAGCGGTTCGAAGACCATGCAGGGGGCTTTTTCATGACACCCAGCGGCGGCGAAGCGCTCATTGCGCGGCCCAAGGAAACATACGACGGCGCGCAACCCTCTGGCAACACGGCGGTGCTGTCCGTGTTGGTGACGCTGTCGATGCTGGATATCGGCGAGGGATGGCGCGAATCGGCCATGCGGCAGCACGCGTTCTTGTCGGGTTTGTACGCGGATGCGCCGCTGCAGCACATGGGTGCGCTCACGGCGGCGATGCCGCTTGTTTATCCGGTGCAGCTGCTGGAGGCGCATGCAGGCGACGAGGAAAATGCACGCCTCCTGGTTGCGCTGCAAGGGCAGTATGCGCCGTTATTGTACTTAAAAGCAACACAGCCGGGTATGAATGGCAGCAGCTGGCGCCTATGCAAGGGGACCACGTGCCTCGCGCCGTTTCAGCAGATCGATGAGGTGCTGGCAGCACTATAGGGCGCACCGACAAGCAGCATGTTGACGGCCTCAGCTGCCAAGCGAAGCCCTGCTGTGGCCGTCACATAGACTACGCTGGCCGGGACAGTCAGGGTGGATTTGGCGGGCTCTTCCTTAGAGTACACCACCCGGAGGCGCTCCACACCCTTCTCCCGCGCCAGCTTGCGGACAGCGCGGCACAGCGGGCAGACGGATGTCTGATAAAGATCGGTGGCTTCGAAGCGGCCTGGGTCGAGCTTGTTGCCCGCGCCCATGCAGCTGAGCGCTGGGATGCCCAGCCTTTGTGCCTGCACGGCCAAATCGACCTTGGCGGTGACGCGGTCAATCGCGTCGATCACCAGATCTAGCGGGCGCTGCCAAAGCCCCAGCGTATCCTCGGGTGCGTAGAAGGCAGAAATGACCTCTACTTGCGCTGTGGGGTTAATGTCGAGGATTCGCTCGTGCATCACGTCCACCTTCCAGCGATCCAGCGTGCTATGAAATGCGACGGCCTGGCGGTTGAGGTTGGTGAGCGATACGCGGTCCCCGTCGATGAGGACAAAGGAACCGATGCCGCACCGCGCGAGCGCTTCGGCGCAGTGCCCGCCGACGCCGCCAATGCCCAGCACCACCACCCGGCTTTGCGCGAGGCGGGCCATGGAATCCGGGCCGAAGAGCGCTTCCATGCGGGTGAAAGGGGTATCTGCGGGCATTCGATCGTACCTCCTGCGGGGTTGTTTGGGTAAGCGTAGCACATCGGCGGCGCGTTCGTCAATTCGGCAAGTGGCCTTCTGCAATCGGAAACGATCGCAGGGGGCTTTTGTTATGCCGAGGGAAGGTGCCTGCCGGCGCCGCCTGAGAGAGGAAGAATTATGCCAAATCAATTTGCAGGAAGTGTTTTCTGTGCTATACTAACAGTAAGCAACACCGTAAATATCCGCAATGCAAAAGGAGGAACTAACACCATGAAAAAAACCTTGGCAACCATCCTGTTTCTGGTCATGCTGCTTGCGCTGGCCCTTTCGTCCGGCGCTGCACTGGCACAGGCCGACTATTCCGGCTACACCATCCGTATCTACTCTAACTCCAACTCCACCGAGCGGACCACTTGGCTGATCAATGAAGCCAAGCGCGCAGGCTTTACCATCTCCATTGACGACACCAGCGTTATTACCGGTGACGTGGCCGCCATTCAGGCTGCCAACGAGAAGAAGGATGGAGACATTCTCTTTGGCCTGAACGAAACGCGCTGGAGCCAGGTTGTCGGCGGTACGTATGAGAACCTCTCGCTGGTGGACTGGACCCCCAGCTGGGCGGAGGAAGTGGGCGAGTATAAGTATGATGGACAGGCGTATGGACTGGTCATTCAGAACGTGCTGATGCTCTACCGTCTGGATGAGCTGGGCACCAACGGCGCGGAGCTTTCCTTTGACCACTGGGCGGAGATTGTGGACTGCGGCTTTACCTGGTATCGCCAGGGCAAGGTTGGCGGCACGACCAACTCCAACATTAACTCCGCCATTCTGTATGCCTTCGTCGATCCGGCGTCGCCGGCCGGTGGCATTTCGCTGGACGGCTGGAAGACCCTGTGGAAGTACTGCCAGGACGGCGTCTTCACGGGCGATTCCTACGGCTTTGACCCGCTGAACAAGGGCCAGGTGCAGGTTTCCACGTTCTACTCCTCGTCGCTTTACGGCAAGCTGGATGCGGCCGCCGAGGGTTCCTCCACCCCGCTGCTGGGCACCTTTGAGCCCGAAAACTGGGCGCTGGTGGACATCGCGGACGGCACCTACTACATCGCCGAGTACCTGGGCGTGCTCAACCGTGAGGGCCGTACCGAGGCGCAGACCGAGGCCGTCAAGGCGTTTGCCGAGTGGTTCGGTTCCGCCGAAACGCAGGCTGCCTGGGGCGAGGAGTTCGACTCCTATCCCTGCAACGAAGTGGCCGCTTCGCTCCTCTACGATACCACCCCCGAAATTTACACGCTGCCCAACTTTGCGCTGGCCGCCATCGAGGGCACGGACATGAACTACGCCGAGTACGTATCCGCGCACTCCAGCGAGTGGACCAACATCATGACCAACCTGGGCATGTTCTGGGCCGACATGAGCGCCCCGAACGCGGAACCCAACTGGGATACCCTGGACTGGGCCGTGCTGACCCAGCCCGCCTCGTAAGGCTCCGGGAGAACGATGGGGGACGTGGGAGACGCCAGGGGGGGACACTGTCCCCCCCCCCTGGACCCCTCTGCCAGGAGGCTGGCCTCCTGGACCTCCGACATTTCGCCTGCGGGCGGGTGGGGGCACACATGTAGCAACCCTTCCCCGCCGTGAGGCGAGCTTGGGAGTCCAGAGGGCCAATGGTCCTTTGGCCGGGGGTCCAGGGGGCGGGAAGCCCCCTGGCGTTTCCCCGTTCTTCACCCAAATACGAACCGTTGGGGGCTAGTACAGATGATTCGTCTAAGCGATATCGTGGTCAGGTTTGGCGATTTTACGGCGCTGAGCAATATCAATGTCCATGTGCGGGAGGGCGAGTTTTTTACCTTCCTCGGCCCCTCTGGCTGCGGGAAGACGACGATGCTCCGCACCATCACCGGGTTTATACAGCCTGCGGAGGGCAAGGTGTTCGTTAAGGGTAATGACATCACCAATGTGCCCATCGAGGAGCGCAACATAGGCATCGTCTTTCAGAGCTATGCGCTGTTTCCCACGATGACGGTCTATGACAACATCGCATTTGGCCTCAAAATCAAGAAAAACAAGAAACAGGATATTGACCGCAAGGTCCGGGAGATTGCCCGGAAGGTGGACCTTTCGGATGAGCAGATCAAGAAAGCGGTATCGCAGCTCTCCGGCGGGCAGCAGCAGCGCGTTGCAATCGCCAGGGCGCTGGTGAACGAGCCGGCGATCATCTGCATGGACGAGCCTCTGTCCAACCTGGATGCCAAACTGCGGGTGCAGCTCCGCAACGAGCTGAAGAAGATGCAGAAGGACTTTGGCATCACCACCATCTATGTCACGCACGATCAGGAGGAGGCGCTCACGCTTTCCGACCGGATCGCCGTGTTCAACAACGGGTTTGTCGAGCAAATTGGTACGCCCAACGAGGTGTACAACCACTCGCAGACGGAGTTCGTCTGCAACTTTATCGGCGACATCAACCGCCTCGAGGATGTCGTTATCAAAAGGTTGAAGCAGAATGGCGCTGGTGTTTCGGCGGAAAACCATAACTACATCCGCTTGGAACGCATCCATGTGAACGGCGCGCAAAGGGACGGCGTCGCGGCATTTGACGGCAAGATTGAGAGCCGCGAGTATTACGGGCTATACATCAAGTATTATATTGACATCGGCACGCAGGTCATCAAGGCCATTGAGAAAAATGACGGCGTGAACATATATGAACCGGGCGAGGCGGTCAAGGTCGATATCAACCCGGCCGATATCATGGCCTACCCGGCGCAGGGCGCGTAAGGAGGGCGGGATATGCAAAGCAGCGTTGCTAACGGCTGGTTCCAACCCAAGAAGCTGGTGCGCGTCTTCGGCATCGCCTTTTTTGTGTACCTGTTCCTGGGGTTCATGGTGCTGCCCTGCCTGAACACCCTCACGAGCATCTTCACCACGCACAACACCACCACTGGCAAGACGGACCCCTGGGCCGTCATCCGCTTCTTTTTCGCGGGCAACATGATGACCTACGTGTGGAACTCGCTGAAGCTGGCGCTGGTTTTGGTTGTCACGGTGAACGTGGTGGGCGTGTCCATCGTGCTGCTTACCGAGTATTTCGACATCAAGGGCGCAAAGATACTCCGCATGGGCTACATGACCACGATGATCTACAGCGGCGTGGCGCTGGTGACGGGGTACCTGTTCCTTTACGACAGCGACGGCATCATCACCACGGCGCTGGTCAGTGCCTTTCCGGGCATGAACCCGTACTGGTTTTCGGGCTTCAATGCGGTCATATTCACGATGACCTTTGCCTGTACCAGCAACCATGCGCTCTTTCTCCGCAACGCGATCCGGGGCATCGATTACAACACGGTGGAGGCTGCCCGGAACATGGGCGCAAAGCCCTTCAAGGTACTGTGGAAGGTGGTTTTCCCCACGCTGCTCCCCACGATGTTCTCGCTGACGGTGATGACATTTATCACAGGGCTATGCGCGATGTCCGCGCCTACGCTGCTGGGCTTTGACTCCATCAACCCGGAGATCGTCCGGCTGGCGGGCTCGTCCGTAGCCGACGAGGCATTCCCGCAGGCCCGGGCGGCGCTCCTATCTATTATCCTGGCGATTTTCACGATTGTGCTGCTGACTGCCTTATCCGCCTACGAGCGCAAGGGGCACTACCTTTCCGTATCCAAGACGAAGGCAAAGCTGGTCAAGCAGAAGATCGACAACCCGGTGGCCAATGTGCTGGCGCACATATACGCTTATGTGCTGTTCGTCATCTACATGACGCCGGTGGTGATGATCGTTGTCTTCTCCTTCCAGACCTACAGCGCCATCCGGATGAAGACGCTGGACCTCTCCAATTGGTCGCTGCTGAATTACTTTGGCTCGGAGGACTATTCGTACCTGACATCCCGCGGGACGTACCGGGTGCGGGAGGGGTCTATCTCAGGCCTGTTCTCCAATGCCGCAACCGTGGAGGGAATCGAGCTAAGCTTCATTATGTCCGCGATTGCCGCGGCGATTGCCTGCGTGATCGTGGTGGTGGCGTGCAACTACATCTTCAAACACAAGAAGAAAAAGTCCGGCACGTTCCTGGAGTACAGCATGCTGTTCCCGTGGCTTTTGCCCACGATTCTCATTTGCTACTCGTACCGCACGTTCTTCAACAGCAACAGTATCTGGTATGTGGGAGGCAACAACCTGTATTATATGGACAAGGTGCGCATCCTGATTGTTGTGGCGTATGTGGTGGTCAAGCTGCCATTCTCGCTGCGCATGATCAAGGCTGCGTTCTACGCGATCGATGAGGAGCTGGAAGATGCGGCGCGGAACCTCGGCGCAAGCTCCTTTGTGTCGTTCATGCGGGTGAAACTGCCCATCATTCTGCCAAGCGTGCTGGCCGTGTTTGCGCTGAACTTCAACGCGCTGTTCACGGAGTACGATATGTCAGCCACCTTTGCCAGTTCCTACGGCAAGACCTACGCGATGGTCATCCAGAGCATGACCGCCGAGGAGGGCCTGTACGGGTACAACATGAACGCATCCGGGCGAAGATGTGCCTCAACGGTGTTCATCATGATTGTATCGGGGATCATCCTGTATCTTGTGTATGGGGTCGGCTCCAGGGATTTGGGCGAGCGGCTGGCGATACGGGAGAAGCGCCGAAAATGGTGGGGGCGGATCACCGGGAAAACCGAGCCAAAAGTGGCGCCAACCCCACAGCGTGAATAGACGGGCAGGTCATCGCTGGTAGCAGATTAAAAAAGAGCCGTTTGGTTTCCTGCGTTTCAGGAAGCTGCGGCTCTTTTTTTACATCCTCCGCGCCAGACACCCACAGGCAAACTCCCGCCTTACACCGACGCGTCGATGAACGTCACTTTGTCCTCCTGATCGAAATTGGGGATGGAGCTGACGTAAAAGTCCAGGCTGCCCGGCAGCACCACGCAAGGGTCGATGAACACAGCGCCGCCCTGCGGCACATCGCCGTGGGCGAGGTAGGCGGTCATCACCTGCGCGGCCTGATAGGACATGGTGGTCGGGCGGCTGTGCATGATCGCCGTGAGCACGCCCTCGCGCATGCTTCTCGCGCTCTCCTGGAAGATATCGCTGCCGATGGTGCGCACCTTGCCCGCCATGCCCGCGGCCTTGACCGCTTTGCACATGGCGATGGTGCTGCGGGTGGAGCAGGTATAGATGGCGTGCACGGGTGTGCCGCCCGCCAGCTCGCGCAGGATTGTCCCTTCCACCTGCACGGGGTCGTCGTCGTAGGATATTTTATAGATGTCCAGCGGCAGCCTGCTCTCCCAGATGCGCCGCTCAAATCCCTTGGCGTTGTGATACTGGTCGGTGCCGGCAAAGTTTCCGCAGAGGATGACTTTGCCCGGCTCCCTTATGCCGCCAAATAGCGTAAACAGATCGGCCGCCATGCGGCCCTGCATGGACTCGTAGTTCATCACGCAGCAGAGGCGGTGGTGGCTCTCGGTATCGGTGCCGATCAGCACCACGGGAATGCCCCGCTCCTGGATGCGGCCAAACATGTTGTCCAGCGCGCCGTCCCGCCGCCCGCGGGTGATGATGCCGTCGATCGTGCCGTGTTCTCCCGCCAGCACACTCTCCAGGTGCGCCATATGATCCTGTGGGGAACTGCTGAAGGGCAGGCGGATCAGCTCGATGTCCAGCGTGGACACCTCCGCCATGTACATATCGATGCCCTGCCAGATATAGTACGCAAAATACCGGTTCAGGCGGTCCAAATTGGGCAGGACAACGGCGATGCGTTTGGTGCCGCGCTTGAGGGAGGAGGCATGGAAATTGGGCCGGTAGTTCATTTCCTCCGCGGTGCGGACGATTTCCTCGCGCCTTTTTTTGCCCACGCCCGGGGAACCGTTCAGCGCGCGCTGCACGGTGGAGGGGGTGACGCCCAGCTTGTCGGCGATGTCTTGAAGCGTAACTCTCATGCGCTGTTCCCTGCACTCATCCATAATTGCTTGTACCGGGTTCATTCTACTGAATGCGCCACCGTTTGTCAATCGTTTGCGAAAAGTGAAAGACAACGTTAGCGCGGGTAACGGCCAATAAACTTGTACAAAAAAATCAACAAATGGAAAATAAGTTGTTGACTTTTTGCTTTGCATGGATATAATGAACACATATTAGGCAAACGTTAGCGTAAATGGGAAAACCAGTATTATAGGGCCGCCGGCCCATATAATAGACACCCTTCTCACTTATTCTAAAGGAGGAACGCACATGAGGATCCACAAGGCAATATCCCTGCTCCTGGTCGCGCTGATGCTGACGGTCTCCTTCAGCTCCATCGCGCTGGCCGCGGATGTCACAGAGATTACCGTCTGGACCAAGGACCGCCATGATCAGGAGTTCATGACGGCGCTGTGGGAAAAGTTCAATGCCGAAAATCCCGACATCCACGTCACCTATGAAATGTATACCGACAACTACCAGCAGGTGATTGAGATCGCCTCCAGCACGGGCGAATTGCCCGCCATCTTCTGTGTCAATGGCACCACGATGACCGACGCCATCAAGCAGCGCGGCCAAATGGTCTACATTGATGAGTTCCTCACCGATGAACTGCGCCAGATTTTCGATAGCAGCTTCTTCGTCGAGGGCCTGAACATGCATGACGGCAAGATCTTCACGCTGCCGAACACCGGCACCACGCTGCGCTTGGTGTACAACCAGGATATCTTCGAGCGCGTTGGCCTGGATGGTCCGCCCAAGACCATCGATCAGATGGTGGAGTACGCGATCAAAATTACCGAAGAGCTGGGGAGCGAGGGCATCTATGGCTTCGCGCTGCCGCTGGCCAACCCGCGCTCCGGCCTCCAGCGCGGCATCACCCAGATGCCTCTGCTGGATGGCAACCCGGTCTTTGAGGGCTTTGATTTCTCCACCGGCACGTATAACTTTGGCGCGTACAAGCCCTACATTGAGGCGCTGGCGAAGATCTGGGCCGCGGATGCCGCGTTCCCGGGCTGCGAGTCCCTCAACATTGACCCGCTGCGCACGCAGTTTGCCGATGGCAAGATTGCCATGTACATGACGTACAACCACTCCGAGTACGGCGTCTACACCAGCCAGTTCCCCACCGAGCAGAAGTGGCAGTATGCGCAGCTGCCGACTGTGACGGGCGAAATCACGGGCTCGCAGAAGCTATCCGCCGGCACCTGGTACGCGATGACCACCAACTGCCCGGACGTTGAAAAGGGATGGCGTGTGCTGTCCGCGCTGTATGACTTTGAGAACCTCGTTACGTACTACGAGCTGGGCCTGGGCGTAAGCGTTCTGCCGGCCGTCATCGCCAAGGCCAAGGCGCCCGCCGCGATCGAGGCCGTGCCGTACATGGGCATTCAGCCGACCGACAAGATGTGGCCGCTGGAGCCGATCAACATCGTGCCCGAGGGGGATGACTGGGGCCTGCGCTTTGCGGAAGTCATCTTCGGTGTTAGCAGCGACATCGACGGCATCATCGCGGACCTGAACGCCCGCTACCAGGCGGCATATGAAAAGTCCGTCGCCGATGGCCTGAACGGCGAGATCTGCTACCCGAACATCGTCGCGTCCGACCCGGCGAACACCGCCAACTGACGCGGGGCATGATTCTTACGACTCCATAGACCGACACAGCCGGGGGCCTCGGGTAAACCGGGCTCCCGGTTTTTGAAAGGTGATGGGCATGAACCGCAAAACAAAAGGCACCCTGCAGAGCTACGCGATGCTGCTGCCCAACCTGTTCCTGTTTCTGGTGATCTCCGTCTATCCGGTGATCTGGGCGCTGCAGTATATGTTCTATGAATTTGATGGCATCAATGTCATGAAGTTCGTTGGGATCGATAACTTCATCCGTGTTTTCACGCGTGACCCTGCCTTTTGGAAAACGGTGGTCAATACGCTCGTCTACGCCGCGGGCAAAATCGCCATCACCATCCCGCTGGCGTTCATGGTCGCGCTGCTGATCAACAAGCCAAAGCGCCTGTACGCGGGCATCCAGGCGATCGTATTCAGCCCCACGATCATGTCGTCCGCCGTCATGGCGCTGGTGTTCTACCTTCTCTTTAACGTCTACAACGGCGAGGTCAACCGCATGCTGCTGGGCGCGCGGATGATCGCGAAACCAATCAACTGGCTGGGGCGCGACAACGCGATGAAGACCGTGATCACCGTCGCCGTATGGGGCGGCGTGGGCAACTATATGGTCTACTTCCTCGCGGGGCTGCAGCAGATCGCCCCGGATATGTACGAGAGCGCCGAAATCGATGGCGTCACCCCGGTGACGAAGCTGTTCAAGATCACGCTGCCGCTGCTGGGGCCGGTGCTGAAAACCATCCTGATGCTCGCGATTATCAACGCGTTCCAGGACATGGCGAGCATCATGGTCCTCACCGAGGGCGGGCCGTTCAACTCGACGAAGGTTATGTTCCTCTACATCTATCAGCTCTACTACCCGATGGCCGATGTCGGCGGAAGCTTCCGCCCGCAGTATGGCTACGGCGCGGCGGTCAGCGTCGTCGCCGCCGCGATGATCGGCATCATCACCATGCTATACATGCGCCTGTCCAGGAAGCTGGACGAAATATATTGAGGAGGCGACAAGATGCAAAGAGCTAAGCAATTCGATGCCAAACGCCTCCCGGGCCAGATTGTCAAGTGGGCGTTTCTGATCGCCGTGATCCTCTTTACCGTGTACCCGGTGGCCTACGCGCTGCTGGGCTCGCTCAAGACCAACTATGAGCTTACGCTGGGCGGCCACTTCTTCCCCGAGCAGTGGAAGTTCAGCAACTATGCGGACGCGTTCACCAAGGCGAACTTTGGCCAGTACACGCTCAACTCCGTGGTGATCTCCACCATCGTTACCGTGCTGGCGCTGGTCACCGCGTCGATGGCGGGGTATGTGTTCGCCCGCCGCCAGTTCCCGGGCAAGAAACTCATCATTAACCTGTACATGTCGTTCATGTTCATTTCACTGGGGTCGGTGACGCTCTACCCGCTGTACATGCTGCTGAGCAAAGTGGGCCTGACCAAGACGATTCTGGGCATGGCGCTGGTGATGACCGGAGGGCAGGCGGCGAATGTCTTCCTGATCAACGGCTTCATCCGCTCGGTGCCGCAGGAGCTGGACGAGGCGGCGTACATCGACGGCTGCACCCCGTTCCAGGTGTTCTACATTATGATCATCCCGATGATCCGGCCGAGTCTGGCGGTGGTGCTGCTCTTTTCATTCCGCTCCTCGTGGAATGATTTCCTGACTCCGCTGATCATGACGATCGGCAAGACCAACCTGCGCACGCTGACGGTCGCCGTGGTGCAGTTGAAGTATTCGGCCAACGCGGCGGCGGAGTGGCACCTGATGCTGGCGGGCGCGTCCATCGCGCTGCTGCCGGTGCTCATCATCTATGTATTCACCCATAAGCAGTTCATATCGGGGTTGACGGCCGGCGCGGTCAAGGGGTGATGGAGGCGTTATGAAGCAGTTTACACCGGCGCGCATTGCGCACCTGCGGGAGAAGCTTGCGCAGGATGATAGCATTCTGTCCGTGCTGGACGCGGCGATACAGCCCGTGCGGGCGCATTACCGCATTCCCCAGACGGCGCTAGCTACCTGGGGCGGCTTTTACGCATGCCCGAAGCACTCCGTGGTGCTGGAGTTTGATATTGCCGATCCGCATCACTACCGTTGCCCAGTAGACGGCGAGCTGCTCACCGGCCAGCCGTATGAGGGCGCGTGGTGGCGGCTGCTCAACGCGGCCAACAAGCGGGCGTGCCAGGCGGCGGCGCTGCGCTACATGCTGCTGGGCGAGGCGGAGGATCTGGAGCTCGCGCGGAATATCCTGGTTGATTACGCAAAGGCATACCCTGGCTACGAAATCCACGGCGGCATTCCGTATAACAAGCCGGGCAAGGCAAATGCCCAGACGCTGTGCGATGCCCAGTGGCTCAAGATTCTGGCCATGGGGTATGATATCATCCGGGACGAGCTGCCGGGGGAGGAACGCACGCTGATCGAGCGGGACTTGCTGCGCTGCGGCGCGTCGTTCCTGATGGCGCACCGCACCGACCAGATACACAACCATGAGTGCATCGTCAGCTCGGCGGTGGGCGTCCTTGGCATCCTGCTGGAGGATGAGGCGTACCTGCACTTTGCGCTGGACACACCCTACGGGCTGAAGTACCAGTTGGAACATGGCATGCTCGCCGACGGTTTCTGGTTCGAGGGAACGCCCAGCTATCATTTCTATGCGCTGATGCAGTTCATGGAGTATGAACGGTTCGTGCAGCCGGGGTCATACAGCTTTTTCCGGGAGTCACGTTTTATAGAAGCACTCAAGTACCCGATGCGACTGCTGCAACCGGACAACATGCTGCCCCCGCTGAACGATTCGGGCAACAACAACCGCGGCTTTGCGGGGGCGTCCTACTTATATGAACTGGCGTACGCCCGCACCGACGACGAGGACTTCGCACGGCTTCTGTCGCTCGTGCCGGAGGAGGATCGCCGCCGCGACATGAGCGCGTTCTTCGATGGGGTGGACGCGCTTCCAGACGTGGGCCTGCCGCCGCTTGCGGATTCCCACAGCGGCATGCCCGGCGGATCGGGCTTGACGGTGATGCACGGGCCGGATGGCCGGTTCCTGCTGGTGAAGCATTCACCCTATGGCGGCGAGCACGACCATTACGATCGGCTGGCACTGCACTTCCTGGGCCTGGGCGAGACCATCGCCCCGGACATCGGCACCTCGCAGTACGGTGCGCCGCTGCACTATGCGTATTACAAGAGCACGGCTTCGCATAACACGGTTTGCCTCAATGGGCAGAACCAGCCACCCGCCAACTGCGCCGTCAGGTCCTACACGCGGGACGGCGAGAAGACCGTACTGGATGCGGAAACCCGCTGGGATGGCAGCTATGTTCCGCTGGATTCGTTCACCATCAAGCAGTGGTCGGACGAAGCATACCGGGGGGCCGTGCTGCGGCGGCACATCACATGGTACGGCGACTTCTTTGTGGATTGCTACGATGTGACGGTGCCGGAGGCGCGCGACATCGACTGGACACTGCATGTGCGCGGTGAGCGGCAGGACGTGGGGGATACAGCAGCGCACGCGGCACGCTGGGCGGAGGAAGGCCCCGGGCAGTACCTGCACAGCGCGGTGCGGCATACCGGTGAAAAGCCTGTCCAGCAAACCCGCTGGTGTGCGGACGACGGTGTGTGGCTGGACGTGTATACACTGCGGACGGATAACCTGGGCATGTTCTACGCGCTCGGCCCTGACAATCCTTCGGTACGCGATCTGTCGTACCTGATTGAGCGGGTGAGGGGCACATCGGCGCGGTTTGTCAACGTGCTGTGTGCATCGCGGGAGGGCGCGCCGATGATTGCCTCGGTGGAGGTGGGGGAGGGAGGCCTGCGCATTGTCCGGCCGGACGGGCGGTCGGTCGACTACGCATTCCCAGCCACCATCTGAGAGAAACAGAGGTAGGTATGCACTATACAAAGAACCTTCCGCAGCCGGAGAAGTGGGATATCATCGTCGCGGGCGGCGGCCCGGCTGGCTGCGCTGCTGCCGCGGCTGCTGCACGCGAGGGGAAGCGCACGCTGCTGGTCGAGTCGACCGGCTCGCTTGGCGGCATGGGCACATCGGGCCTGGTGCCCGCGTGGTGCCCCTTCTCGGACAAGGAGAAAATCATCTACGGCGGGCTGGCCCGCCGTGTGTTTGAGGCATCGTCCCAGGCGCTCGCGCATGTACGCGCCAAGCCGGACTGGCTGGACTGGGTGCCCATCGACGCGGAGGCGCTCAAGCGCGTCTATGACGACCTGATGCTGGAGATGGGCGTGACGGTGCTGTTCCATACGCAGGTGGCGGATGTGATCTGCACGCAGCCGGGCCGGATCGACGCCGTTGTTACCGCGAACAAGCGGGGCCTTTCCGCCTATGCGGCGGAGGCGTTTATCGATTGCACGGGCGACGCGGACCTGACGGTACTCGCGGGCGCTTCCTGGGCCAAGGGCGACGATACCGGCGACCTGCAGCCCGCGACGCTCTGCTTTACGCTGACCAATGTGGACGAGTACGCGTATCTGAACGGTCCTAACCTGCACCCGCAGAACCCGGATAGCCCTATATACGCCATCGTGCGCGATGGGCGTTATCCGCTTATCCCCGACACGCACCTGTGCCACACGCTGGTGGGGCCGCGCACCGTGGGCTTCAACGCCGGGCATCTCTGGCAGGTGGATAACACCGACCCCATGGGCGTCTCCGCCGCGATGATGCAGGGTCGGAAGATCGCCAAGGCGTTCCGGGATGCGTTGGCCGAGTACCTGCCGGCGGCGTTCGCGGGCGCGCAGCTGATCGCCACCGCGCCGCTGATGGGCGTGCGGGAGACGCGGCGCATCGCCGGCGAGTACACGCTGACGGTGGACGACTATCTGGCGCGGCGCAGTTTCCCGGACGAGATCGGCCGCAACTGCTACTACATCGACGTGCACCACAATACCGCGCAGAGCGAAACGGCCAAGAACAGCGAGGGATATGCCGCCACGCAGCGGCATACGCACCGCTATGGCCCCGGCGAGTCGCACGGCATCCCATACGGCTGTCTGGTGCCTGTAGGGCTTGATAACGTGCTGGTGGCGGGCCGCAGCATCAGCTGCGAGAGGCCTGTGCAGGGCAGCGTGCGCGTGATGCCGCCGTGCCTGGTGACCGGAGAGGCGGCCGGTGCCGCCGCTGCGCTGGCGCTGGACGCGGGTGGCGTAGCCATGCGCGATGTGCCGGTGAACACGCTGCGCACACGGCTAAAGGCCCATGGCGCATACCTTCCGTGAAATGAAGAGCGAGAGGATGAGCGAGATGGCAGTCAAGTCCGATGCGCTGGTTTCCAGCCCGGCGATCACCCGCTATCCGGGCAACCCTGTGTTGACCGCGCGGGATGTTCCGTATAGGAGCGATCTGGTGTTCAATGCGGGCGTGATCAAGTACCAGGGCCAATATGTGATGGTCTTTCGCAACGATTACGGCTATATCGGCGGGCACCTGTTTGAGGGGACCAACATCGGCCTGGCGACCAGTCCGGACGGCATACGCTGGACCGTCGCGCCTGCGCCCATCTTTGACATGCGCGACGATGAAGTGCTGCGTGCCTATGACCCGCGCCTGACGGTGATTGACGGGCAGGTGTACATGACCTTCGCCATTGATACCCGCCATGGTCTGCGCGGCGGCATTGCCCGCACGGATGACTTCGCACACTTCGAAATCCTCTCCATGACCGTGCCGGACAACCGCAACATGGTGCTGTTCCCCGAAAAAATTGGCGGCATGTACGTGCGGCTGGAGCGGCCTTTCCCGGTGTACAGCCGGGGCGGCGTCGACCGGTTTGACATCTGGATTTCGCAGTCGCCGGACATGGAGTTCTGGGGGCGCTCGCGGCTATTGGCGGGGGTGGAGGACTTCCCCTTTGCCAACGACAAGGTTGGTCCCGGCGCACCGCCGATCCGCACCGATCGGGGATGGCTCACGTTTGTGCATACGGTGGACATTGACCCATCGCGCGGCAAGAACGGTTGGGAGGATACCTGGAAGAAGCGCTACTGCGCGGCGGTGATGCTGCTAGACCTTGAGGACCCGTCGAAGGTGCTGGGCATCCACCGGGCGCCGCTGCTTGCGCCGGAGGCGGAGTATGAGACGAATGACGGTTTCCGCACGCAGGTGATTTTCCCCACCGGTGCCATCCTGGAGGACGATGGCACGGTGAAGATATACTATGGCGCATCCGATACGGTGATCGCGCTGGCCATCGCGCGTGCGGACGACCTGGTGAATCTGTGCCTGGGTGACGGCGTGCGGCAACAATAACAGGCACGCAGGCCCACCGGCGCGAAACGCATATACAGTTGCGAGGCCTGTTTTGCAGGCCTCGATGTTTTGTTATCCATCAGCCAAATACTCCCTTGACAAACAACGACTATTGTCGTATGATACATACGACAATAGTCGTTGTATTGGAGGGAATATACCATGTCATCCTTGAAAAGGCTCCCGGAAGCGGAGTTTGAGGTCATGAAAACCGTTTGGGACAATCCATCGGGCATAACGGCGGGCCAGGCGGCGGCATTGCTATTGGATAGCCGGGGCTGGACGCCCCAGACACTTCTAACCATGCTAAACCGTTTGGAGGGCAAAGGCTTTCTGGCGAGCGAAAAACAGGGCAAGGAGCGGATCTTTACCCCTGTAGTCGCGCGAGAGGCATACTTGAGCGTCGAAACCGACAACTTTTTGAAAGCCTTCCATCGGAACTCGGTTACAGGACTGCTCAGCGCGCTATACGTAGATCGCAAGATTCAGAAAGAAGAATTGGATGAACTAGAGAGATGGCTTCAAGAGAGGAAGTGATTTCATGCTGCGCATGGCGGGTTTGTTTCTTGAGAACTCTTTGTATGTCAGTGCCGCGATCGTAGTGGCGCTGCTGCTGGGCAGGCTGCTCCGCTCAAAGATCGCACCTGGCGTACGCCACACGGTTTGGTTTGTGTTAGCTGTGCTGTTGATGTGCCCGGTGCGCGCCGTGGTCACACTGCCGCAGATTGTCCCCCTGCCCGGTTTGGTGCAGACCGGCTATACGACGCTGACTGAAGCATTTCAGGATGACGATCTGGAGATTCCTGGCCTTGGACGTCCCTACCAGATATATGAAACCCAGCGTGAAAACCTTGCGCTTGCGAATAAAGTAGCAATGGACGCTGTTCAAACCGAGATGGGAAACCAAGCGATGGCCAGCGAAGAGGCGGCGATTTCAAACCAGTTGGATGTCGCTGCATCCACCCAGCCCTCATTTCCCTGGAAGGGCGCGCTGCTTGTTCTGTGGGCAACTGGCATGATCGGCTTCTTGGCTATACACATGGTGCGTGAGCTGCGTTTTAAGCGCTCCATTCGGCGCTGTTGCCATGCGGTGGAGGAGACGCACCCGGCATACGAGGTGCTGGGGGAAGTGGCGGTGCAGGTTGGTGCACGCAGAACCCCCGTGCTCATGGTCTGTGAGGCGTTGTACACGCCGCTGCTGGTCGGCCTGTTCCGGCCAACCGTTTATCTGCCGGATGTGACGGAGCCGGAGGAAGCGCTTCGGCTATCGCTGACGCATGAACTGCTGCACGACCGCCGGGGAGACCTATGGGCGCGCGCGGTCATGCTGCTGGCCACCGCAATCAACTGGTTCAACCCCATTGTATACGCGATGGTGCGGCAGATGGTGGACGACGCTGAGCTGGCGTGTGACGAGGGCGTTGTGCGCTTGATCCCGGATGATGCCCGCAAGACCTACGGCGAACTGCTGCTCAGGGTGGCGCGCAAAGGTTCACTGCGGCTACCGGCGGTAAGCTCGGCGATGTCCGGTACTGCGCGCAGTCTGAGGGCCCGCCTTGAATCCGTGCTCAACCGCAATGGCCGCAAACGCTGGCTGGCGGTCCTGTGCGCGCTTGTTCTCATCACGTCGGTGGCTGCTACATTTACCGTGGGTGGTGATGGGCGTGCGCAAGCGGCGAGAACACTGCCTGAGAGCGACGCGCTGGTAGTATATGTCCCCGAGGCCTACGGGCACATCATGGAAAGCGCCGTGGCACTCTTCCGGGAGGCATATCCGGAGGTTGAGGTTACGCTGGAAATAATTGATGAGATGTCCAGCAACAGGCAGGCTTACAACGATCTCGTTGCCGCGGAGATGATGGCCGGCGAAGGCCCTGACCTTGTTTTCGTAAACGCGCGCTATTTCAGGGATATGTACAAAACGATAGAAGCCGGGGCGTTCGTGGACCTGGCTGCCATCATGGACAATGATCCGGACGTTCGGTGGGAGGATTTCAACCAGCCGGTGATGGATGCGGGCATGTTTGGTGCTCACCGCTATGTGGTGCCATTCGAGTTCACCCTGCCCTATCTGGTGGCCAGCACACCTCTGCTGGAGAGCATTGGCTTTGATCCGGTAAAAATGACAGATGTGAAGACGCTGCTGACAGAGATCATCCGGTGCGGACCGGCCGCAAAGGCGAATCTGCCGCTGTCCCTGCCCTTCGGGATGAAGCTAATCTCATATGCTTTGTTGCCCGCCACCGGGATACGGCTGATCGATTATGAGAAGAATGAGGTCTTGCCGGATGAGGCGGCTTTGCGGGAGTACCTGACCATCTATAAACAGTATCGGGATACTTGCGAGCCTGCTGATAACGAGTTCTACTATTACATCGACGCAGAGGATGTGGTGACGGGACAGGCCTGGTTTGCGTGGGGGGATGGCGTTGGTGCGCACATTACATTGCCTGGTCTTGCGTATACGACGAACTATTTGAATTACCAAGGAGGATATACGCTAGGGCATATGTCCACTGATGACGGAGGGCTCAATGCCTTGGTGACCAGTGCGCTGGCAATCAGGGCGGGAAGTCCCAACCAGCAAAACGCATACCGGTTGCTGAAATTGGTCCTGTCGGATGCCGTACAGAAAGATTTTGTTAACTTTACGTACGGAGAACCGGTTCGGCTCAAGAGCAGCGATTCTATCCTGAGGGAGCGTCTGTCCACTTTCGATGGCCGCTTGACGTACAGTGTAGGCGATACCCGGCATTTCCTGGCGCCCACTCTGGAAGAAAAACGGCAAATTGTGGGCTATGACGAACAGGTAACCCACGCATCGTTTGGCGAGTATCATTTGGCAGCGATGCTGGAGGAGTGCATCCAGCCATACTTGCAGGGAGAATCAATGTCCCTGGATGATTGCATGGTGGAGCTCCGCCATAAGCTTACTTTGCACCTGAGCGAATGAGGGCGCATTCGGGCTGAACTGGTAAAGACCTATTGTCAAGGGAAGATAGGAACTTTTGCTGCGCTGGACAACTGTCGGTTGGTGTTGTCTGGCGTAGCTTTTTCGAAAACACAAACCTCATTTCTAATATAGAAAAAGTTTTACCTGGCGAATCTGCAGCATTGTCGGTACGTCTAATGGGTGTAAGCGCGCTGTACAAAAAGGAGGTGCATCATGAACAAGGAGGAGTTTAGCCTTCGGGTCACCTCCGCACAAGGCCGAATGTATCGCATCGCCTCAAGCTATCTGCACGGCGAACACGACCGCCTGGACGCCATTTCGGAGACAATCTTCAAAGCATGGCGAAAACAGGCCTCGCTCAAAAATGAGCAATACTTCGATACATGGCTTGTGAGAATCCTGATCCATGAGTGCATCGACATCCAACGCAAGCAAAGGCGTGCGATACCGGTCAGCGAAATGCCGGAGTGTGAAGCGCAACCGACGGAAAACAACGAGCTGCGCTTGGCACTGGACGCACTGCCCCAGAAGCTACGCATTGTGACAGTGCTGCACTACATGGAAGGATACCGCGTTGATGAGGTCGCCAGGGCCCTCTCCGTCACAAAGGGCGCGGTTTGTTCCCGCCTCTTTCGCGCGCGGGAGCTGCTGCGTGGCCTGCTAAAGGAGGAAATCGAATGAAACGTGAAGATTGGCAACGCGCATATGAACCGATGGCGGAAGCCTTGGCTGATCGAGTTTCCTCCGCACTTTCTCGTCTTGAAAAGGAGGAAACGGTTATGCGGAAACATACGCTTCGAACTGCCGTGATCGCGATGGCCATCCTGCTGGCATTGGCCGGCGTGGCCTATGCGTTGATCGAATCAAAGACGGCAGACATCTTTGGCTGGTTCTACGGCAATGAAACAAAGGAAAATTTGCTCACCGGAGACATCGCGCCGTCCGGGCAATCGTACACGCTGGGGGACGTGGTGTATACGCTGGATGAGGTCATCTACAAAGACGGCTACCTCTACGGCACGGGCACCATCCGCGCCGCCGAGGGCGCGAACGTCGTGCTGATGGCGGAGGATTATTTTGTAACGGACCCTGCTGGATACGGGCTGCATTACGGCGGCGATGAAATAATTCCCGATGGCGCGCCGACCTATGCGGACCTGGCGCGGGAGCGGAGCGCGAAGATCCTTCTCGCTAAATGCGTCGCCGACGGAGTTTTGAATGAAGAGGGCACGCTCAATGCCTCGGAAATTGGCTATATCCAGCTGCCACAGGCTGATGGCACGATTCGGTTTACATTTGAGTTTCAAGGCAGTATAGGGCAGGACGGCAACCATGCGGTGGTTCTTGACCGGATTGACCGCGCGCCGACCTATGACATCCAGTTGTACATCGCCAACTGGGAGGTCACCGCGGACGGCGAATGGCTGCGCGAGGAGCCGAATAATACCTGGCAAAAGACCGAATGGGTTGTGACTGTTACGCCGGTTGGCTAAGGAATGCTTTCGGGAGGAAAGCGGTTGATACGTTTGACGCTTAGGAAAACAACAAGAAAGCCTTATATATCAAGGCTTTCTCATTGTCTTGGATTCAACGTCCAAATATGGCGGAGAAGGCGGGCACCAACAAATGACCAACGGCCCATTCGCTTTGTTCAATCTGAACACTCCCTTTTTGGTGGAGTGCTCATTTTATTTTTGCCCAGAAATGCTTGTTATCACATCACCACCTTCATTATAATGAGGGGCGGCGAGCTTGCAGTGAAATGCAAATCTCGTCCCCTCATATTTTATCGCCTATCCTTTTAAGGGTTTGGGGCATTAGCACAGTTGGTAGCTCGCTACATTTCGCTGGATTTCCGATCTATCCGCACTCTATTTGCTTATGAGTGCATCTTGCAAATTCGGGAGGCACCAAATGATAGATAACGGATCTCCTTGTACGTTCACTTGCCTTGATCCGCCAGCTTCTCATCCTTCAGGTATGGCAGGCGTATGAGCACTTTTGTCCCATATCCGAGCTGGCTTTCAAAGAGGATACCATACTGCGTACCGTATTCCAGCTGGATTCTTTTACCCACGTTCATTACGCCGATACCGCTGAACTTTAGCGACTTGGAGTGTCCTGCATCTTCGCTCATTAAATTCGCGATCTGGCTGTCGGTCATACCGCATCCATTGTCGGCCATCGTAATCAGCAGCAGTTCGCCCTCCACATACGCGGTGATGCTGATGAGGGGGGCAATCGATTCTTCGACAAACCCATGTAGAATGCTGTTTTCCGCCAATGGCTGCAACAGGAATTTGGGTATCTCTTGCGCGGCTGCCTCAGGTGTAATCTCGGTGGACACCGTGATGGGCGTCTGATAGCGCGTTTTAATGATATCGACATAGTTGCGCACATACTGCACCTCTTCGCCCAACGGCACCTTGAGCTGCGGTGAGTTGACCACCCGAAGCAGATCGATCAGCGGTCGCACAAGCCCCTCTACTTGTTTTGCACGCCCCCGCTTTGCCAGCACCTTGACCGTCAGCAGGGTATTCATCAGAAAATGCGGCATGACTTGTGCATTGAGAAACTTGTACTCAATGGCTTTTTTCTCGTCCTGTTCGCGAATAAGCTGCGATTTGCCCTGCTCGATGCGGTTGGCCATCTCATTGTATTTGCTCATCAGCAAGCCAAACTCATCGCGCCTGTTTTCCTTTGCGCGAATAGACAGATCACCTTCGCCAAAGCGCTGCATCGTGCGGGAAAGCTCGCGAATCGGCCTGTAAATCATGTTGAAAAGCAGCAGGACGGATACGAACATCACCATGCAGCAGGCGACTGCCCCCAGAAAGATCGTGTATGGAATGCCGCGCACATCACCCAGCACGGCATCCCTGTCCGACAAAAGCACTAGACGCCATCCGTTCACCGAGGACGGGACGCTTTCCGCCCAGTAAAGAACGTTCCCGATCCTTACATCGTACCCACTGCATCGATTTGGAAGCGCCAGGATATCCTCCCAGGGACACAACGCGGAATCCAGCTCCCGCCAGCTGTCCATAACGATGTTTCCCTCGGGTGTCATCAGCAAGCTTCTTTGCGACGCTGTTTTGTTGTAATAACGCGGCATTAGGCTGTTCATATCAATCCAAAAAACAATGACGCCGATCGGCTGGCTGTTGTACCCGTTTGCAAACAGCGTCACCAGCGTCACAGGGTTTGCATCCGCCTCCGCATCAAATATCCATTTGTTCTCATTGGGCGTCAGCTTCAGTGTTTCGATCTGTTCGCAGATTTTGTCCCTCTCGGCTGCCGTAAAAGCTTTTGCGTTTCCCCGCTGAAAATAAAGATTGCTATCCAACCAGATTAAGCCCATTTCCCGGATGCTGCCGCTGAAATTGTTCAGGATGCCGTTCAGCTCCACATCGACATACTGGATCATCCTGTAATTTGTCTGGGAATCAATATCTGGAGACGAACGGAAGGAATGGTAGTTTTTCAGGTTTGAGGAGTATTTGAGCTGGGTGATGACGGTATCCATCATGCCAAGCTGCCCGTCGATCCGCTCCATTTGGCTCTGCGCGATCGTTTGGGCGGACGCCTTGCTCCGATCCTCCAGACTGTCGCGATACTGGCGGTAAGAAGAAAAGCCGATGATCAGCATGGGCACCAGCAGAAGCGGCAGCAATAGCGCCAAAAACCGGTTGCGTATGCTCATGACGCTTATCTCCTGCCCTTTTGCGCATACTTGTAGTCGCTGGGCTTCTTGCCCGTAATCGCGCAAAAAACGCGGCAGAAATAGCGGTAATCGTTGAAGCCTACTTTCTCGGCCACCTCATATGTTTTGGCGTTACCCCGCTCCAGCAGTTCCTTCGCCTTCTCCACGCGGAGCGCATGGATGTATTCGACGTAGTTGTAGCCCGTCTCCTCCTTAAAAAGTTTGCAGAAATATGAGCTGCTGAACCCCATCATGCCGGCCATTTGCTCCAGCGGCAGCGCGTCCATGTAATTCTCGCCGATAAAATCAAGCGCGCGCGAAATCTCTACGCGCATGCTCGCCCACTTCACATCCGACTGACCACCGAAGGGAAGCGTAACGCCTGTTTCCGCCGCATACAGATCCCAAATACTCCTGGAGAACCCGGCTGCTTCGATATCGCCCTTGAGCAAATACTCGCACGCGCCGCAGCGCATAGCGTCCTTGACATAACTAAAATCGTCGTAGTTGCTCAAGACGATCACCACGATCTTCGGCCAATTCTCGTGCACTGCGCGGATGAGCATCACGCCGTCCATCACGGGCATGCTGATGTCCGTCAGCAGCAGATCGGGCTGGCGCTGCTCTATTCGGGCCAATGCGGTTTTTCCGTTGTTGCATGTGGCAAGCACATCGAAGGAGGTGCGGAGCATATCCGCGATATCTTCACAGATCAGCTTGTCATCATCCACAACAATGGCTGTCGGCCTGCCGTTGAGCATCGCATATCACTCCCTTTCGGCACTTCAACACCACGCTCTTGTGACCAGTATAGCAAAAAACGGAGCTGCTGCAAAGGGGCAGCTCCGTTCTCCTACCGCGGCAACGCGCTGGCGACAGTTACTTCTCGTACTTGGCCTTCATGCGCAGCATGATCTCCTGGCACCGGTTGGCCAGCTCCTCGCTGGTCATGTTCCCCAGCAGCCATTCGTCCTTCAGTGCGGTGCACTGCACGGTGGCCTCCTCCCAATAGTCGGAATACGGGATCGACTCAAGGTAGGAGAAGCTGTCAACAACTGCCTGGACATAGGATTCATCCTTGACAAAGGGACGAACCTTCGTTTCAAGATACGTTTCAAAAGCGCTCCTGAGCAGCGGAGAACCATACGCGCCGTCGATGATCGCCCAGCCCTCTTCGCTGTACAGCAGCTTTAGTACCTCCCAGCACTCCTCTGGGTACTTGGTCTGGCTGAACATCACAAAGCAGTCAAGGAAGGAGTTGGAGGCGCTTTTCACATCGCCCGGCGCCGGCGCGATACCAACTTCGAAATCGGAGGTTTCGATCATTTGTGCCATGCTCCATGTACCCTCTAGGGTCATCGCCAGTTTGCCGGAGCCGAACATCGCGGCGGTGGACAGAATCGCGATATCCGTAGGCAGGGTGACGGCGCCCACGTCGTTCATCTTCTTGTACCACTCAAGCGCGGCAATGTGGGAGGGGGTGTTGATCTTGGGCGTGGTGCCGTCCTCATCATAGAAATATCCGCCGCCATTGCAGCTGCTGATCATGCACCAGTAGGCGGGGTTCGCAAAAGAGGAACGATAGCTGAAGCCAAACACCTTGTCGGCGCCCTCGCCTTTTGTCAGCGCGATAGAGGCGTCAGAGCATTCCTGCATGGTCATGGGGTTTTCCCAATCGGTGGAAGGATAGGGAATCCCGGCGGCATCAAACAGATCCATGTTGAAATACATCAGTGTGGTGTAAATTCCGCTCGGCAGGCCGTAGTAGCGGCCGTCCCGGACGTTGTTGCCGACCATGGCGTCCATGTAGTACTTGCTTGTATCCATCTCCGCCACATAGTCGGTGATGTCGTAGAGCAGCTCATTGGTGATCAGCCCCGGCAGAAGACGCTCGGCGGCGCGGCCCAGGTCCGGGCATTGCCCGGCGGCAGCCATCGCCGTGATCTTCTGGTAATAGTCAGGCCAATCCTGCATCGGAATCTGGATGAGTTCAAGCTTGATGCCATCAAGCTTTTCCTCCACCAGCTTCTGGAACTTCTCCATGACCCCGATTTCTTTGGTGGAAGCCTGCACGGCCCAGGTCAGCACGACATCCTCTTGTGCGGAAGCAAAGCTCATCATGGACAGAATCATCATGAGTGCCAGTGCCAGAGAAACTCCAATTTTGCCAAGACGTTTCATGATATGCTCCTCCTTTTTTATGCTCACGGCGGTCTTTCCACCATGCCGCCGCAAAAGCAGCTCACCCTTTCAGACCGGACAAGGCAATTCCCTGGATGAAAAATTTCTGCGCGCAGAAGTACAGCACGACGATTGGCAGGATCGTTATTGAAGACGCGGCCATCATCAGGCCCCACTCGATCGTATACTGTTCCTTGATCATGTTGATAGCCAGCGCAACGGTGAACTTCTTGACATCGTTCAAGTAGATCATGGGGGTCATGAACGCGTTCCAGTTGCCAATGAAGTTAAACAGCGCCAGCGTTACGAGCGTCGGCTTGCACAGCGGAAGAACGATGGAGCGATAGATGCGGAAGTGATTCGCGCCGTCCAGCTGTGCCGATTCGCTATAGGAACCCGGTATGCCCATCATGAACTGGCGCAGCATGAAAACCGCATATCCATTGAGCATCACCTGCGGCACAATCAAGGGGAGATACGTGTTTGTCCAATGGATTCTGCTGAAGATGATGTACAGCGGGATCAACGTCACCTGGCCCGGTATCATCATCGTTGCAATCAGCGAAGCAAACACCGGTTTGCTGCCTCGGAAGCGGATTTTTGCAAACGCATAGGCGCCCAAGGAGGCGGAAAATAGCATGCCTGTCAAGGAGACGATGCAGATGAACAGGCTGTTCCCGATGGAACGAATTAGCACCTTGTTTTGCGAGAGCCTCACGAAGCTTTGCAGGTAGACCGGGTCAGGAAAAAATTCCGGCGGTATGCGGATAGCGTCCGCTTCGGTTTTGAATGCGGTCAGAATCATCCAATAGAAAGGCAGGATGCAGAGTGCGGCAAAGAAGATTAGGTAGGCATACCGGAAAACATTCGCGAGAAACCGCTTTGCCCTGGGCCCGTAATTTTGGGCGTCCGCCCTGCGCGCCACACGGTCAAGCATCGTAATTCACCCGCCTTCCCTGGATGCGGACCTGCAGGAAGGTTGTTGCGCCCGCCAAGAGGAACAGCACGATGCTTGCCACGGACGCCTCTCCCATGTTGAAGTAGACGAACGCTTTGTTGTAAATGTACATCACGATGGAGTTTGTCGAAAAGTTTGGCCCGCCTCGCGTGAGGATGTACGTGTTGGAGAAGATGTTGAACACGTCGATGGCCAGCATGACGCATACAAACAGCAAGACGGGCGAGAGCATCGGCATCGTGATCTTCCAGAACTCGGACCAGCTTCCCGCCCCGTCAATGCGCGCCGCTTCGTAGTATGTCATATCAATGCTGTGCAGGCCTGACAACAGGATGATGAAGTAGTAGCCGGTTTTTGACCAGGTGGTCATGATGATGACCGCAAGACGCGCCCAGCTCTTGTCCTGCAGCCACCCGGGCCCATTCGCAATGCCGAAAACATTCTGAAGGAGAAAGTTGATGATGCCATACCCGGGCGCATACATCCAGTACCACACGAGCGCCATGGAGACGGAAGACGTGACCATCGGCAGAAAGTAAGCGCCCTTGAAGAAATTCAGGAAGCGCGTCTTGCTCTTGCATAACAGCGCCAGGATCATGGACACGATTAACGTCAAGGGGATGATGCCCACCAGATAGACGAGCATGTTAAACAGTGTCTTGCCGAAGATTGGCCAGTCGAAGACAAAAACCTCTTTGAAATTATCCAGCCCAACCCAGACAGGGGGCTTGAGAAAATTCCATTTGCAAAAGCAAAGATACACAGCGAAGCAAAACGGAACAACCACAAAGCATAGCAGTCCTATTAACTGTGGCGTGACGAACAGCCAGGCTGTCGCTTCATCCCTGCGGGAGGTTTTTGTCAACCTGTTTGTCACAGCGCTCACCTCACCCTCATCAGTTCGTTCAGTCGGCAGCCTTCCGTTTCATCCAAATGGACGCCGAGCGCCGCAGCCAGCGTGGGGGCGATGTCGACCATATTGCAGTTCGAAAGCCGCGCGCCTTCCCGGAATGACGGCCCTGCGGCGAAGAATGTGGGCTGCGGCCCCTTTTCCGGCAGATGCCCATGTGCGCCGCCTGCGCCCTGGTGAAAATAAGGCCCCGTCCAGTCGTCGATCAGCATCGTGGACCCATCCGTCTCCAGCACGAAGGAGAAATCGCCGTACAACCCGTATTGGTCACGCACCTCGTGCCGCGTAAAAACACGTTCAAAGCCGCAGTCGCCAGCCAGAACCGCATCGCGGAGAAGCACATGCACCTTTTTTTCCAGCGCCAAGTCATCCGGATCATTCAGAAAGACCTGCATGGAAAGCCCGCCGCTGTGACCCATGGCGCGAAAACCGACGACTTCCCCGTTTGCATCCACATCCACAAGCCCGGCTTCGGCAAGCAGCACATTCGGGCATGCCGCCCGGTCATACGCAAGCTGGCCATGATCGCTGAGTACAACAAAATCGGTTTCCTCGAAAATTCCGGCTTCCTTAGTTGCCTGTATGAGTTCGCCAATCCACCCATCCGTCCGCCGTAGCGCTTCGTCAATCAGCTCGCCATACATGCCGCGGTAATGGCGCGCCTCGTCCACCATGCCGGGATGCATCATCAGCAGATGAGGACGGTACCGGCGAATGATCTCGCAGGCGCAACGGGTTGCAAACGCATCGTAGCCGGGGCGCGCGTTCCGATCCAGCATCCCGAAGTTCGGCAGGACGACCGTCTCCATGATCGGCCCAGCACCAAGAGCCGCATAGACGGGACGGATGTCCTCCACCCCCTCAATATCAAGTCCCATCACCTCTGGAACGAGATAATCGACGGCGGCGTTTCCGCAGGCGGTTAGCGGCCAACGGCTGGCGGCGGTGGTTAGGCCGGCCGCTTTCGCGGTGTGAAAGAGGGTCTTGCACCGTATATCGGAAAGCCGGTTGAACCATGGCGTGTTCCGTCCACCGGAAACAAAGCGGCTGTTTGCCGTAATGCCCGTGGCGCCTGCGGTGCGTCCTGTGAGGATCGTGGCGTGCACAGGGTGGGTGAGCGTGGGATAAATGCTCCGAACCCTATCGACGCGCGCAGCCCTACTCAGCAGCTCTCCGCAACTCGGTAAGCCGCAAAGCGCGTCTAGGTCCTCAAAGAACAACGCGTCTACGCTGACGACGATCAGCCTACGTGCCTTGCGCGCCGGTTCAGTCAACATACTCACCCCGCTCCCACCTGAGCAAGAATTCGTCAAAGTAGTGCGTGCTTTGATCGTCCTGTTCTTTGGGAACCAATGCATCGATCGCGTGAATGCGTGCTTCGCGCTCGGGCGTTGGCGTGTAGGGCTCCGATAAAAACACGTCGGCGATGCTTTTGATCAGGTTGATCCCCGTGACCAGCCCGCCAATGCCCAGCACATTCGCGTTCAG
>JAVBQK010000044.1:0-4192 GCA_031549105.1 Eubacteriales bacterium
ACCGCGCGGACGGGTTCCGCGGCGGTACTGTCCATTGCGGCCATCGTGGGCATGTTGCCGATGGCGCTGCTCAGCCCGTTCATCGGCTCTCTGGTGGACCGGTGGAACCGCAAGACCATCATGATCGTCGCGGATGCGTGCATCGCGCTGGCGACGGCGCTGATCGGGTTGGTCGCACTTACTGGCGACCTGCCCATCTGGCTGGTGATGGTGGTGCTATTGGTCCGCGCGGTCGGCTCGGCATTCCACCAGCCGTGCCTGCAGGCGGTCACGCCGCAGATTGTGCCGCCGGAGGAATTGGGGCGCTGCGGAGGGTACACGTCCACACTGCAATCCATCTCGTACATCGCCAGCCCCGCAATTGCCGCGGCGCTGTACGCGGTGATGCCGCTGGGCGGCATGCTGCTGCTGGATGTGATTGGCGCGGTGTTCGGCATTGGCACAGTGGCGATGGTGGCGATCCCGCGCCTGCCCCAGCAGCAGGGCGAGAAGCTGCACGTTGTCCGCGATGCGATAGAGGGCATGCGGCTGCTGCGCAAACAGCGCGGCGTTTACTATCTGGTGCTGATCTGTAGTCTGTTTTCGCTCGCGTATGTACCGACTGGCAGTCTGTTTCCGCTGATGTGCACGAGCTACTTTGGCGGAACGGAGATGCACATTGGCATCGTCGAGATGGTGTTCGCCGCCGGGATGCTTGTGGGCGGCTTGGTGCTCGGCGCGTGGGGCGGTGGCAAGAACAAGATGGCCACGATGCTGGCGTCTCTTTTGACGATCGGGGTCACGATCATCGCCAGCGGCCTGCTGCCGAGGACAGCGTTCCCCGTGTTCGCGGCGCTGTCGTTTATGATCGGATTCAGCGGTCCGTTCTTTTCATCGCTGTTCATGGCGATGATCCAGCAGAAAATACCGGGCGAGTATCTGGGCCGCGTGCTAGGCGTGTCCTCCTCGCTGATGGCGCTGGCATGCCCCGTGGGCCTTGCGCTTTCCGGCGCGTTTGCGGATCTGGTCGGCATCCACCGCTGGTTTATCATCAGCGGCGTGCTGACGCTTGTGTGCGCGGTGCCGTGCGTACTCATCCGTGAGGTGCGCGAAGTAGATAAACCTGCGATATAACAAATCCCACATAAGGAGGCCTTCCCATGCAGTACACAAACCCAATTCTCAAGGGCGATTACTCCGATCCAGACGTCATCCGGGTGGGCAGCGATTACTACATGATCTCGTCGTCGTTCACCTACTTCCCGGGCATTCCGCTACTGCATTCGCGCGATCTGGTGCATTGGCGGCTGATCAACTATGTTGCGCCCTCGCTAGCGCTCCCCGGCTATGACGCGCCGAGGCACAAGCGCGGCCTGTGGGCGCCGAGTCTGCGGTACCACGCGGGTCTGTTTTACGTCTATGTCTGCACACCCGACGAGGGTCTGTTTGCCTACACGGCCGAGGACCCGCGCGGCGCGTGGCAGGCACACCACGTCAAGGACGTGACGGGCTGGATCGACCCCTGTCCTCTCTGGGACGACGACGGTCAGGCGTACCTGCTGCACGCGTTCGCGGGCAGCCGTGCCGGAATCAAAAGCATCCTCTATCTGCACCGGATGAGCCCGGACGGCCTGGAGATTCTGGACACCGGCCGCATGGTCTTCGACGGCGGTGCGCAGAACGAGACGACCGAAGGCCCCAAGTTCTACAAGCATGACGGGCTGTATTACATTCTGGCCCCGGCGGGCGGCGTCGCGACCGGCTGGCAGCTGGCGATGCGCTCGGCCAATATCTACGGCCCCTACGAGATTTGCCGCGTGCTTGAGCAAGGAGACACCCCTGTCAACGGCCCGCATCAGGGCGGCCTGATCGATACGCCATCAGGCCAGAGCTGGTTCATCCACTTCCAGGACGTGGGCGTCTATGGGCGCATTCCGCACCTGCAGCCGGTGAACTGGGTGGACGGCTGGCCGATCATGGGGGAGGGCGGCAAGCCTGTCGCCCAGCACGACGTGCCCGATACCGGATGCGTGGACGACGGCGTGATCCCCACATCGGACGATTTCACGGGCGTCACGCCGGGCCTCCAGTGGCAATGGCAGGCCAACCCGAACCCTGCTTGGTACCAGATGCAGCGCCCGGGCCTGCGCCTGTACGCCGCGCCCGCTCCGTCGCTCTTCGGGGCCGGGCAGTTCCTCTCGCAACTGATGCAGGCGTATGACTTCAGCTGGACCACGCGCGTCACGGCGAGCTTCGCCCACGCGGGCGACCGGGCCGGGCTGGCGATGATCGGCTACCACTACGCGTACCTGGCGCTGTCTGCCGGGGAAGTCGTGCTGATGCACGGCCATGCGGTGGAGAAGAGCCTCCGTGTGCCGGAGGTGGTCACTGAGACCCGCGCCTGGGGCCTTCCGTGGAAGGCAGACACCGCATACCTGCGCATGCGGGTGCGGGAGGGCGTGGCCACATTCTTTGTCAGTGCAGATGGCGAGGACTACATACAGATTGGCGAGCCGTTTGAGCTTACCTGCGGCGGCTGGACGGGCGCGCGTCCCGGCATCTTCTGTGCCAACTTCGCCGGGGAATCCGGCGGCTATGCGGACTTCGCATTCGTGAACGTGACGGAGGAATAACGATGATTCTGACGGTTTCGCCCGATGGAACGGGCGATTTTACGACGATCCAGGCGGCGGTGGACGCAGCGCCGCGCGCGGGCCGTGCGCCGGTGATCATCCGGGTGGGGAAGGGTGAGTACCGGGAGAAGGTGCGCATTACCAAGGATAACCTGCGCATCGTCGGCGACGGCGCGGACTGCACCACGCTGACATGGAGCGATCATGCCAAGCAGACGTTCCCGGACGGCACCGAGAAGGGCACTTTCCTGTCCTACACGCTGATCATTACCGGAAACGACGTGGAGGTGGAAAACCTCGCGATCCGCAACGACGCAGGTCCGGGTTCCATCGTCGGGCAGGCGGTGGCGGTATACGCGGCGGGCGACCGGGGTGTCTTCCGGAATTGTGCGCTGACCGCCAACCAAGACACGCTTTTCTGTGGCCCGACGATGGAAAAGGTGGCGCGGGACGCGCTGCCTTACGTGATGCCGGTGCACACGGAGTCCGTGGGCGACGCGACCTACACCACCCATCGCCAATACTTCGAGGACTGCACCATCCAGGGGGATGTGGACTTTATCTTCGGGCCGTACCGCTGCTGGTTCGAGCGGTGCACGCTCATCTGCAACGACCGGGGCAGCGATGTCAACGGCTACTACACCGCCGCCAACACGCCCATCGACCAGCTGCACGGCTTTGTGTTTCATCGCTGCCACCTGACCGGCGCGGGATGCGCGGATAGCACGGTCTACCTCGGCAGGCCGTGGCGCGCATACGCCCGCACGGTGTTCCTGGATTGCCGCATGGACGCCTGCGTGAAGCCGGAGGGCTGGCAGGACTGGGCCGAAAAGCCCGTCACCTGGCGGTACGCCGAACACGGCACCACCGGCGCGCGCGCGGATACCGCGCCCCGGCATCCCGGCGCGGCGGTGCTGACGGACGCCGAGGCGGCGGCGATCACGCCGCTGGAGGTGATCGGCGGCACGGATGGCTGGTACCCGGCGAACCCCGCGCGCACGATCTACATCGCGGGGGATTCTACCGCAGCGGACTACCCGCAAGGGCAGTACCCGATGACCGGCTGGGGTCAGGTGCTGCCCGTGCTGCTCCCGGGCGTTCACGTGGTCAACCAGGCACGGTGTGGTCGCTCCTCGAAAAGCTTCGTAGACGAAAAACGCCTGGCGCATATGGAAAAATGTATGCGCCCGGGTGATCTGCTGCTGATTCAATTTGGCCACAATGATGAGAAGGACGATGTGGAGCGCCACACGGACGCAGGGTCCACCTATGGAACCTACCTGACGATGTACGTGGATGCTGCCCGCGCAAAAGGCGCTGTGCCGGTGCTGCTCACGCCGATAGTCCGCCGCAGGTTTGAGGCGGGCGTGCTGGTCGATACCCACGGCGACTACCCGAACGCGATGCGCGCATTGGCTGCAAGGCTCCGCGTGCCGCTGATCGACCTGGAAGAGGAAACGCACAAGGCCATCGCGGCGCTGGGTGAGGCGGAAAGCCCTCGCTGGTACACCCATGTGCCTGCCGGGCACCGCAACTACCCGGACGGCGCGGCGGACGACACGCATCTGCACTTTGACGGC
>JAVBQK010000058.1:0-4376 GCA_031549105.1 Eubacteriales bacterium
TGCCCTTTGGAAACCCAACATTTCGCCTCACGGCGGGTTGGGGTGGATCAGTACGATACTTCCTTGTTTATGCATCCCGCCCGCAGGCGAAATGTCGGAGGTCCAGGAGGCTGGCCTCCTGGTAGGGGGTCAAGGGGGACAAAGTCCCCTTGCGTTCCTTCCGTCACCCCTTCACTGCCCCGATCATGATGCCCTGCACGAAATAGCGCTGGATGAACGGGTACACGCAGATGATTGGGAGAGTGGCGAACATGACGCAGGCGGCTTTCAGGACTTCGGGGTTGGTCTGGACGACGACAACCGTTTCGGAAGCCTGGAAGTTCTCCGTCGCGGCGACGATCAGGTAGTAGAGCTTGAGCTGCATGGGGCGCAGGTCCACGCGCTGTTTGATGTAGAAGAGCGCGTCGGAGTAGGCGTTCCAGCGGCCAACGGCCAGGAACAGCGCGATGGTCATGATGATCGGTTTGGAGAGCGGGACCACCAGGCTCCAGAGGATGCGGAAGTAGCCTGCGCCCTCAATGCGGGCGGACTCCTCCAGGCTGTCGGGGAAGCTGGATTGCAGCGATGTCTTCATGATCAGCAGGTTGTACGCGGAGAAGGACAATGGTAGGATCAGCGACGAGAGCGATTCAAGCATGCCCAGGTTGTTAATCAGCAGGTATTCCGGAATGATGCCGCCGCTGAAGTACAGCGTGAACATGATCAGGAACGTGAACAGCCTCCGCCCGCGCAGCTGTTTGCGTGAGAGTGGGTACGCCGCGCAGAGCGTCAGGAACAGGCCCAGCGCCGTGAACAGCGTGGTCATGATGACCGAGATGTACATCGACCGCACAATGCTCTGGTCAAAAAGCACCTTGCGGTACGCGCTCAGTGTGAACCCCTTGGGGATCAGGAACACCTTGCGTGCCATCACGAACGCCTCGTCGGATAACGACTTAGCCAGCACGTGTATGAACGGCAGCACGCAGGTCAGGCTGACAATAATGAGCACCAAATAGATGACCGCATCCACCACATAATTCCCAAAGCGGGCGCGTTTGCCACCGATCTGCATGGTCAGACCTCCTTTCGAGTGAGGGGGAGGAACGAGGGAACGTTAGGGGACTTTGTCCCCTAAGACCCCTACCAAAGGGCCTTGCCCTTTGGAAACCCAACATTTCGCCTCACGGCGGGTTGGGGTTTGAATACAAGCAGATACTTTTTCTTCCCTACCATCCCGCCCGCAGGCGAAATGTCGGAGGTCCAGGAGGCTGGCCTCCTGGTAGGGGGTCAAGGGGGACAAAGTCCCCCTTGCGTCTCCCCTTGCGTTCCCCCGCCCCTCCTACAACAACCCCTCTTCGCCAAACCTCTTCGCCACGAAGTCGCTGCCCAGCACGAGCATCAGGCCGATGACGGATTGGAACATGCCGAGGGCGGCGGCCTGGCTGTGCTTGCCGCTTTCCAGGCCCCAGCGGTAGACGAGGATGGGGATGGTGTAGGTGTACTCGGTGGTGGCAACGTTCATCAGCGAGTGGACGCGTTCGAACGATCCGCCCATGACACGGCCAAGGTTCATGATCAGCAGCGTGACGATGGTGGGCCGGATGCACGGCAGCGTAATGTACCAGATTTGCTTGAAACGGCCCGCGCCGTCGACGATCGCGGCCTCGTACAGCTCGGGGCTGATGCCGGTGATCGCCGCTAGGTAGACAATCGTGCCCCAGCCCATCGTCTGCCAGACCCCGATGACGACGTATGAGATGAGCCAGCGGGTGTTTTCTTGCAGGAACGGGACGGCCTTGCCGCCGCCGTTCTGGATGAGGGTATTGACAATGCCCGACAGGCTGAAGAGCTGGTAGGCGATCGCACCGATGATGACCCAGGAAAGGAAGTGCGGCAGGTAGAGGAGCGTCTGCGTGACCCGCTTGAACGCTGCGTGGCGCACCTCGTTGAGCATCAGCGCGAGCAGAATCGGCATGGGGAAACCGAACAGCAGGTCCAGGCCATTGAGCAGCAGGGTGTTGCGGAACGCGCGAGAGAAATCGCGCGTGGCAAACACCTTGGTGAAGTTCTCAAAGCCGACCCACTTGCTGGCCGCAAAACCCTTGAGGATCTTGAAATCCTTGAAGGCGATGACCAGGCCGCTGTAGGAGCCGTACTTGAACAGGAAAACGAACGCCATCGGCAGCAGCAGCAGCGCGTACAGCTGCCAGTCCCGCCGGATAGAGTAGCCAAGGCTCGTTTTGTACATCCTGCGCTCGGATTTGCTGGGCGTTACCATCGGCTCACCTTCTTCTTATTTATAATCAACCGCCGCCGCACGACGCGCGCACGATAAGCATCGGCTCGCGCACCTGGGTGAATGGCTGGCTATCGGCACTGCGCGCCTGGAGCAACTGCTGCATTGCGCTGCGGCCATGTTCGTCGGTGTTTACTTCCAGCGTGGTTAGCGGGGGTTCGGTATAGGCGGAGAAGAACTGGTTATCGCAGCCGATGACGGCCATGTCCCGCGGCAGCGTCAGCCCCATCTGGTGCAGCTGGCGCAACACGCCCAGCGCCACCAGGTCGTTCACGACGATCAGCGCGGTCGGCCAATCGGTGCGGGGGAGGCTCTGCAAGAGCTTTAGCGTGGCCATCTCGCCCATCGCGGGGGTGTGGATATGCTCCTCCTGCGAGATCGCGGTCAGCCCCAGGCGGTTCATTTCATCGAAAAAACCATGCTCCCGCTCGCCAACGCTGCGCGTTTCGTTCGTCGCGCCGATGAAGGCAATGCGCTTATGTCCCAGCGCGCTGAGGTGCCGGACGGCTTTGCGCATGCCGAGCGCGAGGTCGGTATAAATGTTGGTGCAGGTCAGGCCCGGAATGGGCGGACAAATGGTGACGATGGGCATGTATTGTTGTAGCCGGGTGAGCACATCGGGCAGGTCGTTCGGGTTGGTGGACTCCACAAACCCGCCGGAGAAAAGAACCCCGTCTAGCCGGCGCTCAATCAGCTGGTCGATGAACTCATCGGTGATGCGCGCGTTGTACTTGAGGCGGTACATCTGCAAGGCGTAGCCGTTGCGGTTGGCCTCCTCCTGCGCGGCGGAGAAAATCGCGGCGTAGTAAGGGTGGGTGACCGACGGCAGGATGACGCCGAGCGTGCGGCTGCTCTTTTGCAGCAGGCCCCGGGCCATGCTGTTGGGCTTATAGTTGTACTTATCCACCACGCGGCGAACGGCAGTGGCGGTCTTTTTGCTGACATTGGGGTGACCGGACAGAACGCGCGAGACGGTAGCGGCGGAAACGCCGGCCTCCCGGGCGATATCCAGAATCGTGAGGGTTTCCGACACAGCGCACGCCCCCTTTCGATGGCAAGAGTGTAACACACAATGAAAACCTTTGCAAGAGGGAAAAACGCTAAAAAGACCATAAATCGTACAGAAATTTGCCTAGTTATTATGCAGATGGGTCCGAATTTCGCATCCTGAAAATTTCCAATTGTAAAGGATTTCAAGTAGAAGAAAAAAGAAACGCGCCCGGGTGGGAGCGCGCTTTGAAATCAGTTAGCCGTCCTGGTTCATCTTTTCAATGATCTCTTTGATCACCTGGTCGACCTCGTCATACGCCACCTGGCAGGTACCCACCTGGTGGTGGCCGCCGCCGCCGTACTTGAGCATCAGCGCGCCGACATCGGTCTTGCTGGTGCGGTTGAGCACGCTATGGCCTACCGCGATGGGGCAGTTCATCTTCGCGCGGCCGTCCACCAGCCAGATGGAGATATTCTGTTCGGGATAGAGGCTGTAGACCAGGAAGCGGTTGCCGGTATAGATGGGCGACACATCGCGCAGGTCGCTGAAGATGACATTGCCGTGCACCGTGGTGTGCTTTGCGACCATCTGGCGGAACAGCGCATCCTGCTCAAAGTACAGCTCCACGCGCTCCTTCACGTCCGGGTTCTCCAGAATCTGCTCGATATCCTGCGTGCGGCACGCCTCCATCAGCTCCTCCATCAGCGTATAGTTGCTGATGCGGAACGAGCGGAACCGGCCCAGGCCCGTGCGCGGGTCCATGATGAAGCCCAACAGCACCCAGCCGGTCGGGTTCAAAATCTCATCGCGCGTGAGCTTCGCGGCATCCACCTTGTCCACCGCGACGATCATCTTCTCAAAGTGCGGCAGTCGTTCCTTGCCGCCATAATACTCATAAATGACCCGCGCGGCGCTATCCTCCAGGCGGCTTTCGCCCTCGAACTGGATGTCGCTGCCCAGGCGCTCGCTTTCGCTGGAGTGATGGTCAAACCACAGCTTGCACCCCGGCACGTACGGCACGTTCGCCAGCACGTCGTTATCCGAGACCTCAAACAGCCCATCCTGGATATCCTTGGGATGCACAAATTTCCAGCTGTCCACAATGCC
>JAVBQK010000165.1:0-19261 GCA_031549105.1 Eubacteriales bacterium
TTCTTCTTGATGAAAGCTTGCCCGCCCGCAGGCGAAATGTTGGGTTTCCAAAGGGCAAGGCCCTTTGGTAGGGGGTCCAGGGGGACAAAGTCCCCTGGCGTCTCCCCCGTTCTCTTCCCCTACAACATCGCCTCGAAAATCTCTTTCCTGGGCGACGGAATCACCGATGTTCCTACCAAGAGCCCTTTGTCCACTGCCTCGCGCACGCCAGCTTCCACGGCAGCCTGCACTGCCGCGACGCTGCCGCAGAGCGCTACGAAGGATTTGCCACCGATGCCCATGCCTAGGCGCACTTCGATCAGGCGCACGTCTGCCGCTTTGGCGGCTAGATCGGCTGCGACGACGGCGCTAGCAATGCTGAAGAACTCCATGATGCCCAGCGCAGCGATGCCTTCAACTTCTGTGCAGCCGGAGAGCGCGTTGATCACCTGCGGGTCAAGGCTAGCGATCGTCAGGTCGTCGACCAGGGCTTCACGGGCGATGTTACGCCCAGCGTCCATCGCCGCGGCAACAGCCGCCACCTCGCCGCTGATGAGCACAATGTACTTGCCCGGGCAGACTGTCCCCGCGCGCAGCAACGTTGTCTCCGCTGTTTTCAGCATCGCATCGCCCGCCTCCACGCCCCGTGCAATGCTGCTCAGCTCTAGCAGGCCCAGTGAAATCATGCGCATCCCTCCGCGCGCAACACAATGCGCGTGCCGATTTCTGTTACAATGCCATCAATGCTGGCGTGCACATCCGCGCCCAGAGCGCCTTCCGCCATGCGGGCGATTGGCTGGCCTTTCTGCACGCGCTCCCCAATGTGGACGATTGCCTCCGCCGGAGCGCCGATGTGCTGCTTAACCGGGATGGCGACCGAAGTCGCTTCCACCAGCACGGATTCTTCCGGCACGGGGATATCATACGTGGCCACGCCGATCCGCTCGGCCAGCCGGTGCGAAGGCACCTGTCGGCCCGCGCGCATCACCTCTTGCTCGGGTCTTAGCGTGCGGTCAGGCACGGCGCCTGCTTGACGCAGCGCAGCCTTCATGCCTACCTGCACACGGCACGGCGACAAGCCCATCGGGCATGCGTACAGCTCACAGATTCCGCACTCCATGCACAGCAGCGCGGAAGCATACTGCTCGTCCATCGCAAAAGCACGCATCACGCGGTGCGGCTCCAGCGCATGGCCGGCCAGGTATCGCGGACACAGATCGGTGCAATAGCGGCACTGGATACAGGCCGCTTTCGCCCGGTTCCGCATATGCTCAACGGGTAGCTCCGCACGCCGCACCAACAGATGCTCCGCCGGGAGCACCAGAATGCCGCCGCAGGTTTTGGTGATCACGGCATCAGCCGGATCAGATAGCAACTCGCCCATCATCGGTCCACCCAGAAGCACGCGATAGCCAGCAACCCGTGCTCCCCCTGCCGCGCGGAGCACATCTGGGATGCTCATGCCTACTGGGCATTGATACAACCCTGGCTCTGCTACCTCCCCGGCCACCGTAACCAAACGAGCGGTAACCGCCTCGCCATACAGCGCATCTAGGCTGTTGAGCGCCGTGGAGACACTAACCACCGTACAGCCCACGCTGCCGGGCAGTGACTGTGGCGGCACGACCCTCCCAGTACATGCGTGCACGATCGCCTGCTCATCCCCCACCGGATATACTGCCCCGAGCAGTTGAATTTCCACCACTGCACCACGCACGGCAATTGCCTCCCGCAGGGCAGCCGCCTGCGCCGCATAGCGCCCCTTCAGCGCAATGCAGACCCGTTCCGCACCGACGATTGTCCGCAGCGCTTCCGCCGCGTCCACCAAGTCGCCTGCCCGATGCAGCATCAGGTATTGGTCGCTTTTGAGCAGCGGCTCGCATTCCGCGCCGTTAATCAGCAATGTCTGCACCGGTGCTTCCAGCTTTTTCCACGTGGGAAAGCCCGCGCCACCACCGCCGACAACGCCGTTCATGCGCAGCAGCGTTAGCGCATCACGCATGGCGGTTCTCCTGCGCGCGCTGCACTTCGTGGATGTCAATGATCGCCACGATGGACGCATCCACCGGCGAATCAAGCTGCCCTTCGGCGCGCCGGGCGGAACTGCCCATCGCGACGAGCACCATCTCGCCGATGCCCGCGTCGATCGTATCCACAGCAACGATGCACTCGCCCAGCGGCTCTCCCGTCAGCCGGGAGGGCTGAACAATCATCAGCTTGCGCCCAACGAGCGATTCTTCCTTGCGCGTGGCCCAAATGTTGCAAACCACTTTCGCAATGATCATGCTTTTCCCTCCTGTATCAGCGCAACACCGGCGGCACGCAGCGCGTCCCGCGCAAGCGGGGTAACAAGCTGCCCGCGTGTCATGTGGAGGACTTTGCAGCCCCGCGCGATAAGCGACACGGCCTCCCGCTCAGTCACTAGCTTGCCATCAAAATCAGCGGTGCTCTCCGCTTGGCTGGGAGCACTGGCGGGAAGGTCCGCGACGCATCTTCCTATCATGAGCCTACAAACCGTGCTCTTTGTAATGCCACTGGCCGCATTTGCCTCGTCCGTATCCAGGTGCAGCGCCAGCGCCGCCGCCTTCGATACGCGGGCAACCACGCGATCAAATGAAAGCGCCCGCTCCCCCTCGATACGTGCGGAGATGTACTGCCCGTCGGAAATCCCCCACCTATCTGCATCCGTTGGCGTCAGGTGAAGATGCCGCTGCGCTACAATCGCCGCCGGTGCAGTCACCATCGCATTGCCTGCCTGAATGTGGATCTGCGCCGCGCCTTGCAGATCGCCCGACAGGCGAAGCGGCGCATCCACGCCCAGCGTGCGCGCATCGGTGTGTGATAGCTCCACCTGGGTGCTCCCACGCGTCGGTCCAAGCACCGCGACGTGCTCCAGCGTGCCCTTAGGTCCAATCAGGCGCACCCGCTTGCTTGAGACAAACTGTCCCGGCTGTGAAAGCGGGTGTTTCGCAATGAGTGTATCCTCTCCAAACAGCGCTCTCACATGCTCTGCCGACAAGTGTACGTGCCGCGCCGAGACCTCAACAGGGGCAGCAAAGCTGCCGGAGCACGGCGTGCTCTCCATCTTTGGCGGTTCCATGCGTAAAAGCACCGTGCGGACAATCTGTTCTATCTGTTCACGTTCCATGGGCTTTCTCCTGCTGCGCAATGACCCGCAGCTGCAATACATAGAAGTAGCTGGATAGACGGTTTAGCGCCAGAATGATCGCGTCTCCGCAGGCGCAAGGGGCATCCGAATAGGCGGCAATCGCCTGCACCTCCACCTCACGCGTCTCCGTGCGCAGCCTGTTAAGCAGCGCGGCAATCTCTCCATGTGCGATACTGGGCAGCACATGCCCCCCTGGCAGCAAACGCTCCGGATGGTGCGATGCCTCGCGCACCGCCGCAGGCGAGAGGCCATCCAGCGTCCAGTCATCGAGCGGAGCCTGCTTATAATCGCTGGCCAACGCCCTCCGTACAAGCAGTAGCGCATCTTCAAGCCAGCGGACGGCCTCCCGATCCCCCTGCCGTGTGGCGGAAATTTGCACCATAAGAATCGACGCTTCCAGCGAGTCCATCCGCCCCCGCAACACAATGCGCGGATGATCCTTGCGCACCAGCGTGCGACCATCCAGATGTGTCATGTTCTCAGGCTTCTCCTGCCCGGGCCCAAACGGCACACCGACAGTGCGTTTGGGCTGGTATAGCCGCAGATCCATCAGGTACTGGCGGGCAGCGGGCGTCAGCTTTGCTTCCGGCGGCGGCAAATACCGTTCCGGAATGCCCTCCGCGAACGCATCGCGCAGCTCCTGCTCAGTGATATATCGCATCGGAAACTCCTCTCAAGAGGTACAGCAAAGCAAGGTTTACAGCATCCGCTGATACCGTCCATGTTCTTATGGTCACTCTGGCAGATTCAGCTGCGGCAGAATCCCTTCGATCTCATCATGCGGACGCGGAATGACATGCACCGAAACCAGTTCGCCCACGCGTTGCGCCGCAGCCGCGCCTGCATCCGTCGCAGCCTTAACCGCGCCAACATCACCTCGCACCATCACAGTGACCAGCCCACCACCAACATGCACCTTGCCAATCAGCGTGACGTTCGCGGCCTTCACCATGGCGTCCGCCGCCTCAATCGAACCCACCAGACCCTTTGTTTCTACCATCCCCAGGGCGATTTTTTCACGATCACGGGTCATGTTTTTCCTCCTCATCGGGCTTTTGCCCGGTTTGATGTATGCTTAGCCGCGCAATTCGCGCAGCACGGCTTCCACAATGCGTTCCATATCCTGTGGTGAGAACTGGCTCCTGCACCCGGTGCTTTCGGGAGCACGCGTATCCGGCTCACGCAATCCATAGGCAGCCCGCCGGATCTGGAACAGGTGCGTGACGGTTACATTGTCGCTCGTTGCTGAACCGCCCATCGTTCCACACCCTAATGTCAGCGAGGGCATAATTCCTGTTGTCGCTCCAATCCCGCCAAGCGTCGACCCTACATTGACCAAAAGGCGTGAGACTGGCTTCGCTGTCAGGAACATGCGCACGAGCTCTTGGTTGTTCGTATGCATCGCCAGCGAATGGCCGATGCCGCCAAAGCGCAGCAGCTCGATGCAGCGCGCACAAGCGGCCTGCCAGTCAGGCTCAGTGAAGAACGCCAGAATCGGCGAGAGCTTCTCCATCGTAAACGGATACTCTTTCCCAACGTGCTCCTGCTCGCAGAGGAGCACGCGTGTTCCATCCGGCACACGGATGCCCGCCATTTCAGCGATCACCGTCGCGCTCCTGCCAACAATGCGCGGATTGACGGTGTCGCTTGTCGGATGCTTGATGATGCGTGCAACCTTTTCCGCATCCGCCCCGCTGACAAAGTACCCGCCGTGCTTTTTAACCTCGGCAATCACCTCATCGCGGATGCAGGCTTCCGTAACGATGGCCTGCTCGGACGCGCAGATTGTGCCGTTATCAAACGTTTTGCTCTCCATGATCCGGCGCACGGCCAGCGGAATATCCGCGGTCCGCTCAATAAATGCAGGCACATTGCCCGGTCCAACGCCCAGCGCGGGCGTGCCGGATGAGTACGCCGCCTTGACCATCGCCGTGCCGCCGGTAGCCAGAATCATATCAGATAGACGCATCAGCTCACTCGTTCCTTGCAACGTGGGCAGTGTCATCGAAGAGATTAGCCCATCCGGAGCACCGGCGGAGCACGCTGCTTCCTGCAGGATGCGCACCGTCTCCCCAATGCAGCGCACCGCGGCCGGATGTGGGGAAATGATCACCGCATTGCCCGCTTTGACGGAAATCAGCGACTTGAAAATGGTGGTAGATGTGGGGTTGGTGCTGGGCACCAGACCCGCGACAATGCCGACGGGCACCGCGGCCTCTATTATCTTCTTCTCATGGTCCTCGTGAACAATTCCAATGGTGCGTATATCCTTGATGGAATCATAGACGGTGCGGCTGGCAAACTGGTTTTTGACGATTTTATCGCGCACCACGCCAAAGCCAGTGTCCTCCACCGTCATCTTGGCCAGGGGTTCCGCTTGGGCGTACGCGGCCTCGCACAGCGCTCGGACGATCGCATCCACCTGCTTCTGGTCCATAGACGCAAGCTCCGCCTGCGCCTTTTTCGCCGCGCGGATCAGGTCGCGCACCTCCTGCACCGAGGCCAGATCACGGTCAAGCTGCATCCACTACACCTCCTTGGCAAAAAAAGCACGCAGAGCATCGAGCAGCGTCTGCTTCTTGGCAAACCGGATTTGATCGGGCGTCAGCGGGAAACCGGACAGCTGGCGCGCGTATTGCCGCAAGCGCACTACCTTCCACCCGGCAAAATCGTCCGGGACATCCGGCACGCACTCTTTGCGGCCACCCTCACAACCGCCACAGCCAGAGCATCCCTCACCGGTGACCATGCTCAGTACCTCCGGCATCGCGCGCGGGATAACATGCGCGCTGAACACCCTCCCGACGCGTTCCGCAGCCGATCTCCCCGCGTCCACAGCCGCCTGCACCGCGGCTACCTCGCCCCCAAAACGCACCATCACCAGCCCGCCGCGCACGTAATCCGTGCCAAGCAGCGCTACTTCCGCCGCCTTGAGCCCGGCGTCCGCCGCCTCCAGGGCCGACACCAATCCAATGGTTTCGATCATGCCCAGCGCCGTCATTGGTTACACTCCTTCTTGCAGCGGCTGCGCGGCAACCGCTTCCACAGCCTGTGCGAATGCCTCGCATGCGGCCAAACAATCCGACTGGGAACCTGTCAAAAGCGCGCCGCCAAAGTTGGTGGGTGACGGCGGCCCGTAAAACGCGACCATTGTGACGCCGGCGGCCTTCAGCGCGGCATCCAGCGCGTAAACCGCCTCCAACGGCGGCGCGATCAGGTACGCGAGGGGCGCCCCTTCGGGAATGCCGTTGCTCTCACTCAGATACGTTCCGGTTCGCGCAATGCAGTGCGCAAAATATGCGATGGAATCCTCATCATTGGCGCTGATGAAGCTGGCCCCATCCCGGATGAAATCCGCCGCCGCCGCAAGGCCGCTGTGGACCTCCTCCGGGGAGGGTCCCGCCAGAATCCCAAGGAACTCGCCCGCCAGCGCCGTGTTCGCGTTGGCCGCGCCCGCATACATCGACTGCGCGTACGCAATACGCACCGCTGCCTTTTTGGTCGCTTCATCAAGCGCCGTATAACCCACATCGTCACTGTCGCAGGTGATCAGCCCGATGGATATCTCTCCCGCGTGCAGTTCCAGCTTCCCGCGTAATGCCTCGTCCGCGCGCGGAATGATCCGCGCTGAAAGCACCTTTGCCCGCAATGCATCCCCGCGCATAGCCCCTCCATCAAATCGGCAAATCCACGCCGCTTGCCTTCTTTTCCAGCATCAGCCGGATCACATCCACGATGTGCGCGCCCGCCTCGACCGCCGGTGTGCCGCCACGGTGAATGTTCGCGAGCACCGTGCGGCGGCTCTCCGGCATGCCTGCACTGGGGCGATAGGCGAGATACGCGCTCATGCTCTCGGCGGTGACCAGGCCTGGTCGTTCCCCCAGGAAGACGCAGTACACGTCCGCGCCCAGCGCGCCGCCCAGCGTATCCATCGTGCCCACACGGCCGTATTGCACAAAGAACGGCTCTGCCACCCGAATGCCGTGGGCCAGCAAGCCCTCTCGCACAACCGGCAGAATATCCTGTGCATTGGCGAGCACCGCGCTGGACGACAGCCCGTCCGCCACGTAGAGCACCACCTGGCTTTCAGCGCCAATATCACGCTTGATCGCGGCAATCGTCTCCTCCGTAAACATCCTGCCCTTGTCCGGGCGAGTCAGAAACTCATCCCGCGTGGCGCATGCGGTGGTGTAGCGCTTCCAGCCCATGCGAGAGAGGAACGCATCGTCCACATCGCTGAACACCGCGTCCTGCGCGGCGGCATGGTCGGCGGCAAAGCGGAGCATCGTCGTGGTACGATATCGTGCTCCAGCATGGCCGGTAGCGAGACGAGCGGGCGTATTCTCCTTCAGCGAGAGAAATGCCTCCCGGTCGCGCGGCGCATCCACCAGAAACTGCGCACGCAAATCGGCGGTGGTGATGTCCGGAACCCCACCCTCAGGCTCTGGATGCTCCACTGGTGCTCCCTGGAGTTTCTGGAGCACACGCGCAACGATGGCCTGAATATCCGTTTCGTTCATGCCGTACTCCTCCTACAGAAAGATCGATGCGTCACCCGCATTGGGCCCAAGCCGACCATTCTCCCAGATGCCCCAACGGGACAGCCACTGGGAAAACTCGGCGATCGGCTCCTTGCGCAGCGTCTCGCGAAGCGCCGCAATGTCATGATAGCCGGTGGATTGGTAGTTCAACATCACGTCGTCAGCGTGCGGAACGCCCATGATATAGTTGCATCCCGCCGCCGTCAGCAGCGTCGCCAGGTTTTCGATATCGTTCTGATCGGCCAGCATATGGTTGGTATAGCAGCAGTCGCACCCCATCGGCAGGCCGCTGAGCTTGCCCATGAAGTGATCCTCCAGCCCCGCGCGAATGACCTCGCGGCTGTCGTAGAGGTACTCGGGACCAATGAAGCCCACGACCGTATTGACCAGGAACGGCGTGTAATGCCTCGCAAAGCCGTAGCAGCGCGCCTCCATCACCAGCTGATCCCAGCCGCCATGCGCGTCGCTGGACAGCTCGCTTCCCTGCCCCGTCTCAAAATACAACACATTGGGCCCGTGCGAGGTCCCCTCGGAGAGCACGAGTGCCTGTGCTTCCCGGAGCATCTCCGCGTTGATGCCGAACGCCTCATTCGCCTTCTGGCTCCCCGCGATGCTCTGGAAGATCAGGTCGCACGGCGCGCCGCGCCGCACTGCTTCCATCTGCGTGAGCACATGCGCTAGCACGCAGTTCTGCGTCGGGATGCCGAACTTCTGCTTGATCTCCTCGAAGCGGTGCAGGATCGCCGAAACCGATGCCACGCTCGCGTCCACTGGATTCAGGCCAATCACCGCGTCGCCGATGCCGTAGGACAGCCCCTCCAGCACGGAGGCGGTGATGCCCGCAACGTCGTCCGTGGGGTGGTTGGGCTGCAGGCGCGCACTAAGCGTGCCGGGCCTGCCGATGGTGGTCACGCACGTGGCGGTGACGTTTATCTTCGCGGCAGCATAGACCAGGTCGAGGTTGCCCATCAGCTTGGTCACCGCAGCGATTACTTCGCTGGACAACCCGCGCCCCATGCGCGCGAGGCTGACCGAATCCGCCGCGAGGATCTTTTCGCGCAACTCCCCGATTGTCCAGCCAGACATTTCTTCGTAGATGCGGCGATTCAGCCCATCCAAGATGATGCGGGTGACCTCATCCTGCTCGTAGGGTACGGCCGGGTGCTCGCAGATATCGCGCACCGTCAGCTCCGAGAGCACCACGCGCGCGGCGACGCGCTCCCGAGGAGACTCAGCGGCAAGACCTGCCAGCCGGTCACCGGATTTGGGGGCGTTGGCCTTGCCCATCACCTCGCGGACGGAGCCAAAGGTGTAGTTTTGTCCAAACAGGCGCGTGGAAAGCCGCAAGTGCATCCTCCTCCTACCGCTCAGCCTGAAAACGCAAATGTCTTAATCACGACCGGGAGCACGCGGCCCTCCGCCAGCGGTGCTCCGATATCGATGCGATCGCCATATTGCAGCGAAACCCCATCTATACAGACCATCGGCGACGACAGCCCACGCCGCCTGGACAGCACCTGCCCCAGCGCCTTGGCCATGTCATGCTCCAGCACGATCACGGGGCAGGGGTCATCCTTGGGGATGGCGGCATCCAGCTGCGCAGCAATCGCCTCAATATCGGCGTAGGATGGCGCAGTCCAGCCTGCCAGACCGATGGCGAAGGGATCACCGAGGATGCGCCGCTGCTCCATGACGCGTTCCGCCAGCCGGTCGATATCCTCCGGCCCCTCCAGCAGCGCCTTGCCCACCGGCAAATCCTTCAGCGGCAGTGGTGCCCTCGCGTAGGCGATCGTGCTCCCGCTGACATTCATGCTGTATGCACCCGCACCGATCACGGTGGCATGCTGCGTTTCCGCCGGGCGAAGCACCCGGCCCTCGGTAAAGAAGCGCGATGCCACCAGCGTACGCCCCAGCAGCGCCCCCAAATCATCAGCAAAAAGCGGCGACGGCTCGTCACCATAAAGGCAGGCGGATACCCCGCCCGAAAACGTGTACAAATCCGCCTTCAAAGGCAGCGGCAGCGCGTGATCCAGCACCAGCGCATCATGCAGCGCGGTGCGCGGACGGAGGCCCGCCGCCTCTTCCAGCAGCCCCGCCATGCGCGCGGCGGCTTCCTCCGGCAAAACACTGCCGGGCATCAGCAATATTCCACAGTCGGACGCGATGCGCGCCATCTGCGGCGTAAAAGAGAGCACGGCGCGCGTCGCCGGGTCACGCCGGAGCAGCCTGCCGCCGACATCCAGGCACCCTGTGGCGATTGCCTCACCCCGTTCAAACAGGCAAAGGTTCGCGGTTCCCCCGCCAATATCCAGGTTAAGCACGGCTTTGCCGCGATCCCGGGATAGCTGCGCCGCGCCCGACCCGCGCCCGGCGAGCACCGCCTCCAGCGAAGGCCCGGCCGTTGCGACGACGAACTCCCCCGCACACCCGGCCAGCGCCTGGGCAACCGCGCGCGCGTTCTGCTTGCGCGCCGTTTCTCCCGTGATGATCACCGCGCCAATGCCAATCTGCTCCGGATGAAGCCCTGCGCTGCGAAAATCCTCCTCCAGCCAGGCACGGAGGGTCTCTGTTTGAATTGTATCAGGCGCGGACAGCGGCGTCAAGCGCAGCGGAGCACGGAAGAGCACGCGCTTCTCCGCAATGCGGATGCGCGGCACCGAAAAGGCCGGGGCGGCGTTCTCCAGTTGCAGGCTGGAGAAGACGCACTGCGTCGTGGACGTGCCGATATCCAGGCCGATGCTCAGCAGCGGTTGATTATGTCGCATGCATTTATCATAGCACGCCTTGGCACGGAGCACAAGCGAGGAAGCGCGCTGCTCCCGTTTTTTTCGACAAATTCTATATACCCTCTTTACAGGAGCACACATCCTGTTGTATACTTTTTCCCAGCAAACGGGCAATTGCCGTAGCCAGGGAGGTGCTGCTGTGTTGATCCTTCAGAGGCTGGCATCAGATGAACGGGCGGTGTTTCGTACGCCGGGCCGCCGTATCCCTGGCCGTTCTGTTTCCTTTTTTACCGTCCATTCTGCATCGTTCTTCGGAACGATGTTTTTTATGCCCAAAGCGTCAAACCCAGGTGATCCTGCCGCACGCGGCATGCTCATACACGCAAACACAAGGAGGAGTAGGTATCATGGAATTTTTCTCCAAAGTGAACCGTACCCTGTTCCCGGCGTCGCAGGAATATCCGAAGAACGGCGCGGCCAGGACCTTCACACTAGGCCTGCAGCACGCATTCGCGATGTCCTGCGCGACAATCCTGGTCCCACTGCTCACGGGCCTGGATGTCGGCGTAGCGCTGTTCGCGGCGGGCTGTGGCACGCTCATCTTCCATCTGTGCACCGGCGGCCGGATGCCTACCTTCCTGGGCAGCTCATTTGCGTTCATTGCGGCGCTGTGCGGCATCATTGGCAATGATGCCTTTGGCGCGAGCCAGACCGAGCAGATTGCCGCGGCGATGGGTGGCATCATCGCCGCGGGCCTGATCTACGTGGTGCTCGCGCTGACCGTGCGAGCGATTGGCCGTGGGTTCATCGACAAGCTGTTTCCGCCGCTTGTTCGCGGCGTGGGCATCGCGATCATTGGGCTGAACCTGGCCGGCGTGGCGGTGAACAACATTCAGTCCAACAATGGTTTCGCGCTCTATACCGGTGGCTACTACTGGAGCTGGGGCATTGCGCTGCTTGTATGCCTGACGGCCATCTGCTTTTCCTCCTACGGCAAGGGCATGTTCAAGATGAGCTCCATCGTCATCGCGCTGGCGGTAGGGTATCTTTTCACCTGGATCTGTGTGGCCATTGGCATCGCGCCCTCCGGCTTGATGAACACTGCGGCTGTCGCGGAGCACAGATGGATTGAGGTGCCCAAGTTTGTTCTGCCCAAGTTTAGCTGGTCGGCCATCATGCTGATTGCACCAATTGCCATAGTAACCTGCGTGGAGCACGTAGGCGACGTGTACGCCAATGGCGCGGTCGTCGGCAAGGATTTTGTGGAGAACCCCGGCCTACACCGCACGCTGATGGGTGACGGCCTGGCAACGATCTTCGCGGGCTGCATCGGCGGCCCAGCCAACACCACCTACTCCGAGAATACCGCAGTGCTTGCCGCCACCGGCAACTATAACCCCGCTTCGCTCCGGGTGGCCGCCGTCATCGCCATCGTGCTCAGTTTCTTCGGCAAGGCCATCGGCGTGATTGAGACGGTGCCCAACGCCGTGCTTGGCGGCGCGTGCATCGTGCTCTACGGCATGATCGCATCGGTGGGCCTGCGCACACTGGTTGAAAACCATGTGGATTTCACCATTAACCGCAACCTGTGCATCGCTGCCGTGATGCTGGTGCTGGCCATCGGCGGCGCGGTCATCGGCGTGGAAAGCTTCAACTTCAGCGGTATCGGCCTGGGCGTTATCTCGGGCATCATCCTCAATCTCGTGTTGCCGGAGCAGAAGGGCGGCCCGAACCTGATCGCCCATAGCGTGAAAAAGGACGAACTGATCGCGGAAAAGAAATAAGGTATACTTGGGCAAAAACGCCTGCATTTGCGGGCGTTTTTCATGTTCCTATCACAATCATATGGTATAATGTTGCCTAATGTCCGCATAGAATGACGGCTGCCCATTAGACTAAAGCGCGATGGCGTGTTCCCATGAGGAGGTAATGTGATGAACTGGATTTCCCTGATCATCAAAGGTGCGTTAATTGGCACCGGTGCGATTCTGCCGGGCATCAGCGGCGGCGTACTGTGCGTGGTGCTGGGCGTATATAAGCCGCTGATGGCATTTCTGGCTCACCCCATCCAGGGGTTCAAGCAATATATTCGCATTCTGATTCCGTTGCTGCTGGGATTTGCCGCCGGCGTGGTGCTCCTCTCGCGCGTGGTGGAGTGGCTTTTCCGCACATCGGAAGCACCCGCCACATGGTTATTCATTGGCCTGGTGGTGGGTACGCTGCCCGCACTTTATCATGAGGCAGGTCAGGAAGGAAGACCCGGCGGCAGCTGGGCCGCGCTGGCACTGGGCGCGGCGTTCATGGCCGGGATCATGCTGCTGCTGCGCGGGCAGGGCGTCGCCATCACGCCCACCTTCCCCTGGTGGTTGCTGTGCGGCGCGCTATGGGGCATCGGTCTGGTCGTGCCGGGCCTGAGCCCTTCCTCGTTCTTCATCTTCCTCGGCCTATACGAGCCGATGACGGCCGGCATCGGCTCCCTCGATTTCTCCGTGCTGATCCCGCTCGGTATCGGCATGGCGGTCACCATTGCGCTGACCGCGCGCGGCATGAACGCGCTGCTAAAATGCCATTACACCTACACCATGCACGCCATCCTGGGCATTGTGATCGCCTCCACCATTGGCATCCTGCCGCTGAGCAGCATCACAGGCGCGGGCGACGTGGCGCTATACGCGCTGTGCTTCATCTCAGGCTGCGCCGTCGCCTACGCGATGGACCGGCTGAGCGCAAAGCTGAAGCCGGAGGGCGAAGGGGTGTGAGGGTAAATTGATCAATCATCCCTGTCCTTCAAAACAGCAGCCTCTATCGCAGCTGTGCATGCTTCCAGTGTGATCTCTCCCGCCAGATATCCCCGCATCTGTGCATAGGCGGTGATCAGCGCAGGCGAGTAGCGGTTCATGAATCCAGTCGTGATGGACTCCCACCATAGGGCTTCGATGTCCGGGCAGGGAGGCAGATCCGGTGTGTCGCGCGTACCGTCCCACCACATATCGCCAGATCTGGCGCTCTCCAGCACCAGACCATTGCCCCAGTAGTCCACGGACATGCCGATGGCATCCGGGTGACAATAGGCGACCAGGAAGTCCACCGCTGCCTCCAGCTTGGGCGAAGCGGCATTTACCACAAATACTAGCGCATCCACGCCGGAGCGCAGTGCTCCAGACCGATACAAGGGCAACGGGTATACCGCGCTGCCGCGTAGGTCCGCATAGCTGCGAGGGTATAAGTCAAACAGGGTATTGTCCTGAGCACCGGTTTGCTGAGAAAAGGCGATTGGGTTAATGATGAGGTCGTCGTCCAGGAAGCCCTTCCAGCGGGACAATAATCCCGAAAGTTGCTCTTTATCGACAGGTGTGTCTGGAGTTTGGGCGCGTTCGCCCATCACCCATTGATCCAGCCAAACAGGATTCCATAGCTTGCTGCACGCAAAGTAGTAGTCGGTGCCCTTTTCCGCATTATAGGCCCGGACGGTGTCGCCCATGTCGAAAAAATCTTCCCAGGACCAGCTTTCCCAGGAGCCCTCGTCGATGGTGATGACAAGCTCCTGTAGAATGGCCGGGGATACCAGCTGCACCAGGGTGGGCGTCAGCGACTGGGGCACAGCGAAAAGGTGTTCCGAATCCCCTAGGAGCGGCCGAAGGTCCTGCCAGTCCGCCAGGGCCTCCCGGATGGCAGGGCTTTGGTATAGGTCCACAAGAAACCCCTGCTCATATAGAGCCCAGAGGTCCGCATCCTGCGTGCAGATGATGTCCACTTCCGTGGAACCGGAGGCCAGCACTTCGTTGATATTGTCCGTAGAAGAATGGATCAGCGTATCTGTAAAGAGGATGGAAAGGCCGGGATGGGCCAAGATAAAGGCTTCTTCCGCCGTGGCATAGCGACCCTTTATATAGTCCAGGCCGTTTTGGGCATAGTCAGGAAGAAAGTCTTTCTCCATTTCAACTGCTGTATACCCCCACTCGTCCACCAGGATGACCAGGGTCTCCTCCCGAACGCGAGCGAGGGCGAAGGAAGCGGAAAACAGTATAGCAAGCATTAGCACGGCCGCTATACTCCGTTTCATTTTCGTCATTTGTTTTTGTTCCTTTCATCAGCGCATTCTGTCGGTCCGTAATAGTCAGAAAGCGGACATGCGACATTCTGTGTGAAATACATCACCTCCTGTTATTTAGGATACCATATCACGGAGAATGCGTCAATAAAAGTCAACTCCTGAGCATAGTACATCTGAATTGCTGCCATAGTCCATCCCTATATCACACAAGTTGCCACCCCACCCCAATTCATGTTATAATAGAAAGGATCGTCAATCGGACACAGAAAGAGGTCACGCGCTTGGCAAAGGAATACGCCGCCAAAGATATTCAGGTGCTGGAAGGGCTGGATGCGGTCCGCATGCGCCCGGGCATGTACATCGGAACCACGGGCAGCCGCGGCCTGCACCACCTGCTATGGGAAATTGTTGACAACGCGATGGATGAAGCGATGGGCGGGCACGCCAGTGAAATCCGTGTGGAGCTGCGCAAAGATGGCTCAGCTTCCGTGGAGGACAACGGGCGCGGCATGCCGGTGGACATTCACCCCACGCTTGGTGTGCCGGGTGTGGAGGTCATCTTCACCCGCCTGCACGCGGGCGGCAAGTTCAACAACGAAAACTACACCTATTCCGGCGGCCTGCATGGCGTCGGTGCGTCGGTGGTCAACGCGCTGTCGCGCTGGCTGACCGTAGATTGTTATGTGGACTGGGCGCACTGGCGCATGTCGTTCCACAGCGTATATGATGCGAAAGAGAAAAAGGTGTTGGCGGGCGCGCCGGACGGGCCGATCGAGAAGATCGGCAACACGCGCAAGAAGGGCACGCGCGTGTCCTTCCTGCCGGACGAGTCCATCTTCGACGAGACCGCGTTCAACGTGGAGACCGTCGCCCACCGCCTGCGGGAACTGGCGTACCTGACGCGTGGCGTCAAGATCACGCTGTGGGACGAGCGTATCAAGGACGCCGAAAAGCGCGAGCGCGTGTTCCATTACGAGGGCGGCATCTCCGATTACGTCAAGTACCTCAACGCCGAGAAGGCGCCGGTGCATGACACACCGGTGTACCTGGAGGGCAAGAAGGACGACGTGATGCTCCGCGCCGCGCTGCAGTACACCGACAGCTATACCGAGAATTTCTTCTCGTATGTCAACAACATCCCCACCCACGAGGGCGGCACGCACGAGGTGGGGTTCAAGTCCGCGTACACCAAGGTGTTCAACGACTATGCCCGCCGCATCGGCGCGCTAAAGGAAAAGGACAACAACCTCTCCGGTGAGGACTACCGCGAGGGGCTAACCTGCGTGCTCTCCTGCATGGTCAAGACACCGCAGTTCGAGGGCCAGACCAAGGGCCGCCTGGGCAACAGTGAAGTGCGTCCGGCGGTGGAGGCACTGGTCACGGAACTGCTCACCGCATACCTGGAAGACCTGCGCCACCAGGATTTTGCCACGCTGGTGATCGAAAAAGCGGTCAAGGCCGCGAAGGTGCGCGAGGCCGCGCGCAAGGCAAAAGAAGTTGCGCGGCAGAAAAACCAGCTGGAGGCCGCGCCGTTGGTGGGCAAGCTATCTGCCTGCACCGGGCGGCGCGCATCAGAAAACGAGCTGCTCATCGTCGAGGGCGACAGCGCCGGCGGCAGCGCCAAGCAGGGCCGCGACCGGCGGTTCCAGGCGATCCTGCCGCTGCGCGGCAAGCCCCTGAACGTCGAGAAAAAGCGGCTGGACCAGGTGCTGGGCAATGAAGAGTTTCGCTCCATCATCACCGCGCTGGGCTCGGGCATCGGCGAGGATTTCGACCTGACGAGCCTCAAGTATAACCGCATCATCATCCTCTCGGACGCCGACCAGGACGGTGCGCACATCCGCGCGATCCTGCTAACGTTCTTCTACCGCTACATGCGCGCGCTGATCACCGACGGCCACGTCTACATCGGTCTGCCGCCGCTCTACCAGATCAAGAAGGGCGGTACGTCGCAGTATGCCTATGACGACACTGAGCTGCGCCGCCTGACGAAGGGGCTGCACGGCTACACCATCCAGCGCTACAAGGGCCTGGGCGAGATGAACCCCGAGCAACTGTGGGAAACGACGATGAACCCGCAGAACCGCAAGCTCCTACAGGTGGGTATCGAAGACGTGACCGAGGCTGAGCGCATCGTCACCGTGCTGATGGGCGATAAGGTCGAACCCCGGCGCGAGTTCATCAGCGAGCACGCCAACTTCAACCGCATCGATACGTTCGAAGCGCCCGCCGCGCGCGAAAGGGGGTAAGCGAGCATGGCCAAGAAACCCACGCCCCCCGAGGCCGAGCGCCGCGAAGTAATCCTACAGGCGAACATGGAAGAGGTCATGCGCGACGCGATGATGCCCTATGCGGAGCACGTCATCCTGGAACGCGCATTGCCGCGCGTGGAGGACGGGCTCAAGCCCGTGCAGCGGCGCATCCTGTTCACGATGTCGGAGCTGTCGCTCGCGCCCGATAAGCCGCACCGCAAATGCGCCCGCATCGTCGGCGATTGCCTAGGCAAATACCACCCGCACGGCGACTCATCTGTGTACGACGCACTGGTGCGCATGGCACAGCCGTTCTCGTTGCGCGGTCTGTTGGTGGATGGGCACGGCAACTTCGGCTCCATCGACGGCGACACCGCCGCCGCGATGCGCTATACCGAGGCCCGCATGGCCCCGCTGGCGCTGGAAATGCTGCGCGACATCGAGAAGGACACCGTCCCCTTCCGGCTGAACTTTGATGACAGCCTTAAGGAGCCGGACATGCTGCCCGCAAGGTACCCAAACCTGCTGGTCAACGGCGCGTCGGGCATCGCGGTCGGCCTTGCGACGAACATTCCGCCGCACAACCTAGGTGAGACGATCGACGCGGTCATCGCCGCGATTGATAAGCCGGACATCACCGTGCCGGAGCTGATGCGCCTTGTCCCCTGCCCCGACTTCCCCACCGGCGGCGTGCTGCTGGATACGCCCGAAATCGCCGTCGCGTACGAGACGGGGCGCGGCAAACTGACTCTGCGCGCCAAGGTGCACATCGAGCCAGGCCCCTCCGATCGGTCGCTGATCGTCATCACCGAGATGCCCTACCAGGTGTCCAAAGCGGCGATGCTGGAAAAAATCCTGCGGCTCAGCGAAGAGAAAAAGACGATGTTCGCGGGCATCCACGATATCCGCGATGAGAGCGACCGCACCGGCCTGCGCGCGGTGATCGAGATCAAGCGCGATACCGACCCCTCTCGCATCCTCGCGGCGCTGTATAAGTATTCCGACCTGCAGATCACCTTCGGCGTGAACATCATGGCCGTCGCCGATGGCAAGCCCGAGCAGATGGGCATCAAGCGCGTCATCGAGTGCTTCATTGCACACCAGGTGAATGTCATCACCCGGCGCACGCAGTACGATCTGGAGCAGGCCAAGGCGCGCCTGCACATCTTGGATGGGCTGATCATCGCGGTGGACAACCTGGATGAGATCATCCGCATCATCCGCGCGGCCAAGAACGATAAAGAGGCCAAAACCAACCTGATGGCGCGGTTCAGCCTGTCCGAAATACAGGCCCAGGCGATCCTGGACCTGCGCCTGCGCCGCCTGACGGGCCTGGAAATCCTATCTCTCCGCGAGGAACACGCGAAGGTCCTCCGCGAGATTGACCGGCTGGAGGGCATCCTGGCCAGCCGCCGCAAACTGATGAACGTCATCAAGAGCGAGCTTTCCGAGATCCGAGAAAAGTACGCGGACCCGCGCCGTACCGTGCTTGTCTCCGAGGAGGACACCCCCGCCGCCGTGGTCGAGGATGCGCCCGAGCCGGAGGAGGCGACCGTCTTCCTGACGGCCGGCGGCCAACTGCGCCGCATGCATCCCAAGTTCTTTGACAAGCTCGGCGCGCCTGAGGATGAAAAGGACCGCCCGCGCGAGGTTTTCCAGACGCTGTCCGACGCGACGCTATACTTCTTCACCGACCGTGGCAACTGCTACCCGCTGGCGGTGTCCTCCCTCCCCGAGGCCAACCGGCCTAAGGACCGGGGTACCACGCTCAGCGGCCTGCTTGCGGGCCTGGAGAAGGACGAGACACCGGTGCGGCTGATGTGCCTGCGGCCGGGCGAGCTTGCCGCACTGGGCGAGCTACTGTTCATCTCCACCGGCGGCATGGTCAAGCGCACCGAAGCTGCGGCCTACGACGTGCGCAAGGCCAAGTTTGCCGCCGTGTCGCTCAAGGACAAGGACGCGCTGCTGGACGTGCAGGCGATTGCCGAACCAGCGCTGCTATTGGTATCGCGGCGCGGCATGGTCATCCACTTCCCACTGGAGCAAGTGACCGCGACCGGCCGGGCCACCGGCGGCGTGCGCGGCATGGGGCTGGACGATGACGACGCCGTCGCGTTTGCGCTGCAAACATTGCCTGACGAGGGCGAGCTGCTGCTCGTCAGCGACCGTGGCTACGCCAAAAAGGCGCTGTCACTGGACTTCGACATCCAGAACCGCGCCGGCAAGGGGCTGAAGGGCTTCACGTTCCAGAAGAACGGGGCCAACGGCGAGGTCGTCGCCGGAGCGCTGTATGTCCGCGAGCCGTACCGCTTCACCATTTTTCAGAAGAACAGCCCGCCGACGACCTTCTCCACCGAGGACGTGCATATCGAGGCCCGCGCAGGCAAGGGGCGCATGTACGTCATGGCGCTGATGGATGACGCGGTGACCGGCATCGCGCGGCAGGAGTAACACGAAAAAAAGAACGCCGGGGGGGGGGGGGCCCCCCCCCCCCCCCCAACCGGGCCGGCCCCCCCGGCGACCCAGCCACGCACCCCGGG
>JAVBQK010000062.1:0-61136 GCA_031549105.1 Eubacteriales bacterium
TTTTGCTGTCGGGATGTATCCCTTGATTCGTTCCCATTCTTCGTCGGTTACCTCGTACCTCCGTGCTCCCATTCCACTACCCCCTCGCTAGCAGTTTACCATACTTTGGGCAGTTTGTGGGTTTTCAGAATGACCCTAGTATACACCCTTTCCTGTGTTGCTTTCAAGTCAATGCTGTGACAGATGGAAGATTCAGCGGGTAAAAAAGAATCTGCCTGGGCTATTGACAAAAAGGCGATGGCTGCATATAATGTAAGCAAACGAACAATTAGTAACCTAACATTTGGAGGCGAACAGCGTGAAGGAGAGGCGATTGATCGTGTTTGAGGTGAAGGCCCTCAGCAACGAAATCATGCGCTATATGGATAACGCCGCACGGGGGCGCGAGGTGACGGGCATGCAGCGCGGCATCATGCACTTTTTGAGCATGCGCGAGGAGGACACCTACCAGCGCGATGTGGAGGAGGAGTTCCATATCCGGCGCTCGACGGCCAGCGGAATCCTGGCATTGATGGAGAAAAACGGGCTGATCCTGCGCCTGGATGTGCCGCATGACGCACGGCTGAAGAAGCTGGTACTGACCGACAAGGCGCGGGCGCTGCACCAGGAGGCTTCCATAGAGATCGAAGTGATGGAGAATACCATGGCGCGCGGCATCTCGGAATCGGACCTGGAAGCCTTCTTCCGGGTGGCGGAGCGGATCAAGAAGAACATCGGCGCGTAGCGTGTGGGCTGCTTGTCGGCGCAAGCAGCCCATAAAAATGATCACAATGTTAGCAAACGAACTGTAAGGTAAAGAACAAAATAAAGGAGAAACAGGCAATGATCAAGAGGCTCGCAAGGAGCATACGCGAATATAAAAAGGCAACAATTCTCTCGCCAATTTTTGTGGCGCTGGAGGTGGTGCTGGAGGTGGTAATCCCGCTGCTGATGGCGGAGCTGATCGACCGGGGCATCGCGGGCGGAGATATGAGCGCGGTGCTGAGGACGGGGATTGTGCTGCTGCTGTCGGCGCTGGTTGCGCTGGTGTTCGGGCTGTTGTCGGGCAAATACGCCGCCAGCGCGTCGGCGGGGTTTGCCAAGAACCTGCGCGGGGATATGTATAGAAATATCCAGGAGTTTTCATTTTCCAATATTGATAAGTACGAGACGAGCGGTCTGGTGACCCGACTGACGACGGACGTAACCAACGTGCAGAACGCATTCCAGATGCTGGTGCGCATCGCGGTGCGCGCGCCGATCATGATCGTGCTGTCGCTGATCTCGGCGTTTAGCATCAGTGCAAACCTGTCGCTGATATTCCTCTGCGCGCTGCCGGTGTTGGGCGGCGGCATCTACCTTATCATGCGAAACGCTCACCCGATCATCACCAAAGCGATCCGGCTGTACGACCGGCTGAACACCGTGGTGCAGGAAAACCTGCGCGGTATTCGCGTGGTGAAGTCGTTCACACGGGAGAACCACGAGACGGAGAAGTTTGAGGGCGTATCGGGAGAAATCCATGACAGCTATGTGAAGGCAGAGCGCCTGATCGCGTTCAACAGCCCACTGATGCAGTTTTGTATGTACGGCGCAACACTGCTGATCTCCTGGCTCGGCGCGCAGCTGATTGTGGGCGGCAGCCTGACGACCGGCCAGCTGACCAGCCTGATCTCGTATATGTCGCAGATCCTGGGCAGCCTGATGATGTTCTCGATGGTGCTGCTGATGATGGTGATTTCGATGCCGTCCGCACGGCGTATCGTGGAGGTGCTCGACGAGCAGAGCGATATTCGCAATGGCGAGAAGCCGATTACGGCAGTGAAAGATGGGTCGATCGCGTTTGAGAACGTCTCTTTCCGCTACGGGGGCGACGCGGACTGCCTCAGCGGCGTCAGCTTTCAGGTGGAATCCGGCCAGGTGCTAGGGATACTGGGCGGCACCGGCAGCGGCAAGAGCACGCTGGCGCAGCTGATCCCCAGGCTCTACGACCCGACAGAAGGTGTCGTCAAGGTGGGCGGAAACGATGTGCGCGGTTACGACTTGGATGCGCTTAGGGCACAGGTGGCGATGGTGCTGCAGAAGAATGAGCTATTCAGCGGCACGGTCAAGGAGAACCTGCGCTGGGGAAACCCGGACGCCACCGATGCGGGGCTGGTTCATGCCTGCGAGATTGCGCAGGCGGACGCGTTCATCATGCAGTTTCCGGATGGATATGACACAAAGATCGAGCAGGGCGGCGCGAACCTCTCCGGCGGGCAGAAGCAGCGGCTGTGTATCGCCCGCGCGCTGCTGAAGAATCCGGTCATCCTGATCCTGGATGACTCCACCAGCGCCGTGGATACCAAGACCGATGCGCATATCCGCAGGGCGCTGCAAGAGGAAGTGCCGCAGATGACGCAGGTGATCATCGCGCAGCGCGTGTCGTCAATCCGGCATGCGGATAAGATTCTGGTGCTGGATGAAGGCCGGGTTGAGTCCATCGGCACCCATGACGAACTGATCAAAACCAGCCCCATCTACCGGGAAGTGTACCAGTCGCAGACAAAGGGGGAAGAAGAAAATGCAGCGTAACCAGAATAATGAAAAGAGAAGAGGTCCCGAGAACGCGCTGGGCACAGCCAAGCGGCTCATCGGGGAAATTGCCGGCAAGTACAGGGCGCACCTCATTGCAGTATTCGCGGGCATTCTCGTCAGCGCGGGCGCGTCGGTGCTGGGGTCGACATTCTTGCAGACGCTGATTGACGACTATATCGCGCCGCTGATCGGCAGCGCGAACCCCGCGTACGGCGCGCTGCTGGGCGCGATCGTGATGATGGGCGGCATCTACCTGGTGGGCATCCTGGCGACGTTCCTGTATAACCGGCTGATGGTCAGCGTATCGCAGGGTACGCTCAAGAACATGCGCGACCGGATGTTCGGGCACATGGAGTCGCTGCCGGTGCGCTACTTTGACCAGAACCAGGTTGGCGACATCATGAGCCGCTATACGAACGACATCGACACGCTCCGGCAGATGATCTCGCAGAGCCTGCCACAGCTGATCAGTTCGCTGATCACGATCGTGTTCGTGCTCTGCGCGATGCTGTCGATGAGCTGGGTGCTGACGTTGGTGGTGCTGGTGATGATGGTAGTCATCTGGAAGGTGAGTGGGTATGTGACGGGGAAGAGCGCCACTCACTTCAAGCGCCAACAGAAGGCGATCGGCGCGGTGAATGGGTATGTGGAGGAGTTGATCGGCGGGCAGAAGGTGGTCAAGGTATTCGGCTACGAGGACCGCGCGGTCACGCAGTTCGGTGCGCTCAATGATGAGCTGGCTTCCAGCGCAACGCAGGCCAATACCTACGGCAACATTCTGATGCCGCTGCTGGGGAACCTGGGCTATCTGCAGTATGTGTTGATCGCAATCGTTGGCGGCGCGCTGGCGTTCTCCGGCGCGGGCAGCGGGCTGACACTGGGCGCGATCGCCTCGTTCCTGCTGCTCAGTCGGTCGATGAGCATGCCGATCAGCCAGATTGCGCAGCAGATCAACTCGGTCATCATGGCGCTGGCCGGGGCGGAGCGCATCTTTAACCTCCTTGACGAGCAGCCGGAGGAGGACGGCGGCTATGTGACGCTGGTGAATGCGGAGCGCGCGGCGGACGGAACCCTGCGGGAGGCACGGGAACGCACGGGACTGTGGGCATGGAAGCACCCGCACGGCGACGGCAGCGTGACGTATACGGAGCTGCGCGGCGATGTCCGCTTTGAGCATGTGGACTTTGGCTACACGGATGAAAAGCAGGTCCTGCGGGATATCACGCTGTTCGCGAAACCCGGCCAGAAGGTGGCGTTAGTGGGTGCGACCGGCGCGGGCAAGACGACGATTACCAACCTGCTGAACCGCTTTTATGATATCAGCGCCGGGAAGATCCGGTACGACGGCATCAACATCCAGAAGATCAAGAAGCCCGACCTGAGGCGGAGCTTGGGCATCGTCTTGCAGGATACGCACCTGTTCACCGGCACCGTGATGGACAACATCCGCTATGGGAAGCCGGACGCTGCGGACGAAGAAGTGATCGCCGCCGCGAAGCTGGTGAACGCACATGGGTTCATCTCGCGGCTGCCCAGCGGATACCAGACTGTGATTGCCGGAGACGGCGCAGGCCTGTCGCAGGGCCAGAAGCAGCTGATCTCCATCGCCCGTGCGGCGGCGGCCGATCCGCCGGTGATGATCCTGGACGAGGCGACCAGCTCCATCGATACGCGTACCGAGGCAATCGTGCAGCGCGGCATGGATGCGCTGATGAAGGGCAGAACCGTGTTCGTGATTGCGCACCGGCTCTCGACAATCCAGAACGCCGATGTGATCCTGGTGATGGATGGTGGGCAGATTATTGAGCGCGGAAACCATGAGGAACTGCTTGCGGAGCGGGGTGCGTACTATCAGCTGTATACTGGAGGGCTGGACGCGGCGTAAGCCGCACCGCCCTTGCAATCCTTCCCATATACGCGTATGATAGTGTCCAGAGGGGAGGTTGCGTAAGTATGCCGGATGAGGTTACCACCGCGTTTCAGAATCTCTCTCAGGAACTTGATACGTGGCAGAAGAATACATTTGTCAACGGCATCTGGTACACCCTCCTGTACGCGGCGATTATCGGCGTGGTTACAGCGACGCTCATCCGGGTGCTGTCGCGCTTCTTCAAGAAAAAAGAGCAGGGGAACCTGAAATTCTTTTACCGGCTGATCTATGTGGTGATCATCTTTATCAGCGTCTGCATGGTACTGATGACGATTACGCCGCTGCGGTCGATGGGCACGACGCTGCTGGCTGGGTCCGGACTTGTTGCGGTGGTCATCGGTCTTGCGGCGCAGGCAACGCTGGCGAATATTTTCAGCGGTATATCGATTGGAGCGAGCAAGCCCTTTCTCATCGGCGAGCAGATCGAGGTTGTGGGGCAGAACATCGTTGGGTTCGTGACGGAGATTAGCCTGCGCCAGACGGTGATCCGCGACTTTAACAACAAACGGATTGCCATACCCAACAGCGTGATTGATAAGGAGATCATCCGCACGTCGCAGCTGGGCGATTCGCGTGCCATCTGTAACTTTCTGTTGGTCAGCGTGGGGTATGGCACGGATGTCGAGCAAGCGATTGGCTTCATCCGGCAGGCGGCGCTTGCCCACCCGGACTTTCTGGATGTGCGGACGGAGGAGCAGATACAGGCCGGCGCGCAGAAAGATGTCGCCGTCGCCGTGGTAAACCTCGGCCCCTCGTCAATCGACCTGCGCGCGTCCATTTGGTCGAAGGATGCGGGGACGGGGTTCATGATGCTATCGGACCTGCGGCGTACGATCGCCAAAGGGTTCACCGAAGGGGCGCTGGTGCCGCCGGTTTCGTATTACGATGTGGCGCTGCGCGAGAAATGAAAGGGGCTGCCGTGGCAGCCCCTTTTACTTGTGACCCTTACCGCTCAATCTGCCCGAGCTTCACGTCAAGCGCCTCTACCTGGCCAGCATCGCCCTGCTTGTAGGCGGCCAGCAACTGCACAATACTCATGCTCCGCAGCGTGGACGGCATGTTGCCAATCGAGGGGAACGCCTCCTCCACCAGCGCCCTTGCTGCATCATGGCGCAGCAATTCGTCCACCGACATATGAACGCTCAGTGTATTCCGCAGCGGTTTCGTCGCCTCATAGGACACCTTGTATTCGCCTGCGGGGAGGTAGCATACGCCATCCCGCACGTCTGCGAACATCGGGTTCGCATGGTCCGCGAAGAGGGCATCCGGGGCATACGGCAGGACAAGCTCCGCCTCGCAATCGAAGGGGACGGTAATCGAAAGCTCCAACCCCTTGTCGCCGATGACCTTCCACGCCACCTTATAGGTGCCCGCCGCCGAGGGATACTCCGCCTCCAGATGGCCCAGCTTGTAAGACGGTTTCGGCGCGATCCGCGCCCTGCGGAAGCCGGGTGCATCCTCGATGGGGTTGATGCCCATCGCGTGCCGGTACAGCCACTCCACGATGGAGCCGTAGGCGTAATGGTTGAGGCTGTTCATGCCAGTGGAAGAGATGCTGCCATCCGGCAGTACGCTGTTCCACCGCTCCCAAATCGTCGTCGCGCCCAGCTTCACCGAGTACAGCCAGCCAGGGTATTCTTCGTTGAGCAGCAGGCTATAGGCGAGGTCATCGAAGCCCTCCTCGGACAGCTGGTTGCAGAGAATCGGCGTGCCGACAAAGCCGGTCTTCAGCTTGCCACCGCTTTCCTTGAACTTCCGCAGGAGCGCGGCGCGCGTCTTCTCGCGGTCGTCCGACAGGTTATGCCGGAGCGTCAGCAGCAGCGCCGTCTGGGTATCGATGCAGCACCGGCCTGTCGCCGAGTAGAACTCGTCCCGCAGGCCCTGGCGCACCTTTGCGCAGAGGGCTTCATACTGCGCGGCATCGTCTTCCTTGCCCAGCAGGCGCGCGGCCTTGGCCACCAGCTCCGCGCTGTACGCATAGTAGACATCCGCGATAAGGCCCACATCCGTGCCGCCCCAGACTTGATCCGAGCCGCCCGCTGGGTTATCCAGCGCCAGCCAGTCGCCATAGTGGAACGAGTCACGCCAGGCATGATTGTCACCATCGATCCGCCTAAGCGCATCCACCCAGTCTTTCATGCTCTGGTACTGGTCTGCGAGGATTGACAGGTCGCCGTAAAACATGTACAGGGTCCACGGGATGATGCACGCCGCGTCGCTCCAGACGGTGGAGGTCCGCGTCTGGTGGAAGGAGGGGATTACGATCGGCACCTGGCCGCCGTGTTCCCTCTGTTCGGTCTCCATGTCGTGCAGGTACTTGCGGAAGAAGGCATAGCTATCGCGCAGGAAGCAGGCCGTGGGGCTGAAAACCTGCGCGTCGCCGGTCCAGCCCATGCGCTCGTCACGCTGCGGGCAGTCGGTCGGCACATCCAGGAAGTTGCCCTTCAGGCCCCATTCGGTGTTGGAGATCAACTGGTTGACCAGGGCGCTGCCGGTCGTCATGCTGCCTGCCCTCGGCAGTGCGGAGTAGAGCGCCAGGCCGGTAAAGTCCTCGGCGCGGAGGTTTGCCATGCCCTCTATCTTCACAAAGCGGTAGCCGTAGAAGGTGAAATGCGGCTGCAGCACGCGCTCCCGGCCGTCGGAGATGTAGATATATTCAGCCAGCGCGCTGCGGAGGTTGTCCCGGTAGAAGTTGCCGCCCTGCAAAATCTCGCCAAACTGCAGGTGGATCACCGTGCCCTTGGGCTCGTTTACGCGCAGGCGGAAGCTGCCCGCGAAGTTCTGGCCCAGGTCCAGCACCGTCTCCCCGGCGGGCGTGCGCAGCAGCGCCACGGGGCTGATTTCCTCGTGCACCAGAACCGGGAGACTCAGGCGCGCTACCAGTGGCGCAAGCTTTTCCGTGCTGGGCGAAACTGCCTCGGGAGCAGTCTCCGCAAGTGTGGCGTCGAACGCCTCGCCGTCGTAGATTGACGATGCGGTGATCCCGCTGCGGCGCACCTGCCAGCTTTCGTCTGTGCCTAGGACCATCTCACTTCCGTCCGCAAACGTGACGCGCAGCTCGGCGATCAGGTTCCAGCTGTTGCCGTAATGCCCTGGCTGGCCTACGCTGTTCTCAAAGCCAAATCGCCCCTTGTACCAGCCATTGCCCAGCAGCACGGAAAGCTCGCCGCTTGCCTGCAATTGCTCGGTTACATCGTAGGTCTGGTATTGTAGCCATTGCTGGTAGTTGTTGCAGTACGGCGTCAGATACTCATCGCCGATCTTTTCGCCATTCCAGTAGGCCTCATAGACGCCCAGGCCGCAGATGTACAGCCTTGCGCTCTGCACGGGCTGGCCAACGGGGACCGAACGGAAAAACACGGGATGACGGCCGTCGCCCTCCGCGCAGGTGATCCACTGGGCGGCCCATTCTTCGTCCATCTTGGCGGTCTCAAACCAATTGATGTCGCTTGTGGCTTCCTCGCCCGCGTCACTCTGGACGGATACATCCCAGTAATACCGCGTGCGGGGCGCAAGCGCGATATCGGCGGGGAAGGCGAGGCTGTCGATGTTGGCGGAGAAGCCGGTATCCAAAATGGGATCGCTAAGGTCAGCGTGCAGCGACACGCGGATGCGCGCGGCGGCCTGACGCTTGCCCGCGGCCCCAATAACGGTGTACGAAAAAACCGGCCGCTCCATCTGGTATCCCAGCGGAGAGGCCACGTGACAGACCTGGCAATCGACGATTCTCATGTGTTTTCCTCCTGTATTGATTCAATGATTGATCGTTTATTTGGGCTGGACAGTTTTGCGGTACTCCCTTGGTGGCTTGCCAATCTGGCGTTTGAACAGGCGGCTGAAGTAGTTTTCGTCCGAGAAACCGACCCTTTCCGCAATTGCCTGAATGGACAGGTCGGTGGTGTTGAGCAGCAGGATGGACTGCCGGATTCTCTTTTCGTTGATGAAATCCGTCAGCGTGGCCCCGGTTTCCTTCTTGAACTGTGTGGAGAGGTAGCTGGCGCTGACATTGACCAGTTCCGACAGCGACTTGAGCGACAGCGGTTCGTACAGGTTGAACTCCACAAAGTTGATCACGCGCTGCACCGTCTGCGAATAGCCGCGCAGCGAGTGGTTCTGCACCAGCAGGCAGTATTTGTGCATCATGTCCTCGGTCAGCCTTGATAGCTCGCTAAGGTTCTGCGCCCGCTCGATTTGCTTGGCGAGCGAGGCGGACAGCCTGTCGATATGCGCGGGGTGCACCTCGGCCCGCTGCACGGTCTTGCGGAACAGCGTGTTGAGCGAGATGATCAGGTTTTTCTTATTGCGCAGGCTGTCGGAGTTTCGCGGTTCCAGGCGGAAGCTGCGGAACGCGTCCTGGTAGGCCATAGCCTTTTTCAGGTCGCCACGGCTGACGGCGTCGAGCATGTCGTCTTCCGCCCGGTAGCGCGCCTCAAGCGCCGCCATGGAAATGGTGCTTTCCGGTTCCGCCTTGGGTTCCAGGGGACCGCGCGACCCATCGAGGCGCAGGCTTGTCCTGTCGAAGGTGAAGCTCTCGCCGCCGAACAGATGCCGTGCCAGCACCAGCACCTCGGATTCCGATACGTCGCGCATCGGCAGCAGCGGAATGCCCAGGTAGAACTCCTTGAGTTCCGCCAACTGGAACAGGGGCAGGCGGTGGCGGTCGACCACCTCCTGGGCTATTTCGGTATGGTCACGGAAGATGAAAGGGCCGATCACCGCGTATTGCTTTTCCCCGTCCGGGCAGAGGCGCGCAGGCACCTTGAAGATCATGTAGCGCAGCTCAAACGGGTCGGTGACATAGTAGACGGTATGGTCATGGCAGGCACGCGCAAGCTGCGCAGCGATGTCGCCGTAGTCGTACTGCTGGAAAATCTGGCGGCGGAGACCTTTGTCGATGCGCTCCATATCGCCATAGGGAGGGCGAAAAACGCGCATCCCAGCGCCATGCGCGCCCATCATTTCCGCCATCAATTGCAGCACGTCAATCTCCATCGCGCACCCACACCCTGCACAGCGTTGCAACAAGAATACCAAAAAATTGTGCGGATATCAAGCAAAACCGTCCTTTTGGTTTCGCGACAAATTGTTTACAATGTCCATATCGACGAGAGCAGCGCGAAGGGATGGGATGAGCGGTTGAAAAAGCTATCGATGCTATACCCGCGTGCGACGGCAACCCGCAGGGTACAGGACATGGGCGGAATGTGGAAGTTCCAGTTTGATCCGCAGGGCATCGGCGGTGCCGAAGGATGGCCGGACGGTCTGCCCGGGCCGATGCAGATGCCCGTGCCCGCCAGCTTTGCCGATATGTTCACCGACAAGGTTTCCCGTGAGTACGCGGGCGATTTCTGGTACGAGACAGAGGTGTTCATTCCCGGCGAGTGGCGGGACCTGGAAGTGTCGATCCGCTTCGGCTGCGCTACGCACCGCGCGACGGTATACGTCAATGGGGTAGAGGTCGCGTTCCATGAGGGCGGGTTCCTGCCGTTTGACGCGCGCATCACGGAGGTTGCTAAGTTTGACGCGCCAAACCGGGTCGTCGTGCGGGTCAACAATGAGCTGCGTGAGGATTGCCTGCCCGTGGGGCGCACCGCCATACTGCCGGATGGCCGCAAGATGGCGAAGCCTTACTTCGACTTTTACAACTATTCGGGGCTGAACCGCCTAGTAGCGCTTGTCGCTACGCCCAAGGAACATATCGTGGATTTCACCGTCAACCATCATATTCTGGGCAGCGACGCTGAGGTGGAGTACTGGGTGGAGACGACGGGGGAGCGCCCTGTGGAGATTACAGTATACGATGAGCGCGGCGGGCAGGTGGCCCGGTGCGAAGGGGCGAGCGGCGTCATCGCGATCGAGGATGTGCGGCTGTGGAACGTGCGGGACGCGTACCTGTACCGGTTTGTCATCCGCATCCTGGATGGGGAGACGGTGGTCGATGAGTACTACGAGGACATCGGCGTGCGCACCGTGGAGATCGACGGCCAGGATATCCTGCTCAATGGGAAGCCCGTCTACCTCAAAGGTTTTGGCAAGCACGAGGACAGCGACATCATCGGGCGCGGGTTCAGCCTGGGCGTCATCAAACGCGATTTCGAGCTGATGAAGTGGGCCTCTGCCAACTCGTTCCGTACGGCGCACTACCCTTATTGTGAGGAAATCTACCAGATGGCCGACCGGGAGGGCTTCCTCGTCATCGACGAAGCGCCTGCCGTAGGACTGATGGCCAGCACGCTCAACTTTTTTGACGCGGCAGGTGGTAAACAGACCAAGTTCTTTGAGAAAGAAACGACGCCCGCACTGCTTGAAAACCACCTGACGCAGCTGGCGGAGCTGATCGCGCGCGATAAGAACTATGCCTGCGTGATCGCATGGAGCCTGCTCAACGAACCGGAGACGACCGACGACAGCGCACTGCCGTACCTGGAAAAGGTGTTCGAGGCGGCGCACGCGCTGGATGTCCAGAGGCGGCCCCGCACCTACACCTCGATCATGATGGCGCAGCCGGACCGGTGCAAGTGCTATCAGCTGTGCGACTTCATCTGCCTGAACCGCTACTACGGCTGGTACGTGCTTGGCGGCAATGAGATTGGTATGGCCGAGATGGCCTTCCGAAGGGAAATGGATGCCTGGTATGAGAAGGAACCCGACAAGCCGTTTGTCTTTACCGAGTATGGCGCGGACACGAGCGCGGCCGAGCACAAGCTGCCCTCCGTGATGTGGAGCCAGGAATACCAGACCGAGTACCTGGAGATGTGCCACCGTGTGTTCGACTCATATGACTGCGTGCGCGGGGAACAGGTGTGGGCGTTTGCGGATTTCCAGACCGGCGAGGGGACGATGCGCCTGGATGGAAACAAGAAGGGGATATTCACCCGGCAGCGCCAACCCAAGGCCAGCGCCTACCTGCTGAAGGCCCGCTGGGAAGCGTTGCCCACGGGGTATAAATCCAAGGTATAAACCTTACTAGATAGACCTTGTGACCAAAAGAAAGGGGATTAAGCACATGAAACGGTATCTCGCACTGGTTATCGCCCTGGTGATGGCCCTCGCGCTGCTGCCTGCGGGCGTGTCGGCGGCCAAGGGGGACGACGCCCTCTCCTTCAGCTGGTGGATTCCGCAGGGCACGGATACTTCCTACTATAAAAGCTATAGCGAGAACCCGGTGGTCGAGTGGCTGATGGGGCAGACCTGGGGCGCGGAGGGCAAGACGCTCTCGCTGGAGTTCCTGGTGCCTGTCGGGGGAGCGGAGCAGGATAACTTCAACACCCTGCTCGCCACCGGAGACTACCCGGAGATCATGAACAGCACCTACCTGCGCAGTTCCATCGCGGAGCTGTACGAGGACGGGATTGTGCTGGACCTGACGGAGTATGTTGAGGCCTACATGCCCAACTATGTGGCGTTCCTGGAGGCGAACCCCGAGCTTGCCAAGACCACCACGAACGTGGTGAACGGCGAGAAGAAGTATTTGCAGCTGTGGAGCTACCGCGACGCGCTGGCGTACAACTGGGGCGGCTACTGCTACCGCCGCGACTGGATCGTTAAGTACGGCGTCAGCCCCGTGGATGGCAGTGCATTCTCCGGCGCGTATGTCGCGACGCTGGAAGACGGCTCAACAGACAAGGACAGCTGGGAGGACAACGTGGTATTCCCCAGCGGCAACGCTGACCCGGTCTACATCAGCGACTGGGAGTGGATGCTGGAGATATTCGCCCGGGCGATCGAAGACCAGGGCATTACCGACGGCTACTGCATGAGCCTGTACTACCCCGGGTACACCGAGACGGGCGAGTTATCCTGCGCGTTTGGCGGCGGCGGTGTGGCCTGGTACAAGGACAAGGACGACCAGATCGTCTTCGGCGCGACGAGCGACAACTTCCGTGTGTACCTGCAGTGCATGTACACCTGGTTCCAGAATGGCTGGATCGACAAGGCGTTCCCCGAGCACTCGGCCGATATGTTCTACAAGATTGACGACGCGAAGGTGCGTCAGGGCAAGGTGGGCCTGTGGTACGGGCTGCTGGGGCAGCTGGAGGGCAAGCTGGACGATGGCGAGGGCCTCCGGGACGGCATGGTCGTGTTCGGCGCGCGGCAGCCGATCAACGACATCTACGGCGGCGAGGCCCAGCAGGGCGTGGAACCGTTCTGCATGTACCAGCAGGCGCGAGAGGCCGTATCGATCTTCCTGACCGAAAAGGCGAAGGACAAGGACATTGCTACACTCTGCTCGCTGCTGGACTACATGTACTCCCAGCAGGGCGCGATAAACATGATGCTGGGCCTGAACAAGGAGCAGTATGAGGAGACACAGAACGAGCTGTACACCCGCTTCGGCCTGACCGAGGGCGCGTACTACGCGCTGGAAACCCCGACCGGCACCAAGTATACGGTGGTGGATGAAATCCAGTATTCCAGCGGCGCGCTCAACACCGCCGTCAACGGCGTCCGGCTCTTCGGCATGGAGCCCAGCTCGATCACTTTTACGCGCGGCCACGCTTCGTACCTCAACTGCTTGGACCAGTGGATTTGGTACGAGAACACAGGTCGCCTGGAAGGGTCGTTCACCAGCCAGCTATCGCCTGCGGACGCCAAGGCGTTTGCGAAGGTGGAGACGAACGTGCGCGAGTTCCTCAGCAAGAACGTGCCCAGCTTCATCAAGGGAAGCAAGGACCCCTTCAGTGACAAGGACTGGGATGCGTTCGTCAAGGCGCTAAACAAGTATGGACCCGAAAAGAACGTGAAGATTTACCAGACGCTGCTCGACCAACTGAAATAGTGTCAATACAAAAAAGGAGAGAGAACCATGAAGAAGACTGGAATCATCGCGTTGCTGCTGTGCCTTGCCCTGGCCGCGCTGCCCATGCTGGGCGCATGCGCCGAGGAGGCCGACCTGCCGGAAATCTGCCAGGGAATCTTTGAGTACATCATGCAGCCCGAGGGGCGCGGCGACTATGTGAACTACATCCACTTCTACCCCAGCGGCGTCTACTATGTGTCGCTGTACAACGGGTCGCAGTTCACCGCCGGTTTCTATACCATCACCGACGAGCCGATGGAGTATGTGGATAAGGAAGAAGTCACGCACACCGCGCCGCAGTCCATCGTGATGACCGCAGTGGACGGCACACCCTACACCACCGTCGCCTATGACGCGGAGCTGGGCCTCGTTGGCGAGTTCGCGCCGCTATACAACAACGAGTTCATGCAGGTGAAGGACTCCGCCCACACCAGCGAAGACGAAAACGGCGTCGCGATCATCGAGTACATGCTGGAGGATGACGAGTACAGCATGCTGCGCATCATGCACAACGGCTCGTTCCAGGATACCGTCGACGCGCTACTGGAAGGCACATGGTCAAAGGACGGCGATGTCTACACGCTGACCGACGAGGATAGCGGCGGGAGCTACACGCTCACGATTTCCGAAGATGGCAAGACCGCTACGTACATGAACCTGGATGGCGACGAGTGCATGCTGTACCTGGTCGAAACGGTACAGGAAGCGGTGCTCGTATACAAGGGCCGGACGGACGGCGCGTATGGCGAGCTGGCGGCGGCGGTAGAGTGCTTCGAGGATAACTCGCTGAGCATGACCCTTTCCTATGTGGGACGCGAGACGGTCTACCCGGGCATGTGGGGCCTTGCGGACAACAAAATGTCCATGACGCTGGTGATCGACAATGTGACCTACGAAGCGCAGCTGAACCTGGCAGACCAGAGCTTCGCGTTCGAATACACCTGCTCCGACGGAACCAAAGACGTGACCTTCGCGCTGTCCACAGCCGAAGAAGTGACGCTTTCCTATGTCTTCACCGGCGAGCAGAACGGCAAAGTGATCCTGGAGATGTACTCGGACGGCACGTGCGCGCTGGTCTATGAGGGCATGGGCACCGTCACCGGCGGCACCTGGGCCATCGACACCACCAGCCAGCTGCCCGCCTGGACGATCGCGCTGGACGCGGTATACGAGGGCACGGAGACGAAGGTCGAGACCGACTACCAGACTAAGTTCTTCTTCACGTTCAAGAACGCGGGCGGCACGCTGGAGGAAACGCTGGCGCTGACATTCGCCGACTGGCAGGCGGCGCAGCAGTAATCCGCAGATCATTTCGTGGGCGGGGCGGGTAAGTCCCCGCTCACGGCATATCAGGGGGGGAAGACGAATGAGCCAAACCGTGCGCGCGAAATCCCCGGAACGTCCGGTCAATGACCGGCGTGTTACATGGCGGCAGGATATGACCCGCAACTGGGTCATGTATCTGATCTTCATACCGACCGCCGCATATTTCATTCTGTTTCATTACATTCCGATGGTCGGCGTGGTTATCGCTTTTGAGGATTTCAAGGTGGCCAGGGGTTTCTTTGGCAGCACGTGGGTGGGCCTGGAGAACTTCCGGGAGCTGTTCACCGGCGATACGTTCAGCCTCGTGATGCGGAATACTGTTGCGATGGCGCTGCTGAACATGACGATCGGCTTTATCGCGCCCATCCTGCTGGCGCTGCTGATGAGCGAAATCCTGTGGCGGCCATACCGGCGCGCGATACAGACCGTCACGTACATGCCCTATTTTGTGGCTGCGGTGGTCGTCTGCCAGTTGGTGCGGGAGTTTGTCGGCGTGAGTGGCGGCATCACGCACCTGTTGACGCTGCTGGGATTTGAGCGGCAGAACTGGCTCGCCAACCCTGATGTGCCCATATTCTGGCTGATCAACTGCTTCACGGATGTATGGCAGGGCGCGGGCTTCGGCTCGATCGTGTACATGGCCGCGATATCCAATGTCAACGGCGACCTGCACGAGGCGGCGGCGATCGACGGTGCGAACCGCTGGAAGCGGCTGACCCGGATCACGATCCCGAGCATCATGCCGCTCGTGGTGATCATGCTGACACTGCGGGTGGGGCTGGTCTTCACCGCCGGGTTTGACAAGATCCTGCTGCTGTATATGCCCTCCACCTACGACACAGCGGACGTGCTATCGACCTATACCTACCGCATGGCGTTCGGCACGCAGACCAACTATGGGCTGTCCGCGGCGTCCGGCCTATTCCAGTCGGTGGTGGCCACTACGCTGCTGATGGTATCCAACTGGCTGAACAAAAGAGCGACCAACAACTCGCTGTTTTAGGGGGTGGGAACATGACGAAGGATTATAAGCACAAGTACATCCGCTCCGGTATGGTCATGAGTACCACCCTGCCCACGCGGGCCGTGGACATCGTCCTGTCGCTGCTCGCGCTGCTTCTCGCGTTCTGCTGCTTCATCCCGCTGTGGCATGTGCTGATGTCGTCCGTTTCCGATGGCAAGCTGCTGCTTGCGCACGAGGGGTTGCTCTGGCAGCCGGTGGGGAAGGCGACGCTGGACGGCTACAAGATCGCGTTCGCCGATTCCGGCATCCTGACGGGGTACATGAACACGCTGATCTACGTCCTCAGCACGGTGCTGTTCGGCGTGGTGGTCAACGTATCCGGCGGGTACGTGCTCAGCCGCGAATCCAAGGCGCGCCCGGCGTTGATCCTGTTCATCACGTTCACGATGCTCTTTTCCGGCGGCCTGATCCCGATGTACATGGTCATCCGCAAGCTCGGCATGGTAGGTACCCGTTGGGCGCTGATGATTCCGGGTTGCACGAACGGTTTCTTCCTGCTCATGATGATGAACGCGTTCCGCAGCGTGCCGGAATCCACCATCGAATCCGCACGGATCGACGGTGCGGGCCATATGCGTGTGATGTTCCAAATCATGCTGCCGCAGGCGCGGAGCATGCTGGTGGTCGTCATCCTCAACACGGTCGTACTGCAATGGAACGCCTGGTTTCCGGCCTCTATCTACGTGCCCAACAAGCGCGACCTATGGCCGCTCCAGCTCTGGATTCGCCAGCTGATCGCCGACAACGCGGGCATCCTCCTCAACGCTAACCCGGACTACAGCCGCTGGCTGGTCCAGTACGCGGTAATCATCGCCGCGACCCTCCCAATCCTGATCGCCTTCCCCTTCTTCCAGAAGCGGCTGGAGGCCGGGATGATCATGGGGGCGGTGAAGGAGTGAGGAGTGGGGGAGACGCCAGGGGGACTTTGTCCCCCTGGACCCCCTACCAAAGGGCCTTGCCCTTTGGAAACCCAACATTTCGCCTGTGGGCGGGTTGGGTTTTTGTATTTTTGGGAGCATGTATGCATAAGAAAAATCCCAACCCGCCGTGAGGCGAAGTGTTGGGATTCTTAAGGGCAAAGCCCTTAAGTCAGGGTTCCAAGGGGGGTGAAACCCCTTGGCGTGCTTTTCGTTTCCCCCGTTCCCTCGTTCCTTCTCCTTCGTCGTTACCTTCCGTCCCTCGGTAGCTGCACCTCGCGCTCGTACCTGCGCATCTCGGGCAGCCACTCGTCGGCGACGCCTTTGTCGTCCACCAGGCATAGATAGTCCCATACCGCGCTGGCGGGCAGGTTTGTGAACTCGTCCATCAGTGCGAGGCGCTCGGTGTAGCGGCCTTCGGCCTCGGCCTTGGCGAGCAGGTGGGAGGGTTCCAGCAGCGTTTCCAGGAGCGCTTTGCCTACCGCGCGCAGGCCGATGATCCAGGCGCTGACGCGGTTGATTGTCGCGTCGAAGTAGTCGGTGCCCAGCATCACTTTGCCGGAGAGGTAGCCCTGGCGCTTGGTTTCTTGCAGCACGGCGCGGAGTGAATCGTCCTGGACCAGGCAGTGGTCGCTATCCCAGCGGACGCCACGCGTTAGGTGCAGCATGATCGTATCAACAAACGGGGCGACGGCGGTGATCTTGTCGGCGGGGCTTTCCAGCGGGTGATAGTGGCCGGTGTCCATCGTCACGCCGATGCCATGTTTGGCAGCGTAGCCGATGTAGAAATCGTGCGAACCGACGGTGAAGCACTCTGTGCCGATGCCGAAAACTTTGCCTTCCAGCACATCGCACATCAGGGTGCGGTCATAGGGTGTGGCAAGGATTTCGTCGAGCGAGTCAGCGAGCCTGCGGCGGTACACACCCCGGTCGACAGGCATGTCCTTGCTGCCGTCTGGTACCCAGGTGTTATTGACGCAGAGCTGGCCGAGCTCCCGGCCGATGTCGGCGGATATCTTCCGCCCGCCGATGCCCGCCTGAATCCAGTAGCGACGCACCGCCTCGTCGGGTGAGGCAAGCGAACAGCCGTCCTTCATCATCGGGTGCGTGAAGTACGAAACGTTGAAGTCGATGCCCATACCGCGCGCCTTCGCCCAGTCGATCCACGCACGGAAGTCTTCTGCCTCCAGCTCGTTTCTTTCCTTTTTGTGTTTTGGCTCGGCGTACATGCTGTGCAGGTTCAGCTTGTGGCGGCATGGCGAGAACCTGAGCGCCTGGTCCAGGTCCTGGCGCATTTCGGCGCCGTCGTTGGAGCGGCCTGGGTAGTTTCCGGTGACGACGTTCTCGCTGTGCAGACCCTCCGAGCCCTCGAAGCCGCGCACGTCATCGCCCTGCCAGTTATGCACCGAGATGGGGATCGACCGGAATTGTTCAATGGCCGCGTCGGTATCTACGCCGTAGCCCGCGTACACCTCTTTGGCGATCTGGTAGCTTTTCTCCACTGTGGTTCTGCGCATATGGGTGCTCCTTTCGCTTTCCGCTATAGCCCTTTCTTTCCATAGGTATGGACGAATTCCTGCACACATGGAAAGCCGCACATTGATTTCTGATGATTTGCGAGGGGACCTGACCGTTTGCATATTGTGCGAATTGCACATGGAACGTAAGATATTAGCATCAAGCAAGCCAAAATAAAGCGATGCCTGCGCCATTTCCGCGCAGGCATCGTTTTATCCAGGAAAGGAATCGATATGCGATTTGAATTTGATATGCCCTTCTGGCGGAGCCTCGCCGTCACGGAGGAACCGCTGCTGATGATGGAACAGCAGGATGGTGGGTTCAATGGCTTTCTGATGTGCGAGCCGGAGGAGCCGCCGGTGCTGCGGGATGCGTATGGCGCGGAGTACGCCGAGGGGGTGGACTACCGCGTACGGGGCGCGGAGGTGATCCGCCTGCCCGGGTCGCGCATGCCGGTGTTGATGCGGGAGGAGTACATGCCCACAGGGCCGAGGAACCCGAGCGCGCCCTACCGGATGGGCGGCGGGCTGATCCTTTATATGGAAGACCGCTTCCTGGTCGACCGGCAGGTGTACGCCGCGTACCGGTTCCGGGAACCGGTGCGGCGCTTTGTCAGCGACCGGCACGGGGCGAAGCGGCTGGCTGGGCTTTGTGCGCGCCTTGCAGCAAGGCAGCCGGTGCGCATCGCGCTGCTTGGCGACAGCCTGGGAGAGGGCTGCAACTGCTCTGCAATGCTGAACAAGTACCCGTTTGCGCCGCCATGGTATACCCGCTTCGTGATGGGATTGATACAGCGCTACCATGCGCCGGTAGAGATGCCGACGGGCTGGAATCTCTCCAAGGGAGGCGAGCTATCCGAGTACGGCGTCCGCCGGGCCGAAGAAGCCGCCGCGCTCTCGCCGGATCTTTTAATAGTAGAGTTTGGCAATAACGATGGTACGTTCCACGTTACGCCGGAGAAGTTCATCCAGAACATTCGGCTGATTCTTGATACCGTGCTGTGTGCGAACCCCGGGTGTGCGTTCATCCTCTGCACGCCGATGGTTACCAACCCCGACGCGATACAGAGCGGCAATCAGCTGGAGTACCTTGCACCGCTGCTGGCGCTGGAGGCGGAATACGAAACCGCGGTGGTCGCCGACTTCACCACGCCGCACCAGGCGATGTTCGCGGGCGGAAAGCGCGCCAGTGACTTATCGGCAAACAACATCAACCACCCCAATGATTTCGTCATCCAGGCAATAACGGATGTGCTGCTGGAGCTGTTTTAAAGGAGGGACCATGATGGATATTTCCAGTTGGATGCAGGTGCCGGAGCGCATCGAATACAAGCCGGCCAAGGATTACGGCGTGTGTCGCGCGCTGTACTATGACACCATCCCGTACCGCGGCGATGCCAAAACCGCGTTTGCGTACCTCGCGATGCCTGCGGATGGGAAGCCTGTGCCGGGCGTGGTGCTGCTGCACGGCGGCGGCGGCACGGCCTACCCGCAGTGGGCGGAGGCCTGGGCGCAGAGGGGATACGCTGCGCTGGCGCTGGATATGGAAGGCGGCGAGCCTGCCATGCCCGGCGGCTACGAGATAGAAAGAAACCCGCACGGCGGGCCGCGCCGCACCGGCGACTTTGACGACAGCACGCTGCCGGTGAAGGAACAATGGATGTACCACGGCCTGGCCGCAGCGTCCAGGGGTTACTCGCTGCTGCGCTCATTGCCGGGCGTGCTGCCGGATAGCATCGGCCTGTGCGGCATCTCCTGGGGTGGTATCGCTGCATCCATCTTGATCACGCTGGACCCTCGCTTCAGCTTCTGTGTGCCGATCTATGGCTGCGGCTTTCTTCCGGGAGATAAGGCGTTCTTTGGTTCTGTTTTTGCACCCAATGAGCGGGCGCGCGCATTGTGGGACCCATCGGACAGGTTCCCACAAGTGAAGACGCCGGTGCTGTGGGTCAACGGGCTGGCAGACTTCGCGTTCTCGCTCGAGGCGACGATTCGGAGCCAGGACGCTTTGCCAGGTTCCCGGATGGCGCTGCTGCCAGGGTTCACCCATGGACACGAGCAGGGCTGGGGCGTGCAGGAGGCGTATGCGTTCGCCGACGCGGTCGTGCGAGGCAGGGAGCCTTTCCCCACGGTGAGCATCCGACGCCAGGGGGATGCGGTCGCAGTGCAGCTGGGCGGCCTGAACCCCTCACGTGCGTATCGGTGTGAGCTCCATGTCAGCCGCGAGGGCGTGTGCTACACGGAGGCGGGGGAGTGCGCCACCCAGTGGGAACCTGTGCTCAGCATGCCGGTGGTACAAGATTCCTTCACGCTGCCGCTGCCTAGAGAAGCGGCGTTGGCCTTCGTCAACTGCGTCGACGATCGGGGCCTTGTTGCCACATCAAACGCATTGATGTGCCTGCAAATTGGCCAATTCTGATGAAATGCACATCGATGTATTGAACCATCCGTTGCATTTCCGTATGTGCATCCTGTAAGCTGAAACCAGAGCTTATCATAACAAAGTTTCCACAGTGCGGGAGGAGTGACCAGATGACGGGTCGACAGCGGTTCTTGACAGCGCTGCGCAACGGGAAGCCGGATCGGCTTCCGTGCCAGGTGCACTCATGGATGCCATATTACCTCAGGACCTATCTGGGCGGCGTGGATCAGTACGAAGCGTACCGCCGTTTTGGCATGGACCCGGTGATCTATGTCGAGCCGCGCATCCTGTTTGATGATAAGGCTGACGCGCGCAGCTGGCGCGTGGAGCGCAAGGACTGGCAAAACCCCGAAAAGGGAGAGTTCTACTATAGTCATACCATCACCACGCCGGACGGCGTGCTGACGGAAGCATACGCGGCGAACCAGTACACCCACTGGAACACCGAACCGATCATCAAGACACCGGAAGATTTTGATATCTGGGATCGCTACGCCCCCCGGCCGGTCGGCGTGGACTGGAGCCCAGTGCTGGAGGCCAAGGCGCGCATCGGTGACGCGGGCATTGTGCGGGGCAGCTTCTATGACTTTGGTCAGGGAAGTCCCTGGCAGTCATTCGCCAACGCGATGTTCGGCATTGAGGAAGCCATATTTGCCTGCATCGATGAACCGGAATGGGTCCATTCGGTGCTGGAGCGGCTGCTCCGGCGCAAGCTGAACGTGATTGAACTGGCCGGCCCGCAGCAGTTGGATTTGGTGGAATGCGGCGGTGGGGGAGGCTCCAGCACGGTGATCAGCCCTGCGCTGCATGAGGAGTTCTGCCTGCCGTACGATCAGCAGCAAATTGCCGCGCTGCACAGGCAAGGGGCCCTGGTGGTCTATCACCTGTGCGGCGGGCTGATGCCGCTGCTGGAAATTGTTGTCGCAAACGGTGCGGACGCGCTGGAAACGATGACGCCCAAAGGTATGGGCGGCGACTGTGACCTGCGGGAGGCCACGCGTCGGGTAGGCGACCGGCTCGCCTTCATTGGCGGGTTTGACCAGGGAGAGGGCTTTGAGCGGGGAAACCCCGAGGCCGTGCGCCGCATGGTGCGTGATCTGTTCGATGCCTGCCCGAAGGGCGGCTTCATCCTCAGCCCATCGGATCATTTCTTCTTCGGCGCGCCGGAGAATATTCAGGCGTTCGTGGATGCTTGCCGCGAGTGCGTATATTAATGACCCAGGTCGCAAACTCAAAAAAGGAAGAGGGGGACGCCTATGGTGAAGTCGCATCGAAGGAGCCTGCGCGTTACATTTACGCAAAACTACCAGCTGTATCTCATGTTGTTGGTCCCCTTCGCAATGGTCGTCATCTTCTGCTATGTGCCGATGTACGGTGCGCAGATCGCCTTTAAGAACTACAGCATCGTCAAAGGCATCTGGGATAGCCCGTGGGCGGGTCTTAAGTGGTTTGAAAAGTTCCTGACGAACGCGATGTTCCGCAGCACGCTGATCAACACGCTCATTCTTAGCTTTTATTCGTTATTCATGGGCTTTCCGCTGTCGATCCTGCTCGCGCTGGGTCTGAACTATGTGCGCAGCAAGTTCTATAAGAAATCCATCCAGATGATTTCCTACGCGCCGCACTTTATTTCGGTGGTCGTCATCACTGGCATCATGTTCCAGCTGTTCAATCCGTACTTCGGCGTGTTGGGGCAGATGCTCTCCAGGCTCTCGGGGAAGCCCGTGGACATCTTCCTGATGAGTGGCTCATTCCGGCATATTTACGTCTGGTCCGGCGTGTGGCAGGGGCTGGGCTTCGGGTCGATCATCTACATCTCCGTGCTGTCGTCGGTGTCGCCCGAGCTGCACGAGGCCGCGATCATTGACGGCGCGACGATTCTGAGGCGTATCCGGCACATCGATATCCCGGCGCTGCTGCCCACCACCATCACCATGCTGATCCTCAGCACCGGCGGCGTGCTCAACACCGGGTTTGAGAAGGTGCTGCTGTTGCAGAACTCGCTGAACCTGGCCACGTCCGAGGTCATCGACACCTATGCGTACAAGATCGGCATCAGCTCCAAGATGCCCAACTACTCCTACGGCACGGCGATCGGGCTGTTCAAGTCGGTTGTGTGCTTCGCGCTGCTGGTGATCGTCAACAAGATATCGCAGAAGGTCAGCGAAACCAGCCTATGGTGACGAAAGGAGGGTACCACATGAAAAGCTCCGTGATCCGCGAAACGCGCAGCGACCGGGTTTTCCTCACCGTCAACAACATCGTGCTGGGCGTCTTTCTGTTGCTGGTGCTCTATCCCATATGGATTGTGGTGATTTCCTCCTTCAGCGCGCCGGAGCATGTGGCTGCGGGCCGGGTATGGTTGCTGCCCAAGGGCCTGTCGCTGGACGGGTACAAGGCGATTTTCGACTATAAGCTGATCGTTACGGGTTTCATCAATTCGCTGGTGCTCATCGCGGTGGGTACGGTGCTCTCGCTGGTGGTGACGCTGCTGGGCGGGTACCCGCTCTCCCGGCGCGACATGGCGGGCAAAAAGGTGATCATGGTGGTGTTCACCTTCACGATGTATTTTGGCGGCGGCATGATCCCGTTTTTCCTGCTGATCCGCGACCTTGGCCTGATGAACTCCATCTGGTCGCTGATTCTGCCCTCCGCGATCAGCGTGTGGAACATCATCCTGGTGAAAACGTACTTCCAGTCCAGCGTGCCTGAAGACCTTTTGCAGGCTGCGAAGATCGACGGCTGCGATGACTTCCGGTACCTGCTTAGCATCGGCATTCCGCTGGCAACGCCGATCATCGCGGTGCTGGGGTTGTTTACCGCGGTAGGCCTGTGGAACACCTACTTCAACGCGATGTTGTTCATCAACGACGCAAACAAGTTCCCTTTGCAGCTGGTGCTGCGCGATATTCTGGTCGTCAACGCGACCAACCCCACCCAGATCGGACAGGATTTGGAAAGCCTCAAACGCAAGCAGGACCTCATTGAATCGTTAAAATATTCGGTGATTGTCGCGTCCAGCCTGCCGCTGATGATTCTCTATCCATTCGTCCAGCGGTTCTTCGTCAAGGGTCTGATCGTAGGATCGCTGAAAGGCTGACCCACCATACTCGTATTCGTTCAAAGCAATTTGACGAAAATAATCACAAGGGGGAGAGACACACATGGCATCTTCGAAACGGTTTTGGGCGGGATTGCTTACGCTGGTGATGATGGCTGGCCTGCTGATGGCGCCGATGGGCGGCGCTGTGGCGGAGCTGAAGCCCGAGGAGGTAGAGTATACTTCTAACTACGAAGGATACACCCTGCCGCTCGTGGACCCGAGCCTGGGCGTCACCATCAACTGCTGGGGTTTCCCGCTGCCCGATTGGAAGGTTGACAACCTGGAAGACAATGAGTTCACCAAGTGGGTGGAAGAGCAGACCGGCGTCAAGATCGTATGGACGATGGGCCCGTCTACCGACCGCGACACGAAGCTGAACCTGCTGCTCTCCAGCGGCGATTACCCGGAGGTCATCTTTAACGCGCCGTTTGACCCGTCCCAGCAGCAGGTGTACGGCGACATGGGCGTCCTCCTGCCGCTCAACGACCTGATTGACAAGTACGGCAAAGAAACGCAGCGCATTTTCCAGGAAGTGCCGGACATCCGCTCCGCGCTCGTCCGCGCCAATGACGCGATCTTCTGCCTGCCGCAGTACCAGGATGATCCGCACGGCAAATCGTTCAGCCGCATGTGGGTGAACCAGGCCTGGCTGACTAACCTCGGCATCGAGGCGCCGACCACCACCGAGGAGTTCCGCGATATGCTTATCGCGTTCCGTGATGGCGATCCGAACAAGAATGGCCAGAAGGACGAGATTCCCTTCGCCGGCGCGAACATCCTGTTCTCCGAGCCGTTCACATATCTGATGAACTCGTTCATCTACCTGGACAACCAGAACATGCTCAACGTGGATGATGGCAACATCATCGCCGCCTATACGCAGGATGAGTACCGCGAGGGTCTGCGCTACATCGCGGACCTGTACAACGAAGGGCTGATCATGCCGCAGACGTTCTCCCAGAACGACCAGGGCCTGCGCCAGCTGTTGGCCTCCGACCCGACGATCCTGGGCTCGTTCGCCGCGCATGCGCCGTTCGTCTACTGCGATGAAGAAGTGTTCCGTGACCTGGTCGCGCTGTCGCCGCTGGTTGGCCCCGAGGGCATCCAGTATGCGTGCCAGTACTACAACACGCAGACCACCGGCACCGTGCTGACCAACAAGTGCAAGGACCCGGAGCTGGCGTTCAAACTGATGGACTTCCTCTACAACACCGACGCGACTACCCGCAAGAGCCAGGGACCGGAAGGCGTGACCTGGGCGTGGAACGAGGATGAGACGCTGGTCAACGAGTACGGCGTGACGCCGACCTGGCTTCAGCTGAAGAGTGCCGCCGAACAGCAGCCCAACGACCGCTGGGCGCTGCTGGGCCACAACTATCAGCCGCTGGAGCGCAGCGGAATCTACGTCATGAACATGACCAAGGAAGCCGTTGAAGCCCGCGAGCAGGCCACCGGCAAGGTGGACGGCTATGTCCAGATCGAGACGGCCGCCATGGAGCACTATGTTCCGTTCTTCCCGCCGGAGGACATCCGCCTGCCGCAGGTGCTGCTCTTTAACGAGGACGACGCGCTGACCCTGGCCGACCTGCAGCTTGCCATTAACAACAAGGTGTGGGAAGCCCGCGTATCGTTCGCCACCGGCGCGCTGGATATCGAGAAGGATTGGGACAAGTATGTCGGCGATCTGAAGGCGCTGGGCCTGGACGAGATGCTTGAGCTGTACCAGAAGGCGTACGACGCGCAGTATAAGTAATACCGCCGAATAGGCACACAGGAGGCGGGGCGACCCGCCTCCTTATTGAGGCCAGGGAGGAATGCACCTCCCGCGCGCGGAAAGACTAGCCAGAGGGCATGAGGGAGGATCGGTATGATCAAACGGTATTACCGGCAGATACTGCTCATCGTATCCCTGGTTGCGGTTCTGGCGCTGGCCGTTCTGGTCTTTGCGCGCGCGTCGATCAACCAATATGTGGAGAGCGCCAACCGAAGCACGCTGGCCCGTACGAAGGGTTTCTTGGATACAACCGTTGAGGAAATCCACAACACCGCCTTTCAGCTGAACAACTCCATCATGCTGATTCCGCTCAAGCGGGCGGAAAACATTTTTGACCGCAAGACGCTGCCCAGCACGCTGTCCTACCAGAAATCACTGGATAACTACGGCGTCTATAACCAATACATCCACCTGAACTTCACGCTGTTTGTTACCAGCAAGTACGTGATCATGCCCGGCGCCGGGCAGGATCTGGTCAGCTTCAGCCGCGCGTTCAGCGACGCGGACTATCCTGCAGGATACGGGATCGATGGCTTCGTCGGGCTGCTGATGCGCCACGATACCGAGTTCCTGCCGCCAATGCAGTACGCCAACGGCACCAAGGAGCCGGTCGAAGTAATCCCGTATGTGATCTGGGGTACGCGGAACATCCGCGCGCGCCAGCAGGCGGTGGTGATTCTGGTGGATGCCAGCAAGGTCCGGCAGATGCTCGCGCGATCGCTCGCTACGGATAAATCGTTGATCTGCATCGTGGATGAGCGTGGCAAGATCGTCGCCTCCAGCCGGGATTTTTCGGGGGCGGAGCAGCGCATGATCGTGGGTGACGCACCGCTCACCGGCGGCCTGAAACGGTACATGGATACAGCCAAGAGCACTTCCTGGCGCTGCGTGCTTCTCTCCGATGACAGCGAGGCACTCCAGAGCCTGGAGCGTTTCACGCAGCTGATCGGCATCATCAGTGCGGCCGCGTTCTGCGTGGTGTTCGGTGTCGCGGCGCTGATGATCCGCAAGAACCAGACGATGCTGCGCTCGCTGTACGACATGATTGATACCAATCAGCGGCGCTACACCGACAACGACGTATACCAACAGGTGAGCCTGAGCATCCGGAACATGCTGGAGGATAAGGCATCCATGCAAAGCCGGATGCGCGCACAGCAGGCGGTGATCCAGGAGGTATACATCAACAACCTGCTCAAGGGCGACAAGCCGGATTTCGCGGACGACCTGCGCGTGCTGCGCGAGGCCGGGTTCCACCGCGAGAACCATTACTACTATGCGAGCATCATTTCGCTGGAGCCTTCGTCCGAGGCGGCCGCCCAGGATGAGGACATCCGCCGGGCGAAGAACATCATCACCGAGGCGCTGAAGGTATTCTCGCAGGATATCCTCTGCTGCAACATCAACAGGCTGGAGACCGCGCTGATCATCCGCACCAAGTATGACCAGGAGGACCCGCGAAACCGCGCGTTTGTGGAGCTGATGTTCGGCACGCTCAAGAAGGTCATCAACGAAAATCAGGTGCCACCGGTGAAGCTGTCGGTTGGCGGCATTCATACCGGCGACAGCGCGATTCCGGTATCGTTCTCCGAGGCGCGGCTGTCGGTGTTCGACGCGGGCCTGCGGGAACCGGGCCGTGACATCGTATGGTACCAGCGGCGGCAGGGCATGCAGGCGTGTTACTATTACCCGCCGGAGGTGGAGATTCAATTCGTCAACGCCATCCGCTCCGGCAACCGGCTGATCGTGGAGAAGGCAATCAAGGAGCTGTTCGACCAAAACGCGCTGCAGCACGCCGGAGAGTATGAGATGACCGTCGCGTTTCTCTATGATTTCTGCGGGTCGGTGCTCAAAATTGCGCCGAGCAATGAGCTGACCGCGGGCATCCAGCAGGAGCTTTTCGCGTTCTACAAGCAGAATTCAAGCGAGATCGCTTCGCTGGAGTTCCAGCGCAGCTTCATTGACTACATCTACCGGCTGACGGAGGCGTTCCACAGCAGCAAGAAGAGCCACAACCAGGCGCTGATCGAGGAGATTGAGCGTTACACCAAGGAACACTGCGGGGACTATGAGCTGACGCTGTACAATGTGGCCGACCAGTTCGGCCTGTCCAGCGGGTATCTGTCCACCTTCTTCCGCGAGCAGACCGGCGTCACCTTCTCCGATTTCGTTATTGGCGCGAAGATGGACAAGGCGAAGGAACTGATCCAGACGACCCAATTGACCGTCAACGAAATCGCCGAACAGTGCGGCTATGCGTCCGCCAATACGTTCTGCCGTGCGTTCAAGAAGCACTTCGGCGTCAGCCCTATGCAGATGAGATAGCGGGCGCCGGGCCAAAGGAGGCCTTCCCATGAAGCGAAGCATCGCGCGGCGGCTACTGTGCTGCTGCATCATTCTACTCATCCCCATTCAAGCGCTTGCGCAGGAGGAAAACGGTATGAAGAACATGATTCAGGATGCTGACTTTCGCCAGGGGGCGACGATTATCAGCCCGGCCAAGCCACTGCGCATGGTCGGGAAACTGCCGCTCAGCGACATGCCGGATGCGCAATCCATCTGGCTGGTGACCCAGTGGCATTCCAAATGCAATATCCGCACGATCCCTCTCGTCATCGAGGACGGGGCGTATGTATACAAGAACGAGTACAAGACCGTCGCGCGCGACCCCGACGGCACGCTGACGCTGCGCGTGAACGCCAGCGAGGAATATTCCCGTGTGCGTGAGTCCATCCAGGACCCGTGGGTGCATCTGTATTTTGAACAGCGCTTCGCCGAACCGCACCCTATTGGCGATGCGGAGGAGATGCGCATGCAGGTCAAGTTTGCCGTTCCGCATTTCCGCGACGCGACGCCCGATGGCAAGACCGACCCCAGCGTGCACGCGGTGATTGCGATGGTCTACATCATTCTCAAGGATATGAACCCCGAATCGCCCGCGTTTGGCCAGTATATCAACTTCTGCGTGATGCTCTATGACAACCGCACCGGCGTCACTCCCGAAGATTGGTTCGTGGATACCGGCTACAACCCGCAGGACGCCACGCAGATGATGATTTACCAGATGGACTCCAGCGAGTATGTGGACCCGGTGTATGCCGACGGCACGTGGCACACGGTCGACTTTGATCCGCTGCCCTTCTTCAAAAAGGCGCTTGCCATCTCGCAGGAACAGGGCTGCATGGTCGGGTCGAAATTTGAGGATATATCGGTATCGTCGGTGTTCTTCGGCTTTGAGATGCCTGGCATGATGGACTGCGAAATCAAGATCAAGGACCTGTTCCTGGGCGCCCGGTAATACCGCACACGAGGAGGACGCGAGATGTCAACGCCGTACTGGATTTGGAGCGATGCACGCCCCACGCTGGAAAAGGGCTGCTGCTTTTTCCGCAAGACCTTTGAACTGGATACGCTGCCCGCCGAATGCCCCGTGCAGGTCAGCGCGGACAGCATCTACCGCCTGTATGTGAATGGAACGCTGGTATCGCGCGGGCCGCAGAAGTCCGACCGGTTCCGTCGTTACTATGAGACGGTCGATATCGCGCCCCTCCTTCGCCCGGGCAAGAACGCGCTGGCGGCGTTTGTCTGCCACTTTATCGATGATGAAGAGAACTCCCGCTGGTTTGAGACAGGGCCGATATCGGTCAAGTGCTCACTGCGCGGCGGGTTCATTGTGATGTGTGACACGCTGGATATCGCTACCGATCGCAGCTGGCTGGTGATGCCGTCGGACAGCGTACAGTTTGTCAGCCCCTACCGCAGCCGCTACGCCACCGACATGCTGCACGTGCGCCTGTGCGATTACCCAGCGGCATTTGCAGAAGTCGACTTTGACGATAGGATGTTCCAGCGCGCGCAGATCGTCGCAGATACCGCGTTTGAAAAGTGGGCGGGCCTGACACTCTGGCCGCTGACGCCCGCGAACATTCCGCCGATGGAGGAGACGCCTATCCAGGCGGCGCGCGTGTCGCGTTCCAGCCTTGCGAATGCCGGTGATTTGCTTACCGAGGGTCGTTTGGTGATCCCGCCCGGTGAGGCCAGCTTCATTGAGCTGGACATGGGGGAACTCACCACGGCGCATATCCAGCTGTTTTTCGAGTACGGATTGGACCTGATCGTGCCTGTCCGCCTGACGTACGCGGAGAGCTATTTCCGGTTGAATGCGGAGGGCGAGCTGTACAAGGGTGTGCGCGACGATACGACCGGCGCGATATTTGACGGAGAAACGGACACGCTTGAGCTATCGATACACGACGGCGAGGCAATCCACCCGCTGCTGTTTGAGACTGTGTTCTACCGCACGTTCCGCTTCCTGCGCATCGATATCGGCAATGCGCGCGCGCCCATCGTGCTGTGCGGGCTGCGGTTCACCCGGGTTTGGTATCCGCTCGCGGTATCCGGACGCTGCGACGCGCCTGCGCTGGACAGCGCGATGTGGGACATCTCGGTCCGCACGCTCAGGCTCTGCATGCACCAGACGTATGAGGACTGTCCGTATTACGAGCAGATGCAGTACACCATGGACACCGCGCTGCAGATGAAGTACACCTACCAGATCACCACTGACGACCGGCTGGCCCGCAACGCGATCGACGCGTTCTCCGCCGCCCGCATGCCGGATGGGCTGGTTCCCTGCACCTCGCCGGCCAAGTTCACGCAGGTGATTCCCGGGTTTTCCATGTACTTCATCGAGATGCTGTATGACCATTACTACTACTTTGGCGACGAGGCGCTGCTGAGGCGCTACCTGTGTGTAGCCGACTCGATCCTGCAATACTTTGCCGCGAAGATAAACCCGCAAACCGGCCTGTTCGATCGGTCGGACTACTGGGAGTTCACCGACTGGGTGCAGCAGTGGCATCACAACTTCGGCGTGCCGATCAGCAAGAAGGAAAAGATTCACACCATCTATCATCAAATGTACGTGTACTTCCTGAAAAAGGCGGCGGAGCTGAACGAGATGATCGGCCGCGAGGGCATTGCGGGGGAATACCGGGCCATTGCGGAGCGGGTTTCGGCGGGCGTGCTTGCGCATTGCTACGATGCGTCGCGCGGACTGTTCACCGATACGGTAGGTCGGAGCGAGGCCAGCGTGCATGGGCAGATCTGGGCGGTGCTCTCGGGCATTGTGAGCGGAGCCGATGCTGAGGCACTTGTCCGCCGCGCGCTGGATGACGCGTCGCTGTTCCAGTGCTCCTACTCAATGACGTTCTATCTGCTCCGTACACTGGAAATGGTCGGGCTGTATGGCGAAAGCGCGCAGTTCCTCAAGACCTGGGAGGGCATGATGGAAAACCACATGACCACCTGGTGCGAGGACCCGGTGACCCAGCGCAGCGACTGCCACGGCTGGAGCAGCCTGCCCATCTACGAGTTTACCAACCGGGCGCTGGGCGTGTCCCCGCTGGAGCCTGGGTACCGGAAAATCCGCATTGCGCCCTTCATCAATGGGCGTCCGATGGCCGAGGGGACGGTAGCGTCCATTCGCGGCGATATCCATGTGCGCTGGGAGAAGCGCGGTGGCGGCATTGAGCTGACCGCGCAGACGCCAGTCGGCGTTCCGGTGGAGGTCGTGCTTGCGGGGCACACCTGGCATTTCGCCGGCGGCGACATTTCCGCGTTCGCCGCAGAGGAGGTGCGCTGATGAGCACAGTATACATGATCTGCAACGCCCACCTGGACCCGGTGTGGCAGTGGGATGTGCGCGAGGGCATGGGCGCGGCGCTGGCCACATTCCGCAGCGCTGCCATGCTGCTGGAGAGGAACCCCGGCTTTGTATTCAACCACAACGAGGCGCTGCTCTACCGCTGGGTGGAAACGTATGAGCCTGAGCTGTTCGAACGCATCCGCGCGCTGGTGCGGGAGGGCCGATGGCACATCGTTGGCGGGTTCGAACTGCAGCCGGACTGCGTGATGCCGGGCGGCGAATCGATGATCCGGCAGATTCTGTCCGGGCAGCGCTACTTCCAGGAGAAGTTCGAGGTAACGCCGCGCATGGCGGTGCAGTTCGATTCCTTCGGCCACAGCCGGGGCCTGGTGCAGGTGTTGGCCAAGTGCGGCTATGAGGGCTATGTGTTCATGCGGCCCGGCGCTTCGGGGCCGGAGGACGCAACCGACTTCTGGTGGGAGGGCTTTGACGGCAGCCGCGTGTTCGCCCACCGCACCCGCAAGGGGTACAACAGCGCGATGGGGCGTTGCCGCGAAGAGCTGGAAGGCTGGATGAAGGCGTGCGGCACCCTGAACGAGGCGGAGCTATATACCTGGGGCGTGGGCAACCATGGCGGCGGACCGTCGCAGAAGGACATCGACGACCTTGACGCGATGATGCGGGAGGGTGCGCAGGTCGTGCACGCGACCCCAGAACAGTATATGGGTGTGGTGCTATCCCAGCGCGGTGAAAACCTGCCCGTGGTGGCGAAGAGCCTGTACCGTTCCAACGTGGGCTGCTACACGTCGCTGCTGGAGATCAAGCAGGCGCACAGGCGACTGGAGGCAGCGCTGCTCACGGCGGAGAAAATGGCTTCCATCGCCGCGCTGGACGACGCAATGGCGTACCCCGCCGAAAAGCTACATGAGGCGTGGACATCGCTCCAGTTCGTGCAGTTCCATGATGTGCTGCCCGGCACGCTCACGCAACCCGTGGTGCGCCGCATGCTCGACAAGTGCGGGCACGGAACGGAAATTGCCCAGGCGGTGATCGACGGTGCATTCTTCCGCCTGGCGCAGCGCGAAGCCCCGGCGAAAGAAGGGACGATCCCGGTCCTGGTATTCAACCCGCACCCCTATCCGGTGCGGCAGATGGTCGAGTGCGAGTTCATGCTGCCGGACCAGAACTGGGACACCACCACCGAGACTATCGCCCATGTAACCTGCGGGGGCAAAACCGTCCCCAGCCAGATGATCCGCGAGGATAGCTCGCTCCCGCTGGACTGGCGCAAGAAGGTAGCGTTCGAGGCCGAACTGGCCCCATCGGGTATCACCCGGTTTGACTGCGCGCTGGAGCGCATTCCGGCCACTGTACCATGCCGGGATATGGAACTGGCCTTCGCCATGGATGGCCTGCGCTTTTCCATCGACCCTGGGACCGGCTGCCTTGGCGAGGTATCGTTGAATGGGAAGCCGATCGGCGCGCCGGGCATTGGCCGCATTGCGGTCTATGCGGACAATGTGGACCCCTGGCATATGGAGAGCTTTGCGATCGACGAGCACCGGTTCGACCTGCCGCTCGTACCCGGCAGCGTGCGGGTGTGCGAGCAAGGTGCGGTGTTCACCGAGGTGGAAGCGCAGTTCGCGGCAGAGGGCATCCGCGCGGTGGCGCGGTACCGTATCCCGCACGCTGGGCGCGAGATTGAGATATCCCTGCGGCTGACCAACATGCTGGAAGATACGATGATCAAGATGGCGTTCCCGTGCGCGGATGCAGGCGCGGAACTTCTCTGCGAGACGATGTTCGGCGAGGAGAAGGGATTTGCCGATGGCGCGGAAAACATCTCGCATGGCTATGACTGCCTGCTGACCGATTCCGGCGTGTTCGGCGTGATCAACGACGGCGTCTACGGCGGCAGCTTCCGGGACGGTGTGCTGTACAAGAACCTTCTGCGCGCCCCGGTGCACTGTGCGCACCCCATTCCCGGGCGCAAGGTGCTCAAAGATGATCGCGCGTATGAGCGGATGGGGCAGGGGACGTACCACTATCGGTTTGTTCTGCGATTCGACGACTGCGACGCCGCACGGTTTGACTTGGCGAAGCGCGCGCAGACGCTGCACGAGGCGCCGGTGGCGGTGTCACACTTCCCGGCGGGGACGGAGCGCGCCTGTGCACCTGTAGGCATCACGCTGGAGGGCGCTGCGCTGCTCTCCGCGATCAAGCAGGCGGAGGATGGGCAGGGCTTCATCGTGCGCGTGCGCGAGCCGGCAGGCAAAAGCGCCGATTTCCAACTGAAAATCGGCGCTGCAGAAGCACCCGGCGCGCTTGTGCCCTATGAGGTGCGTGCGCTACGATATCACGATGGGGTGTTCACCCCGTGCGATTTCATGGAGCGGAGCTGCGAGGCGTAGCCTATAGCGGTAGTGTTACCGTAAAAGAGGACCCTTCGCCCACCGTGCTCTCCACGGTTATCGTGCCGCCGTACAGGTCGGCAATCCTTTTCACCAGAGATAGGCCCAGCCCGTTGCCCTCCGTGGCGCGGGATGGGTCTTTTTGATAGAACTTATCGAACAGGTGGCTTTTCGTCTCGTCATCCATGCCGATGCCTTTGTCACAGATGGATACGACGGCCTCTTTTCCGTCGGACCGTGTTTCCAGCGTCACGCCGATCTCGCCGCCCTCGGGGCTGAACTTGATCGCGTTTGACAGGATGTTGATCCACATGTGCTGCAGCATCTCATCATTGGCGTTGATCCGCACCGGATCAAGCCGCACATCCAGTTCCAGATTCTTTTTCTCCAGCTGCGGCTCCAGCAGCAGGATGGACCGGCGCATCTGCTCGTCCAGCGAGTACTCGCTCGCTTCCACGACCTTGTCCGTGCTTTGCAGCTTGGATAGCAGCAGCACGTTGCTGGACAACTGGGTCAGCCGCTCAGTTTCGGAGATGATGATATCCAGATACTCATCGCGTTGTTCCTCGGTCAGCGTGTTTTTTTTCAACCGCCGCGCGAACCCACGGATGGAAACAACGGGCGTCTTGAACTCGTGGGAAATGTTGCTGACAAAGTCATCGCGCAGCGTCTCGATGCTGGAGAGGTCCTCCGCCATTTCATTAAAGCTCTCCGCCAGGCGGGTGATCTCACTGGAGCTTTTCACATGCACCCGCACGCTGAAATCACCGGCGGCAACCCTCTTGGTGGCGTCGGTTAGGATGCGTAGCGGCCTGAGCACAAAGTCGCCGCCGAGGATCGCCAGGACTGTGCCAATGAACATGCTGACGATAACAACGAACAGCAGAATGACAGGGAAGCGGCTTTCTGTCAGCGGTGGGAAGATGCCCAGGTGAATCAAAATGTACGAGATGATGCCGGACAACGCGGTGCTGACAAACAATATGATGAACACAAAAAAGACAAGCAGGATAAGCGTGGACATCCGCTGAATGGCCCGGTTCACCCTGCTTTCTCTATCGATATCATTCATCGTGCTTCACCGCCTTATAACCCAAGCCACGCACGGTCACGATGTCAAACTCCGGCCAGGGGTCGAACCGCTCGCGCAGCCTGCTGACGTGCACGCTGACGGTATGTTCGTCCGTCTGGGAGTCATAGCCCCATATCTCATCCATCAGCTGCATGCGCGTGAAGACCACATCCGGGTAGCTGAGCAGCTTGTAGAGCAGCATGAACTCTTTCTGCGGCAGCGTGACGCGCTCGCTCTCCCGGGTGACGGACAGCGCGTCGTAGTTGAGCGTTACCCTGCCGATGGTGATCTTACGCTCGTTGACGATCTTTGCCCGGCGCAGCAGCGCCTTCACCCGTAGGATCAGCTCCTCCTCGTCGATGGGCTTGACCATGTAGTCGTCCGTGCCGACGATGAAGCCCTTGCGCTTGTCCTTGATGGTCTCCTTTGCCGTCACCATTAATATGGGGAAATCATGGCCCGTCTCGCGCAGTTGCTCCGTCAGGCTGTAGCCGTCCATGCCGGGCATCATGATGTCCGTGATCATCAGGTCGATATGTTGCCGGTCCAGGATATCCAGCGCCTCCTGCGCGTTTGCGGCCAAAATCGGCGTGTACCGCTCGTCCAGCAGCACGGCTTCCATCAGCTTCCTGGTATTGAAATTATCTTCCACCACAAGGATGTTAAACATGGTGTGTTCTCTCCGTTTCCTATTGTTTGATGGATATAGCATACAGGACAAAGATCAACTGAACTTCAACTGGAATGATGTTTTCGTTGAACTTTGGTTTATGTCGCCATTATATCATATACACATCACAGGCGAGACCGCAGGACACATGCGATAAACGCGGGGAGGAAATGAACATGGATATGGAGCCGAACAAGCACGCAGGCGATTTCACGGAGCCTAATGAGCTGAAAGAACCCAACCAGGTAAACCCCAACCAGTCGGGCGGCGAGGGCCCGCGTGGCGGCAGGGGACAGCACGCCGAGAACTCACCCAAAAAGCACAACATTTTTAACATTCTGGCCATCGTCTTTGTAATCAACTTCCTGCTCAATCTCTTCGTGTTTAACAATATGAACACCAGCAAGCAGATCGAATACGGCCAGTTCATTCAGCTAGTGGAGAGCGGAAATGTCTATCAGGCACAGGTCGAAGACGATATCGTGGCGATTAACCTGAAGGAGAGCGCAGACCTGGGGGCGGTCGAAGCCATCCTGTACCCGGAAGGGCGCGACGTGGATTCCCGCACAGAGACGGCGCCCACCAAGGATGACATCTACACGGTGGTGCGCATGGACGATCCCGGGCTGGTGGAGCGGCTAAACGCCAGCGGCGTGGGATTCTACAAGGTGCAGACTGCCACCAGTTCTCCGATCATGAGCTTCATCACCTCCTGGGTGATCCCGATCCTGCTGATGTACCTGCTCTACACCTTCCTGTTCCGCAAGATGGCCGGCAAGATGGGCGGCGGTGCGGGCGGCATGGGCAACATGTTCGGCGCGGGCAAGAGCAAGGCCAAGGAGTACAACCTGGAAAAGAGTACCGGCGTGAAGTTTACGGATGTGGCCGGACAGGATGAGGCGAAGGAAAGCCTTGCCGAGATGGCCGACTACCTGCACAATCCGGCAAAATACCAGGAGATCGGTGCGAAGCAGCCAAAGGGCGCGCTGCTGGTGGGCCCTCCGGGCACCGGCAAAACCCTGCTGGCGAAGGCGCTGGCGGGCGAGGCGGGCGTTCCCTTCTACTCGATCTCCGGCAGTGAGTTCATCGAAATGTTCGTGGGCGTAGGCGCTTCCCGGGTGAGGGACCTATTTGAGAACGCAAAGAAGAGCGCGCCGTGTATCATCTTCATCGATGAGATAGACGCCATCGGCAAGAGCCGTGATAACCAGATGAACAGCAACGACGAGCGGGAGCAGACCCTCAACCAGCTGCTCGCCGAGATGGATGGGTTCGAGAGTGATAAGGGCATTGTGGTGCTGGCGGCGACCAACCGGCCCGAAGTGCTGGACAAGGCGCTGCTGCGGCCCGGCCGCTTTGACCGCCGGATCGTCGTGGAGAAACCCGACCTGCCCGGCCGGGAAGCGATCCTGAAGGTGCACGCCGCCAAGGTGAAGCTGGACGACGACGTGAACCTGCGCGAACTGGCGCTGGCCACCTCCGGCGCGACGGGCGCGGACCTTGCGAACATGGTCAATGAAGGTGCATTGCTGGCCGTCAAGGAAGGACGAAAGACGGTGCGCCAGAGCGACCTAATGGAAGCGGTCGAAGTCGTCATCGCGGGCAAGGAGAAGAAGGACCGTGTAATGAACCCCAAGGAGCGCCGCATGGTGGCGTACCATGAGGTAGGGCATGCGCTGGTCAGCGCGCTGCAGAAGAACAGCCAGCCGGTGCAGAAGATCACCATCGTGCCGCGCACCATGGGCAGTCTGGGATACACCATGAACATGCCCGAGGAGGAACGCTATCTGATGACCAAGGCGGAGCTGCTCGCGGAAATCGCGACGCTGCTAGGCGGTCGCGCTGCGGAGATCGTACAGTTTGGCGAGGTGACGACCGGCGCATCCAACGACATCGAGCGCGCCACCGGGCTGGCCCGCGGCATGGTTACCCAGTACGGCATGAGCGACGCGTTCGGTCCCGTGAGCCTGGAGAGCGTACAGAACCGCTACCTGGACGGCAACCGCGTGATGAACTGCTCGCAGGAGACCGGAACGCGTATCGACGAAGAAGTGCGGGCCATCCTTGCGGAGTGCCAGCGGCAGGCAAACGAGCTGCTGCAAAACAACCGGGACGCGCTGGATAGAATCGCCGCGTACCTGCTGGAGAAGGAAAACATCACGGGCGAGGAGTTCATGACGCTGCTGCGCGGCGAGCGCGTCGCCTGATGGAGTGGGTGGATAGAAAGTTCAACTGAACGTCAATTATTTGGGAACCTGGGTTGACACTTGGTTTACGTCTTCGCGGTAACATGAATGCAACAAGAGGGAGTTATTCCAAACGACGGAAGAGGAGGCGCTGGTATGTTTGATGTTACCGTGGAGCATGTGGAGAAATTGGCGGCCAAGAAAAATGTGGAGAAGCTGACCAAGCTGGTGAGTAACAAGAATCCGGCCGTCCGGCTGGCGGCAATTGACGGGCTGGGCGTGTGTGGGACGGATGATGCGTATAACGCATTGATCTCCCTGATCCGCGTGGAGGACGCGGACGCCCGGGCCCACGCGGTCCGCGCACTGGGGAAGGCCGGAAAGCCGAGCGCACGCGCGCATCTCGAGCACCAAATGAAGACCGAAAAGGACCCCGGGGTGAACAAGGCGATTTCGGAGGCGCTCAGCGTCCTGCACGGAAAGGACTAGCGCGCAGCCGGGGAAAGGGTCACGATGCCAAGGAAAGAAAATGCCGCAAGGCGGCAGATTAACACAGAAAGTAAGGCGTTAACAATGAAAAAGGCAAAAAAAGCGTTTGAATCCATGCGGTGGCTGTTGCTGGCCAGCGGCATCCTGATCGTGATCCTCGGTATCACCATGCTGTTTACGCCGCTTGAGAACCTGGTCACACTGGCCATCTTCATCGGCATCGCGATGCTCGTATCCGGTATCTCGGAGATCGTCTCCTTCTGCAGTGAGGAGAAGGGTGAGCGCTCCGGGTGGATGCTGGCAAGCGGCATCCTGAGCACGGCGCTGGGCGTATGGACGATGTTCGGCCGGGGCACCGAGGCGCTGATCGCGGTCATCCCGTTCGTGTTCGCGGTGTGGGTCATGTCATCAAGCGTGCTGCGCATCGTCGGCGCGACAACGCTGAAGTCCGAGGGGTACAGGCAGTGGGGTTGGATGATGGCGTTTGGCGTCATCGGCACGATCCTGGGGTTCGTCCTGCTGTTCTCCCCGATTCTCTCATCACTCGTCGTCGCGTATTCGATCGCGGCCATGCTGATCGCCTACGGTGTTAACAACATCATCATCTTCTTTAGGATGAAGAAGATAAAGGACCATATTCAGGAACGTATGGGGAGGTGAACCAGGCGGAGAGAAACCATAGCGGGAACCGCGCGCAGTGCCGCACAAACCGGCACTGCGCGTCTTTTTACGCTGAAACCGCCCATTCGTTTTTCAACTGAACTTCAACTTATTCATTCGCAATGTTGATGTTGAGTTAATTTTCCCGGCTTATCATGGGCGCATGGTCTTATCATAGCAATACACGTTGGAGGAAGATAACGAATGCTGGAACTCAAAAAGATTACAAAGATATACCCTGCCGGCGGGGAAAACGTTGAGGCGCTGAAGGAAGTCGACCTGCAGTTTCGCGAGAATGAGTTCGTAGCGATCCTGGGGCCGTCCGGCTGCGGCAAGACGACGATGCTCAACATCATCGGGGGCCTGGACCAATACACCAGTGGCGATCTGGTCATCAACGGGAAATCCACCAAGGAGTTTAAGGACCACGACTGGGATACATACCGCAATCAGTCCGTAGGCTTTGTGTTTCAAAGCTATAATCTTATCCCGCACCAGACGGTGTTGCAGAACGTGGAACTGGCGCTGACGCTGTCCGGCGTATCGAAGGAAGAACGGAGAAAGCGCGCGACCAAGGCATTGCAGGATGTGGGCCTTGGCAATCAGCTCAAGAAGCTCCCCAGCGAAATGTCCGGCGGTCAGATGCAGCGCGTCGCCATCGCCCGTGCGCTGGTGAACGATCCTGATATCATCCTCGCCGACGAGCCGACCGGCGCGCTTGATTCCACCACCAGTGTGCAGGTAATGGAGATCCTCAGGAAGGTCTCCGGCAGCAAGCTGATCATCATGGTCACGCATAACTCAGACCTGGCCGACAGGTACGCCACCCGCATCATCCGCGTGCTGGATGGCCAGTTGATTGGCGACAGCAACCCCGTCACGGAAGCGGAGTACAAGGTCGCCAGCGGCCAAAACCGCAGCCGCGCCGACAAGGAAAAAGAAAAGAAGCGGCCTTCCATGTCTTTCTTCACCGCGCTGTCCCTCTCGCTGAAAAACCTGATGACCAAGAAGGGCAGGACGCTGCTGACGGCGTTCGCGGGCAGCATCGGCATCATCGGCATTGCGCTGATCCTGGCGCTGTCGCAGGGCTTTACCACCTACATTGACGATGTGCAGGAGAACGCGCTGTCGTCCTACCCGCTGACGATTGAATCCTCAGTGACGGATGTCGGTTCGCTGATGGAAACCCTGATGGGCGCGAGCACCCGGGAGATCACGCATGACTTGAACGGCGTGTATTCCAACCCGATCACCTATGATTTGGTCAACGCACTGGGCGATATGGAGACGACGGAGAACGACCTGAAGGCGTTCAAGGCGTACCTGGAGACCGAGCGGGCCAACCCGGACAGTGCGTCCGGCCTGCATGAAGCGGTCAGCGGCATCCAGTATACCTACAACCTCAGCCCCAGCATCTATACCAAGGACCCCTCCGGCGGCATCATCAAGTCGGACTCAATGGAGCTGCTGAAGGGCTTGGTTTCCGAGTCGATGGGTATGGACATCGGGTCAATGGGCATGGGCGGCCTCTCCGCGATGGAGGGCAGCGGCTCGATGATGTCAATGTTCTCCGGGTCGAGCTTCAGCATGAACGTCTGGCAGGAGATGCTGCCCGGAGACGACGGTAAGCTGCACAGCGACCTGCTGGATAAACAGTACGACGTGATCTACGGTTCATGGCCCAACAGCTACGACGAGATCGTGCTGGTGGTGGATGAGAACAACGAGCTGGATGATCTGTCGCTCTACGCGCTGGGGCTGGTACCTACCGAGGACATGACGCAGATTCTCAAGGCCGCGATGAGCGGCGAGACGCTGACTTCCGAATCCAAGCGCTGGTCCTTCGCGGAGCTGAGCAAGATGGAGTTCCGCGTGGTGCTGGATTCCAGCCGCTACAGCTACGACGAGGCGACCGGCACCTGCCTGGACCTGACGGCAACGGACGCGGGCATGAACTATCTGTATGATAGCGGCATCACGCTGAAGATTTCCGGCATCATCCGCCCCAATGAGAAGGCTGACGTGACCATGCTTTCCGGTTCTATTGGGTACACCAGCGCGCTGACCGACTACATCGTCGAGAAGAACAACACGTCCGCCACGGTCACCGCGCAGATGGATGATCCGACGACCGACATCTTCACGGGCCTGCCGTTCAAGACGGGCGATGCGGAGCTGACCGACGCCGAGAAGGCCGAGGCGCTCACCGCGCACATCGCGGCGCTTACCCCGCAGGAAAAGGCGAGCCTGTATATCGATATCATGAGCATCCCGACCGATGAGTACGTGCAGGGCGCAATCGCCCAGTACATGCAGGGCGTAACCCGTGAGGAGCTGGAAACGACGATGATCGGTTCCTACGCAGAGCAGACCGGCATGGATATGGCGACCATCCAGGCGTATATCGCCGATATGGATGATGAGACGCTCTATGGGTACCTTCAGGCCGCGATGGCGCAGCAGATCCGTCAGCAGTACGCGGAGGGCGTCGCACAGCAGGCGGCGTCGGCAAATGCCGAGCAGCTGTCCGCCGCGCTTGACGCGGCGATGCCGCAGTACGGCACCGAGCAGCTCGCCGCCTACTATGACACGTTCATGCCTGCCACGTATTCCGACTCGACCTATGATGCGAACCTGCGTCAGCTGGGCTATGTGGACCTGGATACCCCGTCCAGCATCAACATCTACGCATCGACCTTCGCGGCCAAGGATGTCATCACCGATGCCATCACCGCGTACAACAGCACCGTGGAGGACACGGAGAGAATCGCCTACACTGACTTCATCGGCATCATGATGTCGTCGATCACCGCGATCATCAACGCGATCACCTATGTCCTGATTGCCTTCGTCGCGATCTCTCTGATCGTATCCTCGATCATGATTGGCGTCATCACGCTGATCTCGGTACAGGAGCGCACCAAGGAAATCGGTATCCTCCGCGCGATCGGCGCATCCAAGGGCGATGTCTCCAGCGTGTTCAACGCGGAGACGATGATCGTCGGGTTCTCGGCGGGCCTGCTGGGCGTGCTGGTCACGTACCTGCTCTGCATCCCGATCAACATCATCATCCGCGCGCTAACCGGCATCCCCGCGCTGGGTGCGATTCTGCCCTGGCAGGCGGCGGCGATCCTGGTGGTCATCAGTGTGGTGCTGACGCTCATCTCCGGCATCATCCCCTCCAGGAGCGCCGCGAAGAAGGACCCGGTTGTCGCGCTGCGCACGGAGTAATGGCCCTGATTATACCTTGTATGCCAGCCTCGCGGCCAGGCGGCCGAGCATATGCATCGGCACCAGCCGTGCCAATGCCGAGGTAAACGACCCAAACTTTCGGTAGAATAGATTGAATAATAGAAAAGCCCGGCGCTGCGCCGGGTTTTTCGGCATTCGGCGCAGAATATTGCCAAATGAGTAGAACTGCCGGTACATCCATAGATAGCCGTCATACAGCTGTTCCTGCGTCATCTGTGTGGGCGCAAAGACCACATGGGCGGTGTTGTAGCGCGACAGATCATCGCAGGTGATGCGGCCCGCCTCGGCCATGCGCCGGTAAAGCGCGGTGCCGGGATAGGGGGTCAGGATGTGCGAGGTTAGGGTCTCGATGCGCATGCGCACCAGCCATTCGAGCGTGCGCGCAAAGGTATCCGGGGTATCGCCATCCAGCCCGAAGACCATGCTGGCATTGATCATGATGCCCCGGCTGTGGATGGCGTCGATCAGCCGTTCATATACCTCAACCTGGTTATCCTTGTGAACGCCATGGAGGGAGGATGCATTGATCGACTCAAAACCGATGAACAGGCTCTGGCAGCCGGTTTCCGCCATCAGGTCCAGCAAGTCCGGATGGCTTAGAATGCGGGTGGTCACCGCCGCGCTCCACTTAAGGCCCATGCCGCGCATCTGCATGAGGAGCGCGCGGGTGTGCGTCGGCACGCCGATAAAGTTGTCATCGATGAACAGCACATGCCTGGTGCCGAGTGCCTGAATGTCGCGGAGCACGTCGGGAATGGGCCGCGTGACATAGACGCGGTGCGCGCAGCTATTGTAGCAGAAGTCGCACCGGTGGGGGCACCCCCGGCTGGTGGTGATTACGTTGGTGTAGAGGTATTTGCTCCGTCCGGCCATCGCGTACTGGGGCGAATGTATTTCGCTCCCCTGAAAGCCTTCCATGTCGCAATACACCGGCTCCAATTTGCCGGTTGCCGCATCCTCCAGCATTCGCCGCCAGACCCGCTCCGCCGGGCCGACGCAGAGCGCGTCAAAGTGCGGAAGGCAACTATCCGGGCTGCAGGTGATGTGTGTTCCGCCGGCGACGACGGGGATGCCGCGCCTGCGGAACTCCGCCGCGATCTGCACCGCGCGCGGCATGACATCCAGTGTGACGGTAATGCCCACCAGGTCCGCGCCGCAGTCGTAGCGCAGCCGGTCCGTATTTTCATTCACAAGGATGATTTCGTGCTCCGCTGGCGTTAGCCCCGCCAGGGTGAGCAGCGCGAGGGACGGCGCCATGCGGGTTTTCAGGTCAGTGTCCATCGGGCGCTTGTTCATTCTGGGCTGGATCAGCAGTATTCTCATGGCCCTATCTCCAGCGGCAGATGAAGACGTACACCAGATCGGCCAGTACCACGGTGACCCAGTGAACCACGATGAAGAGGGTAAACTTTTCCAGCGCGGCGGTTGGATCGCTGAGGATCATCAGGAAGAACACGGCGATTGCCGCCAGCACCAGCACGCAGGCGACGGCCAGGCACTGGATCAGGATGGCGGTATGGTACTCGTCATAGGGCCTTCGCCGGGAGAGCAGCAACGCGACGACCAGCACAGTCGCTGCGATCATCGCATAGGCGATCAGCGTATGCCGCCCAGCAGCCAGGAAGCCGCTCCACGCGCCCCAGAATGGCGCCAAGGACCCGGTGTATAGCAGACCCTGAAACTGGGCGCTTTGCGAGGTGACGAGAAAAACCACGGCGTAAAAGGCGCTGAACAGCGCAATGCATGCGGCATTGGTGGCGGGGCGGCTGAGGATGCGCTTCATTTTCTGTCCTCCTCTCGGAAAAGAAACAAGGCTTCAATGGTCACACCGAAGAGCCGCGCCAGATCAAACGCCAGCCAGATGGAGGGATCAAACTTGCCGGTCTCAATGGCGTTGATAGCTTGGCGTGACACGCCGGTACACTCTCCCAGTTCCTTTTGGGTGAGGCCCAGCGCCTCTCGCATCTGCTTGACCAGATTGTGCAAAGGCTCACCTCCTGTGTCATGTTAACCTTACACGGAGTATAGCAGAACAACCTGGGCGTGTCAAGTAAACATGACACGCTGGAAATATCTGGTCTGCAAATTGTCGCCGCCGCGGCTATGTGGTAAAATAAACTGCGGCAAATCGCCGCTTTGGAGGTGAACATGGCGAAATATGAGCGCCGCCTCACCGGTGATTTCAGTGAGGTGCTACATGCAATTGATGAGCAGGTGATACGCGGAAGCATGTCCGCGAGCGTGGAAGACGGAAGCGACTACGAAAGCAATGGCGTGCGGTGTGCAGTCCGCGTCTACGAGCGGTACAGCTTGCTTGGCAGCAACCGGGTGAGCCTGAACGTCACGCTGATTGCGGCGGGCGAGAGCCTGTTCCTGTCGGCGATCACGTCCGGTGGCAGCCAGGCAGTCTTTTTCAAGATCAACACGTTTGGCGAGGGCGCGTTTCTCGACCAGGTGGTGAAGGCCGTGGAGCGATACGACAAGTCGAGATGACGAAGGGACGGGGAACGCTGGGGGACGCTGTCCCCCAGGCCCCCTGCCAAAGGGCGGAGGTCCTTTGACAGGGTCTGGGACAGCGTCCCAGCGTTCTGTCTCCTTACCGCGACAACCCCATTGTGTTTGTGTACGGTTGTGCTATAATAAATTACTTGCCCAGCGAACGCCGAAGGAGGTGGGGCATTGTACCGGCTGATTCTGATCGATGATGAGCAGATCATTCTCGATGGGCTGATGCACCTGTTTCCTTGGAACCAGCTTGGTTTCGAAGTGGCGGGCGCGTTCTCCAACGCGCTGACAGCATGGGAATATATCGAAAACAACCCCGTTGACGTGATCATCAGCGACATCAGCATGCCTCATATGGACGGCATTGAACTGGCGCGCCGCGTGTGCGAAAAGCAACTTGCCCGGCTTGTTTTCATCAGCAGTTTTACCGACTATACGTATTTTCGCAGTGCCATCAAGTACAAGGTGACCGATTACCTGGTGAAGCCCGTCAAGTATGACGAGTTGACCGAGTGCCTTATGGGCATCAAGGCGGAGCTGGAGCAGGAACGCAATGACGAGGCCAGCGTGCCAGTGTCGTATTACGAGCAGATTGTGCAGATCGTACGGGATTACCTCAAAGAGAACTACCGGGACGCGACGCTCTCGGAGGCCGCGCAGCGCGCCAACATGTCTCCTAGCTATCTCTCGCGGATTTACAGAGAAAAAGCGGGCATTAGCTTCTCTGACACGCTGCTGACCATCCGCATGGAGAAGGCGTGCGAACTGCTCGCGGATGTCACCAACAAGAGCTATGAGATCGCATTTGACGTGGGCTATGACAACCCCAAGAACTTTTCCCGCGCGTTCAAGAGTTATTTTCAGATGAGCCCCAGCGAATACCGGTTTGCCAAGGGGAAGCGGTAAGGCATGCTCAAAAAATACTTTTTCAAACGGTTCCGCCATTACTTCCTGCAGATGCTTGTGCCGACGCTGGTGGTGTTTTTTGTGTTCTTTGCGGTGATCATTGCCCGGTCGGTGCGGGAAACCCGGTCGACCGTGCGCTACTCGCTGGAGAACCTATCCAGCAACATGAAGAGCGCGATTGAAAGCCCCATCACCCAGAACGACACGCTCACCAGCAGCCCGCGCTTTTCCAGTAGCATGCGCAACTTCCTGACCGGCCGGGTGGAGGAGTACGGCGATCTGGTGATTATGAAGACCATGCGGGCGACGCTCAATAGCATTGTGGACGCGGGCGAATATCTCGACTCCATCTATCTGATGCTGGATGATCGTGACTTCATCCTTTCCTCCAAGGACGGCCTGCGTGCGATCGCCTCCTATGCCGACGACAGCTGGGTGCAGGACGCCCGCACGCTCCAGAATAAAAAAGAGGTGCTGCTCAAGCGCCGCACCGATGCGACCGGCACATTTTCCGCGCCGAGGGAGTTCATCACCTGCTACCAGCGAATGCTGCTGCTCAAGGGCGCGGTGATCATCAACATTGATGTCGCGGCGTTCACGCGCATGCTCGATGCCGATGCGATGGTGAAGGCTGGAACGCTGCTGATGCTCAACAGCCGGGACGAGGCTCTGCTGGAGCACAGCGCAGGCGGAAATCCCGTCGCAGTAGCGGATAGCCTGATCGCGGGCGTGCTCAGAGATGAAGCGATGGCCAGTCGGCTGCGGGAGGGCACGTTCATTACGCTGGATGGCGCGCATTACCTGTGCAACGCGCTGACGCACGAAAGCTTGGGGCTTACGTTTGTGTCGCTGGTGCCGCTGGGTGAGCTGCTGGGGATGCAGCAGGAATACGTCACGCTGTTCATCCTGATTCTGCTCACCAACATGCTGGTGGTGGCGCTCCTGGCCTATACGACCACCCAGCGCATTTTTAAGCAAATCTATTACCTCATCGATGTGTTTGCCGACGCGGAGAGGGGTGTGTTCCCCGCGCGCGACGAGAGCCGCATGGCCGATGAGTACGATGTCATCATGAACAACATCGTGCATCTGTTCCTGAACACCACGCACCTGAGCACCCTGCTTGCACAGAAGCAGACACAGAAGGAGCTGGCCGAGCGGACCGCGCTGCAATTGCAGATCAACCCGCACTTCCTGTACAACACGCTGCAGACCATCGACTTTGCGGTGCGCAAGGGGAGCGACCCATTCGCCATCAGCCGCATGGTGCAGGACCTGTCGAGCATCCTCAAGCGCTCGCTGTCAAACCCCCTGGAGCATGTGATGCTGGAGGAGGAGCTAAACTCCCTGTACGCATATGTGCGCATCCAGCGCGTGCGGTTCGGCGATACGTTCGTCCTCTACTACGAGATCGACGACGATGTGCTAGACGCGCAGGTCTTCTCCCTGATGCTCCAGCCGCTGGTGGAAAACAGCATCCTGCATGGCATCCGCCACCTTGATAAGCGCGGTTTCATCCGCGTTAGCGCCAGGCGGCAGGAAGGCGGCCTGCTCATCAGCGTGCTCGACAATGGCGTGGGCCTCACCGAGGAGCAGCGGCAGGAGGTGCTCGCGCGCGTCCAGGCGGAGCACGGCGAGTCGATCGGCCTTGCGAACGTGCACAAGCGCCTGCTGCTGCATTTCGGCGAGGCCTCCGGCCTGCAGATCCATAGTCAAAAGGGGATAGGAACGCGCGTGTTTTTCGTTATTCCTTACAGAAAATCATAAAAAGTGAAACCAAATCGCAAAAAATGATACCAAGTGTAAAAATCGCACAAATGATGAAACCATTTGTTTACCATAGCGCCTTGCCGGTGTGGGGTGGACATGGTACGCTTCTTCCAGTACATTCGATGAGTATCGAAAGGAGTAACCCCCATGAAAAAGAAAGCCTCTCTTCTGCTAGCGGTGGTAATGATCCTGGCCAGCCTGTCTGGCGCGATCGCTGGCGCGGAAGCCGCGAAAGCCCCGGTGACCCTGCGCTTTAGCTGGTGGGGCGGCGACAGCCGTACCGCGGCGACACTGGATGTCATCAATCAGTTCCAGGCGCTCTATCCCTATGTGACCATCGAGGCCGAGTACGGCTCCAGCGACGGCTACCACGACAAGCTGGCCGCGCAGCTCGCCTCCGGCACCGCGCCGGACATCATCCAGATCGACCCGGAAACCCTGCCGACCTACGTTGCATCGGACGTGCAGTATTTCCTGGACTATAACGAGTGGGATTTCGACTTCTCCAAGTTTGAAGAAGGCTTCCTGCGCCAGCGGATCAACGGCTGCTACGATGGCAAGCAGTTCGGCATCCCCACCGGCATCGCCGGCGCGGCGCTGGTTGTCAACCAGGAAGTGGCCGAGAAGTTCAGCGTCGACCTGACGCAGCAGTACACCTGGGACGATATCATCGCCTACGGCATCGCCGTGCATGAGGCCGATCCGGAGTACTACTTCCTCACCGCGAACCTGTCCTACCTGACCAACATGGTGTTCTTCTCCATGGGCAAGCAGATCAGCGGCGGCTCGTTCTTCGACGAGTCCACCAGAGAGCTGAAGATCACCAAGGAAGAGATGCAGGTGGTCTTTGAGTACATCAAGGCGCTGTATGACAACAACGTTGTGCCGCAGTACGCCGCGATGGCCGCGTATGAGAACGACAACCTGCACACCGATCCCGCGTGGATCAGCGGCAAGTACGTCGCCTCCTTCGCGTATGTCTCCACTTTCAACGTGCTGGCCGCCGCGAACCCGGAAGCGACCTTCTACGCAGGCAAGCTCCCGCTGATGACCGATGCGAAGAACGGCGGCTGGGCGGCGAACTGCCCGCAGGTCATGGCTGTCTCCGCCACCAGCAAGAACCCGGAAGAAGCCATGATGTTCCTGGATTACTTCTTTAACAACGAAGAGGCGATGCGCACGCTGGGCACCCAGCGCTCCATCCCGCCGACAGCCGAGGCGCGCGAGATCTGCTCCGCCGAAGGCATCATGACCCCGACGCTGGCGGAAGCCGGCAACATCGCTGCCGAGTACGGCGGAAGCGTCAATGACAAGATCATGTCCACCGCGGAAGCCAAGCAGATCGTGTATGACGCCATTGAGCAGGTCGTCTACGGCGCCGTGACCCCCGAGCAGGCTGCCGCCGACACCATCAGCTACCTGGAAGCGTACGCGAAGTAAGCAAGCGGACGTGATGGGGCTGGCGTGAGAGGGACGAGGGAACGCTGGGGGACGCTGTCCCCCAGACCCCCTGCCAGGAGGCCTGCCTCCTGGACCTCCAACATTTCGCCTCACGGCGGGAGGGACTTCATCCATGAAGTAAACCCGCCCGCAGGCGAAATGTTGGGTTTCCAAAGGGCAAGGCCCTTTGGCAGGGGTCAAGGGGACAGAGTCCCCTTGCGTTCTCCCGCATCCCCACGTCAGCCCCATTTCCCAGCCATCGGCCCGAAAGGAGAGCTAGACCCATGCAGGCACACAGGAAGATACGGAAATATACGAGTCATGATTATAAGGCGTTCATTTATCTAGCGCCGTGGCTGATTGGCTTTCTGGTTTTGCAGCTGTACCCGTTTATTACGTCGCTGTACTATTCGTTTACGGATTATTCCCTTGCCGGAAGTCCTAAGTGGGCGGGCATTGAGAATTATGTCAGGTTGTTTACGAAGGACCCGGAGTTTTCCAACTCGCTGAGCGTTACCATCCGGTATACGCTGATTACGGTGCCCGGTAAGCTGGTTATGGCGCTGGCCGTTGCGCTTTTTTTGAACCGAGACATCAAGGGCATTAACTTTATCCGTACTGTGTACTACATTCCGTCGCTGTTTGGCGGGTCGGTCGCGGTGGCCATTCTCTGGAAGCTGATGTTCCTGGACAATGGCGTTATCAACGGAATGCTGGGCGCGCTGGGCTTTGAGACGATCCGCTTCTGGGGCGATCCCAAGTACGCGCTGGGCACAATCAGCGCGCTGGAAATGTGGCAGTTTGGGTCATCCATGGTCATGTTCCTGGCCGCGCTAAAGCAGGTGCCAAAATCGCTGTATGAGGCAGCGTCCATCGACGGCGCGAACCCCGTCCGCCGTTTCTTTAGCGTTACGCTGCCGCAGATTACGCCGATCATTTTCTTCAACACCATCATGCAGACAATCAACGCGCTGCAGAACTTTACATCCGCATTCATCATCACCAACGGCGGTCCGCTCAAGTCCACGAACGTCCTTGGGATGAAGCTGTATAAAGAAGGGTTCAAGTACTACAAAATGGGCTACGCCAGCGCCATCTCCTGGGTCATCTTTGTGCTGATCATGGTGGTTACGCTGCTGCTGTTCCGCTCCTCGTCCACATGGGTGCACTACGAAGACGGCGGCGATTTTTAAGGAGGGCAAGGCGATGAAAGCAAAAACAAAAAAGCGCGTGAAGCGCACGCTGGATTACATGGTCATTGTCCTCATCGGCATTGTGCTCCTGTTCCCGATTCTGTTCATGTTCTTCGCGACGTTCAAGACCAATGAGGAGATATTCGGGTCGATCAAGCTGCTGCCGAACAGTTTCAGCTTCCAGCATTATGTGGATGGCTGGAAGGGCACCGCGAACCACAGCTACACGGATTTTTTCATCAACACCGCGTGGCTCGTGTTTCCCACAACGATTTTTACCGTTATTTCCTGCGGGTTGGTTGCGTATGGGTTTGCCCGCTTCCGCTTTCCGTTTAAGAAGGGGCTGTTTGCGCTGCTAATCTCTACGCTCATGCTGCCCAACGCCGTCATCATCATTCCCCGGTATTCGCTGTACAGCACGTTTGGGTGGGTTAACAGCTACCTGCCGTTCTACGTTCCGGCGGCGCTGGCATGCTACCCGTTCTTTGTGTTCATGCTGGTGCAGTTCATGCGAGGTCTGCCGCGCGACCTGGACGAATCCGCGTACATTGACGGTTGCGGCACATTCCGCGTGCTGGCGCAGATTCTGCTGCCTCTGATGAAGCCTGCACTGTTCTCGGCCGCGCTGTTCCAGTTCATGTGGACGTACAACGACTACTTCAACTCGCTGATCTACATCAACTCGGTGTCCAAGTACACCATTTCGCTGGCGCTGCGCCTGTCGATGGACTCAGAATCAATCATCGTGTGGGGAAAATTGATGGCGATGTCGTTTGTAGCGGTGCTGCCGCTGATCATCCTGTTCTTCGCCGCGCAGAAGTACTTTGTGGAAGGGATTGCAACCAGCGGCATGAAGGGGTGAGGGACTACCATTATCACAAAGAGGCACTACGCCCCTGCGATAACCCTTGACACACACAGGCCGATGATCACCACCATCGCCGAGCAGAACAGAATGCGCACCGCTTTCTCGTTCATCCTGCGGTTCAGCTTCCGACCGGCGATACCGCCGCCCAGGCCGCCCAGCACCATCCATACCAGCATCAGCGGTTCGAACGGCGGCACCGTGCGCGTCACAAGGGTGAGGATCAGGCTGGCGCATTGCGAGCAAAGGATCACAAACAGCGAGTTGCGGGCCGCTTCCTTGGTGCCCATCGAGAAGAAGAACGATAGCACCATCAGGTTGATCGGCCCGCCGCCAATGCCCAGGAACGAGGAAACAAGCCCCAGTGCGAGGCCGATCAGCAGCGAGGGGAGCGTCTGGCGCACGGTGTGGGTTGAGATGCGCGCCTGACAGAGCGTGTACAGGAGCGTGCCGGTGGTGATCGCCGCCAGGCAAGCCGCCTGAACCGTGCCGACGGCTTCCGCGTTCTCAAACAGCTTCGTGAGTGCCTGAAAAAGCTGCTTGCCACCCACCCCGCCGATCGCCGCGCCCAGCGCCAGCGGGAGCGTTTGCGGCGAGTTCTGCTCGCCTTTCCCGCCCAGCTTGTTCTGCACCACAGAATAGCTGCTCATTGCCAGCACCGTGCACCCGGACAGAAAGCTCACGGTGGAAACGGAGAGCGTGGTGACGCTATCCAGCACGGGCTTGATGATCACCCCACCGCCAATCCCGCATATCGCCCCGATGGCGGACGCTATCAAGCTGATCAAGAACAGCGTGGCCTGCATTTCATATCCTCTTCCATTCTATAGAGTACCTATGCCGTTCATTATACAACGTGCCATTTTTGCTGGCAATAGCCAGTGCCATATCTCCCCATAACTTGACAAATCTCGTGTCCAATGCTATTTTTGGCAAGGAATGACATCCCAAAATCAGACAGGATGGGCACATGCTGTTTTCAAGCCTGACGTTTCTGACGTGGTTTCTCCCTGCCGTAGTGCTCCTGCACTGCATCACGCCACGGCGCGCGCGCAATGCGCTGCTGCTGGCGGCCAGTGTGTTTTTTTATGCCTGGGGCGAGATTGCGTACGTGCCGCTGGTGCTGCTGTCCATGGGCGCGAACTACGGTTTCGGCCTTTTGTGCGCACGGGAGGGGAAGTGGCCCCGCCGCGTGGGGCTGTGGCTTTCGCTGCTGGTGAACATCGGCGCGCTCGTGTATTTCAAGTACGCTGCATTTTTCCTGACGGCCATCGGCCTTGGGAGCATTGCGCCGGAAGTGGTGCTTCCGCTGGGTATCAGCTTTTACACGTTCCAGACGCAGGCGTATGTCATCGATGTGTTCCGCCGCCGCGTGCCAAAGGAGCCTAACTTTGTCGATTACGCGACGTTCATTTTGCTTTTTCCACAGCTCATTGCCGGGCCGATTGTGCTGTACACCGATGTGCGGCGCGAGCTGAAGGTCCGTACCGTAAACGCCGAGGGGCTGGAGACGGGCATGACTGCGTTCATCGTGGGGCTGGCATCGAAGGTGCTGCTGGCGAACCCGCTGGGCGCGCTATGGGAGGCGGCGCGCGCACTGCCCTCGTCATCGCTGCCCGCTGCGTGGCTTGGGATCATCGCATTTGGCCTACAGATTTACTTTGACTTCGCCGGTTATTCGCTGATGGCCATTGGCATGGGGCGCATGCTGGGCTTCCGGTTTCCGCAGAACTTTGATCAACCGTACACATCCAGGTCCATCCGTGAATTCTGGCGGCGTTGGCATATGACGCTGGGCGGTTGGTTCCGCGAGTATGTCTACATTCCGCTGGGCGGCAGCCGGGGCGGTACGGCAGCGACCATCCGCAACCTCGTGATTGTCTGGCTGCTAACCGGGCTGTGGCATGGGGCCAGCTGGAACTTTGTCGCCTGGGGGCTGTGGTTCTGCGTGTTTCTGTTGCTGGAGCGATACGCCATCGGCGGCTTTCTCGCGCGGCACCCGCATCTGGCGCGCGCCTACGTGCTGCTCGTGGTGTTCGTCGGCTGGGCGCTGTTTGCTGCCGAGAGCCTTCCCGATGCGGGTGCGTACATTGTCCGAATGTTCACAGGCGCTCTCTCGGGGGATTTTCTGTTCCCGCTGCGCAACAACGCGGTGCTGCTGGTGATCGCGCTGCTGGCCTGCGTGCCGGGCATCCTCACGCGGATCAATGCGCTGCTGGGCAGAAACGCGCTGCTTCGTACCGCTGTGATGACGGCGCTGTTGCTGCTATGTGTGGCAGGGCTGGTCGATGCCGATTACAACCCATTTCTGTACTTCCGGTTTTAGGGGGCGACGATGAAGAAGGCTGCGCGGTTCCCGTTGTTCCTCACGGCGATGGCGCTGCTGCTTTCGCTGGCGGTGCTATCTGTGGCGTTGCCGGACAGGGTGCGTTCCGATCTGGAGAACCGCACCTTGGCGGGACCACCCGTACTGAGCGCATCATCGGTTTTATCGGGCCGCTGGATGAAGGGCGCGGAGACATACATAGACGACCAGTTCTTTGCCCGCGACCAATGGATGGCGCTGGCGGCGCTGTGGGACGCCGCGCTGCTGCGCGTGGAGCGGCGCGGGGTGCTGCTGGGCAAGGATGGCCGCTTGTTTGAAGCCTCGTCAAGCCTCAGTGACCGCGTGGCGCAGGAAGGCATCCACGCGCTGGATGCGCTGGCAGAGGCGACAGGTCTTCCGGTGACGCTGCTCCTCGCGCCAATGTCGTCGGCGGTGTATCCGGAGGAACTCCCCGCGTTCGCCCCTGCCGACGATCAGGCAGCGCTGCTTGCGCGCCTGTATGCCGGGGCGGGGCAGGTGCGCACGGTTGATGCACTGACCGCGCTGCGGGCGGCAAAGGGGGAGCAGCCGCTATACTATCGCACCGACCACCACTGGACGGCGGTCGGCGCGCTCGCCGCGTACCGAGCGCTGACGGACGCTCTGGGCTTGCGCGAGGCGGAAACGGCCTACACGGTCTTCTCGGCGGAAGGCTTTTCGGGCAGCTACTTTGCCCGGGCGCCCAGCCCATTGGTGCGGTCTGAAACGCTGACATTCGATGTGTTTGATAACCTGCTGCTATCGGTGGAGGGCGAGCCGGTAGACGGCCTGTATGACGAGGAGCAAATGGCGCGGCGCGATAAATACGCGGCGCTGCTGTACGGAAATCATAGCCGGATCACGCTGGAGAACACCAGCGGGTCAGCCAGCGGAACGCTGCTGGTACTCAAGGATTCCTACGCCAACGCGCTGCTGCCGCATCTGGCGCAGCACTACCGGCGCGTGGAGGTGGTGGACCTGCGTTACTTCGTGGGCGACCTGCCCGCCTTACTACAAGAGCTGGACGTGGAGGGCATCGTATGCATCTATGGACTGAGCACCTTCCTTACCGACCGAAATCTGCTGCTGCACAGCGCCGCCTGGGAAGACTAACGGTGCTGCTGCTCTGCTTGTCGCTTTTCGGCGCGCCCATTGCAGGCGTCTGCGAGGCGGCGGCAACGCCGGTGCCATCGGTGATGTCGATGATCTTCGTGACGGACTATCCGCCGCCTGATGTGCCGGAAGGCCCGCGCGTGGATGATTCGTACTTCAAGGGCGCGATCATCGTGGGGGATTCGACGACTGACCCCTTTGCGCTGTACGGCGTGGTGCCGGAGCTGATGGTCGCCGCCGTGATCGGCATCTCGCCGCGCACCGCCTACAGCGATCAGCTGTTTCATTGGGAAGGGAAAAAGGTAGACCTGGCGACACTGCTGGGCAACTATAACCCGCCGGTCGTCTACCTGTGGCTGGGTTCCAATGGCGTCGATACCAAGCCCGCCGATCAGGTGCTGGAGGATTACGAGCGCCTGATGAACAAGCTGATCAAGCGCCTGCCGGGTACGATTTTCTACCTGGTATCGCTCGCGCCGGTCAAGCTGCTCGCACAGGAGAAGTACAAAAACTATACCAATGAGCGCGTTGACGAGTTTAACGAAGGGCTGCGGGAACTAGCCTGGCGGCACAACGTCTATTATTTGCACATCAACCCGCTGCTCCGCAACGAGAACGGATTGCTGGATGCCGAATATGGCGCAGGCGATGGCATTCATCTGAGGGAGCCTGCCTACAGGATACTGGCGGACTATATGTACACACACGCCGTGCCGATCGATAGGGAATGGGAGGAGACACCTTGATGAAGAGGATAGCGTTGCTGACAGCTGCGTTGCTGAGTCTGGGCCTGTGCGCCTGCGCGCCCAAGAAGGCGGAAAAGCCGCTGCCCGCCTGTACGGATGTGGCGGGACAGATTGCCTCCGCACTTGCGGATGAAAGCGCGTTCGAGGAGCTGACGGCGCTTGGCAATGCGCAGGTCCTCAAATACCTGGGGCTTTCGGAGGCGCAAGTAACTGACGCCGCGATGTCCATCGATGCCACGCGCGCCACGGCGGAACTGGTTTGCGTGCTTACGGCTGCCGATGCGGAGGCACTAAAGGCTGTGCAAGAGGCGTTGAAAACTTACAGGGATACCACGCTGGAGCAATACCGCGACTATCGGCCTGAGGAAGTGCCGAAGCTGGAGAGTGCGGTGATGAAGACGCACGGGTTGCAGACGGTGCTGATCGTAGGCAAGGATGCCGCCGCGGCGGAAAAGGCGCTGGATGGCGCGTGGAAATGAGGAAAGCTAGAGTAAAGTGCAGTCGGCGTGGCCGGGTGCTATTCTGGCTATTGGCGGCGCTGGCCGTGCTGTTGCTGGTTGCTGTCGTGGCGTTCAATGGAGAAATTGTAGACCGGACATACCGGATCTCATCCTCAAAGCTGACCAATGAAGAGCCAATCCGAATTGTCGTAATTGCGGATCTGCACAGTCATGCGTATGGCGGCGACCAGAAGCCGCTGATCGACCGGGTGAAGAAAATGGAGCCGGATATCATATGCTTGGTGGGGGATCTTGGGGACGACCATGAACCCTTCGATGGCGCGGCTCTTTTGCTGGATGGCATCATAGACCTCGCGCCGTGCTATTATGTATCGGGCAACCACGAGTGTTGGGGAGATTATCCCCCGATCAAAGAAGCGTTGCTTGAGTACGGCGTAACCATCCTGGAGGGGGACAGCCGGACGATCACCGTCAAGGGCCAGACGCTGAACCTGTGCGGCATAGAGGACCCGTGCTTTACACCCCATGCGAGCTATGATGAGCTGTTGTGGCCGTTTGAGCAGCTCCCTGAGGATGCGTACAATATCCTCCTCTCCCATCGGCCGGAGTTCATTGAAACGATCAGCCAGTATGGCTTCGATTTGGTGCTCTCGGGGCATACCCACGGTGGACAGCTGCGCATCCCACTGCTTCTGGACGCGCTCTACGCGCCTAACCAGGGATTCCTGCCCAAGTACTCGGGCGGGCTGTATCAGGTGGAGGAGACGACGCTGGTGATTAGCAGGGGCCTATCGTATAATCCGAGGATGCCGCGTGTGTTTAACCCGCCGGAGTTGGTGCTGGTGGAGTTGAGTAAGTGACAGAACAGAAAGGGTGACCGCACGTGCAGGGCATACAGACACCCAGAGAACCCAGCGCGAAGCGCAACCGGTGGCGGCGTGTGTTGCACGGTCTGCTCATCGCGCTGACGGTCCTGTTGCTTCTCACCGACGCGGCACTCTATCGGGGAATCGTGAACAGGACATACCGTGTTACATCAGCGAAGCTCACCAACGCGGAACCAATCAGGATCGCGCTGATCACGGACGTGCATAGCTACGCGCACGGCGACGATCAAAAGCCGCTGATCAACCGGGTAGCGAAAATGAAACCGGATATCATCTGCCTGGTGGGGGATATCGCGGATGATGTGCGCCCTTTCGAAGGCACCGCGCTGCTCATGGAGGGGATCAAGGACATTGCGCCATGCTTTTACGTGACAGGAAGCCACGAGTACTGGAGCGACAGCGCCGCGATCAAGGCAGCGATGCGCGGGTACGGCGTAACCATTCTGGAAGGCAAAAGCCAACAAATCACCATAAAAGGCCAAACACTGAACCTGTGCGGCGTAGACGATCCGACCTTCACCCCCAACATGGGGTATGATATGCTCCTCCGGCCATTTGAGCAGCTTCCAGCCGACACCTTCAACATCCTTCTCTCCCACCGGCCCGATCCCATCGAAACTTTCAGCCAGTACGGGTTTGACCTGGTGCTGTCCGGCCACACGCACGGCGGGCAGGTGCGTATTCCCTTTTTCCTAAACGGCCTCTATGCCCCCGACCAGGGCTGGCAACCCAAATACGCGGGCGGGTTGTATCTTGTAAATGGCACAGCTCTAGTGGTAAGCCGAGGGCTATCATACTACCCGGAGCTGCCGCGCGTGTTCAACCCACCGGAGATGGTGCTGGTGGAGCTAAGCCAAGTGCAGTGAGGCAGGGATGCTTTTCCCTGACAAAAAAATAAACCCAACCCGCCCGCAGGCGAAATGTTGGGTTTCCAAAGGGCAAGGCCCTTTGGCAGGGGGTCTGGGGGACAGCGTCCCCCAGCGTTCCCCTTTCTCGTCGTCACCCACGAATAAAGTTCGTCCTCTTGCGCGGTTCCTGCGCCGGCGGTGCGTCTCCCTTTGCAAAACAATTCAGCATCCACGCCATGTTGCGGCCCAGCGTGCGCATGGTCTGTAGGCCTTCTTCGTCCTGGCGCACCTCGTCGGGGGTGTTGCCGTGTACCATGTTCCAGTACTGCGACGGTACGATGGGCATGCCCGATATCTGAAAGTATTTGTTGAGCACATCCAGCGACGCGGTGGTGCCCGCACGGCGCGCGGAGACGACGGCCGCACCGGGCTTGAACGCCATGATGCCGCCGCTGGCGTAGAATAGCCGGTTGAGGAAGGATAGAAGCGCACCGTTCGGCGCGGCGTAATAGACGGGCGAGCCGACGACCAGGCCGTCCGCGGTTTCCATCTTGGCCAGCACCTCGTTGACAGCATCATTAAAGATGCAGCGGCGCTTGCCGCCCGCGCAGCCTCCGCAGGCGGTGCAGCCCTGTATGGGGCCCTTGCCCAGCTGGATGATCTCCGTCTCCACGCCATTTTCTTCCAGCACGCCCGCGACCTCGGAAAGCGCGGTGTAGGTGCAGCCGTTTGCCTTGGGGCTGCCGTTGATCAGAATGACTTTCACTTTGTATCCTCCTCTTTGCGGCCGATGTACAGAAAGTGCTCGGCATAGTTGTAGAAATCCTCGCGCTCGCACAGCGCCAGCGACACGGCCAGCCATTTGGCGACGACCTCCGGTGGCTGTTCGGTCAGGCTTGTGTTGAACGGCGCAGTGATGCCCTCGCTGGAAATCAGGTGCAGCTTGGTCAGCGGGAACTTCGCCATGAACGGCAGCACGCTTTTGGGCTCGGCGAAATACGCCTGCGTGAATGCCTGCCCCGCGAAATCCTCGCCCGCGATGATCTTCTCGTAAAACACATCCTCATTCTCGTAAAGGATGCTCTCGGGCAGGCTACGCGCGGCGTAGATCAGCCCACCGATCATTGAGATGAAGGCCGCGTATAACACACCGCCGGGCTTTAGCTTCTTCAGACAGGCGCGCACTGCCTGTGCGCGGTCAGCCTCGGCCAGCAGGTGGTAAAGCGGACCCATCAGCAGCACTGCATCGAACTCGCCCTCCGCTACGGTATCAACATTCCGCGCATCGGCGCAGATGGCCTCCACTTGAACGCCAAGTTCGGATGCTTTTTCGGTTGCAAACGCCACATTGCCGGGGGAGAGGTCGACCAGCACCACCTCTGCGCCGCGCCCGGCCAGGTACATGCTGTAGCGCCCCGGTCCGCCGCCGACATCCAGCACCCGGTCGCCCGGCTTGATGTAGCGATCCAGGTAATGCTTGTTGATCTCAAACTCGAAGTAGTGGCGTTCCAGGCGCAACCACTCCTCTTCCACGGCGGCATCGTAGTACGCCTGCACCTTCGCCACGCTGTCCTCGGCGGCGCGCGCACCGGCGATCTCCTGTAGACAGCCGTCCAGGTTGGTGCGGCTGGTGACGACAATCCGCGCGATGCCCAGCGTTTCCATCACGCCCAGCAGCACGATTGCCCCGTGCGCGATGATGTCCGCGCGATGGGGCAGCATGCCGGGAATGGCGGCGCGTTCCTCCAGCGTCATCCCCGCAAGTTTCCGCGCCCAGGCCTCCACGGCGCTCCGGCGCAGCGCATGGCCCTCTACTGCGTCCCGATCGAACTCGGGCAGCCGCATATCGATGGAGGCAAGGCAGGTCATCGTGCCACCGACACCATACCAGGCGCGGGGCTTTTCTTCCGTGCTCCCGCATATCGGCGAGATGGCTTCCCGCACTGCCGCGAGCGCCTGCGCAAAGCCCTCGCCGCGCAGGTCCGGGAACTGGCCCAACAGGCGGATCGCGCCCATCTGTGCGCTGCCCGCAACGAAGGGAAAATTAGCTCCGCCGATGGCAAGCTCCGTAGAGCCACCGCCGATGTCCACCATGCCGCAAAAACCATGGCCCGCCGCGCCGATGAATGACAGGCGCGCCTCTTCCTCGCCGGAGACGATTGTCAGCGGCGCACCGCAGAGCGCCTCGACCATCTCACAGAACAGCCCGCCATTCTCCGCATCGCGCGCCGCGCTGGTGGCGATCAGGCGGATGTCCTGCGCGCCCTCATCCCGCGCGGCCTGCGCAAACCGCGCGGCAGCGTTCGCCGTGCGCAGCATGCTCTCCTCCGAGAGCGCGCCGTTTTCAAGCCCCGCAAACAGGCGCGTACCCTCACGCAGGCGGAGCAATGGCGTCACTTTGCCGCCCGAAATATCGCCTACCAATAACCGTGTGGAGTTGGACCCGATTCCAATTGCTGCGTATCGCATCTGCCGTTGTCACTCCTTCAGGGTATACAAAGAACGCTTTAGGGCGTGTTCCCACTACCGCTCAACACCCATCTTCCGCCCGCTTTTCGCGCCAGACTGCGTTGCTTTCCCTCGAAATACCGCCGGTATTCCTTCGGAAAAGCGCCTTATCTGACACGAAAATCGAGCGAAATCTGGGCATTTCGGATAGTGGGAACACACCCTAGTCTTCTAAGACAAAGCGTATTTCACCCTCGTTTAGGTATCCAAAGCGCCGCCGCGCTTCCTGCTCGACGTACTCATCCGTGGCGGTAAAGGCAAGGCGGCGCTCCAGCTCCTCAACCTCTGAATACGCTTCCAGCACCAGGTCCTGTATGTCGGCGATCTCGGCGTTGAGCTTGCGCACCTGCGCGTTCTGCATCATGAACGCCGCGCCGAAGAAGAGTGTCAGGATGACCAGCACGAACACGATAAACTTCGGGCGCACCAACATCGTGCGCCGCAGCGTTTCCTTTTTTCGCGGTTGCATGGGCTCACCTCTTTGAGGCGCTTAGTTCTCCGCTGTCCTCCTTCTTTCCTGCCGATACTTCTTTTGTTTCGCCTCGAAGGTGCGAGACGGCGCGCACAGCCAACTGCCCTGTGCCGCGCATCACGCGGCGAAGGCCCGCCGCCCACAGCACCATGCCGCTGGCCGCGCCGAGCACCAGATAATAGCGAAGCCCTTCCGCGCCGGCAAGCCCCGCCGCCGCGGCCACCAGCGCCGCTGTCAGCACCCAGAAAACGATATCCATCAGCGCAGTGACAATCTTGCCCGCACGCAGCGTAAGCCGAAGCAGGCGTAGCAAATCGTAGGCTACGCCTGCCAATAGTCCGGCATAAAGGGTCGCCAGGAATGCCTGCGCCTGGCCGCTTACAGGAAACATGTTCAGCGAAAGATTCGCGACAGGATGCCGCCCCGCTTTTGCGACGGCGCATCGCCGTACTCAATACCGGCGATTTTCCCCTCGACGGTCAGCTTGCCCTCATCCAGGTTGAGGTGCGAAATATGCAGCCCTTCGCCCACCAATGAAATATCCCCCTCCTCGGTGAGCATGATGACCTCCTGCTCGTTGAAGCTCGCCACGTCCGTGACGCCTGTCAGCACCGCACGTTTTCGGTCTTCCATTGCGACGGAATGTGCGCGCGTCGGCGGACGTTTGCCTTCGGCGGCATCCTTGACCATTCGCGTCCCTCCTTTCCGCTCGCTTTTCACTTGGAGGATATGCGGGCGGGGGAGAGGTTTATGTCAGGTTTCGCAGCTGCCGCGGCATGCCTCCTGCATCGCACCGAAAAGCTCCGCATAGCGCAGGTTGCCAGAAGCGATTTGAATGCGCCCCGAGCGCAGCGACAGCGGGATCGCCCGCCCAGCGTAATCAATCATCTCGCCATTGTGGGCGAGCACGCGCGCCTCCGCAGCATCCACCGCTGCTGGGTCGGATAGACCCGTCACCAGCGCAAACTCGTCCCCGCCAATGCGGAATAGCAGCATGTCTTCCGCCGCCTCCCGGTCGATGCGGCGCAGGCTCTCAAGTATTGCCAGATCGCCCGCGCTGTGGCCGATATCGCGGTTGATGGGTTCTAGCCCCACAATGTCAAAGCAAAGCACATACGTTTCCTGTCTGGCCTGCAGCGCCTCATATAACTCTGTGATGTCCATTTTTTTCCTGGCCATGCCGTTTCCTCCTAGTATAATAATGTCGATCTCCCCGACCCGAGAGTCGGAAGCAGATCATGTGTTGTCAAGGGAAGGGTGGAGATTTTGGCGGCAATCCGGATGCCGTCAAAATACAACCCGACCTTGACAAAGAAGCCAAA
>JAVBQK010000115.1:0-25953 GCA_031549105.1 Eubacteriales bacterium
CGGGTGGCACGCCAAATCCCAATGACCGCCGCGCCGGAAGTGGTGCACCTGCATACCCGGCGGATCATAGCCGCTATCCTTGGCATAGCCCGAGGCGTTGGACTGCCCGGCGATGACGAACACATCGCCCACGCAGACATGCAGCCGCACATCACCCCGGAACATCCACGCAAGGCCAGGCTGGGTGGACACGGTGTCCAGCCCCGTCTCTATGCGGTAAGGCCCGCCCACTGGGATTATCAGCTCCGCATGCCAGCGGCCGCCGTGGCCGTCCGCGTCCGTCTCGCAGTCCGCATGCGTCCAGGGGATGATGGGAAAGCCGTCCATCTCGTCCATCACGCGAATCGCCGGGCACGCATGCGCCACGCCTACCTCGATGGCCGCCGGGTGCAGCCGCCATGTGCCGGCAAAGCGCACGGCCGCGCTTCCTCCATCGCGCTGCAACACCTGCCAGTCCATCGCCCCTGTTTCTATGGTTACGCCGTGCATCGCTCTCCTCCTTTGTCAGCCCTTACCCCGGTACGCACTGGGCGTGACGCCCATCACCTTCTTGAACACCTTGGCAAAGTAAAAGTAATCACCGTACCCCACTGCGGCGGCGATAGACGCAATGCTGCTATCCGTCTCTGCCAGCAGCGCAGATGCCTTCTCCATGCGCACGCGGGTCAGGTAACCGCTGAAATTCTCGCCCGTTTCCTGCCGGAAAAGCTGGCCCGCGTAGCTCTGGTTGATGGAGCACAGCGCCGCCAGATCGCGGACGGATATGTCATTTTGATAGTTTTGATGGATGAAAAGCAGCATCTGATTCACCATGCGGTTGGTCGTCGCGATGGGCGGCGCATCGGTGCCCTGCGGCTTCTCGGCGGCGGGCTCGCGGCGCTGCACCTGCTGCGCGGACAGGCGGCGGTACGCCTTCTCCATACCGTCCATCAGCTCGCTCTTGCTGAAAGGCTTGAGGCAGTAGCACAGCGCATCGTAAAACATCGCCTTTTGCGCGTAGGCAAACTCTGCATGCCCGCTGATTATGATGAAGAGCGTGGGAAGGCCCAGTTCCTCGGCGCGGCGCAGCAACTCCAGCCCGCTGATGCCGGGCATCTGCACATCGACGAACGCCAGGTCCGGTTTTTCCCGCTGCAGAAGCATCAGGCCACTCGGCCCGTCATATGCCTCTCCAGCTAGCTCAAACCAGCTCTGGCCCCGCAGAATGGAAAGGAGGCTGCGAACCGACCATTTTTCATCATCGATTACGACCATCCGGTACATGCTGTCCCTCCCTCGAACAATAACATGGAATATTTTAATATAGATATGGAAAAAAATCAACCGAATTAAAAAATTTAATTAAACTCAGCAGAAAATGGTTGAATTTGCATGAGATTTTTTGAGTGGCACCATACCCAATTCATATGCCTTTTACTACAATATCAATGCACCTTATACAAAAAAACAGCCGGTTCGGATGTACGTTTTGACACCGCGACGCACGACACTTGAAAGGGATTTCAGATTGAAATCCCTCTATGGCGCGATATCTCGTAAATCGCGCCGCAGCATGAAAGGGCGGCTTTTTAATGAAGAGGGCAGATGTCAGTCTATCCACAGGGGCAAGCTACACCCCGCCACAGCCTAGCCTCAGCAAGCGGATCGCTGCTTTTTGGCGCAAACTCGTGCGCCAATGGCCACTTATCGCGCTGTGCCTCCCAGCGCTGGCGCTGGTGATTATCTTCCGGTACGGACCGATGTACGGCATCCTCATCGCGTTTAAGAACTACCGGCCGATGCGCGGCATCTCCGGCAGCGCTTGGCTTGATCCCGTCTTTCAGAACTTCACCCGCTTCTTCAACTATGTAAACTTCGAGCATCTGATCGTCAACACGTTCAAGGTTGGCCTGTGGACGCTCTTTTTCACCTACCCCATGCCGATCATCTTTGCGCTGCTGCTCAATGAAATGCGCGGCAAGGTGCTCAAGCGCAGCGTACAGACGATTTCCTACATCCCCCACTTCATCTCGGTCGTCGTCATCGTGGGTATGGTGACGGAGTTTGCCTCACTCAGTGGCACGTTCAACATTGTGCGCGGCTGGCTGGGCATGTCAGCGGTGAATATGAACATGGGCGGCAAGTACTTCCTGCCAATGTACATCGGTTCCGCCGTATGGCAGGGCGTCGGCTGGGGATCAATCGTCTACCTCTCCGCGCTTGCCAACGTCGACACCTCGCTGTACGACGTCGCAAACATCGACGGCGCGAACCGCTGGGAGAAGATCAAGCACATCGTCTGGCCGGCAATTCTACCGACGACCACCGTCATCCTGATCCTGAACACCGGCTCCATCCTCAACCAGGATTACGTCAAGATCCTGCTGATGCAAAACGACTCCAACCGCACGCAGTTGGACGTTATTTCCACCTATGTGTACCTGACCGGCATCGAGCAGGGGCAGTTCGGTTACGCGACGGCAGTAGGCCTCTTCTCCTCGCTGGCCAGCTTTGCACTGGTCATCAGCACCAACATGGTCGTCCGCAAGATAGACAAAGAAAATAGTCTTTGGTGAAGGAGGAATAGCGCATGCTCGCTAGGCAAAAAAACATCAACAACAGCATTCACATCGGCAGCCGGGTTTTCGATGCGTTTCTGGTGCTCCTCATGCTCGTCCTGTGCGTGATCTTCCTGTATCCTTTCATCAACGTGCTGTCCATCTCGTTCTCCAGCGCACCGATGGTCGCCGCGGGCAAGGTCACCTGGTTTCCCCGTGGGTTCAACGTGCGCGGCTATGAGATCGTCTTCGGCCAGAAGACCATTTGGCGCGCGTACCTCAACACCATCCAGTACTGCACGGTGTTCACGCTGGTTAACGTGCTGTGCACCTCGATGATCGCCTACTCACTGTCGCAGAAGGATTTCGTATTTAGAAAACCGCTGACGATGATGCTGCTGGTTACAATGTTCTTCTCCGGCGGCACAGTGCCGACCTATGTCACCATCAGTAACCTCAAGCTGATCGATACCATCTGGGCGCTGGTGCTCCCAACCGCCGTTTCCGCGTACAACGTGTTCGTATACCGTGCGTTCTTCAAGGGCATCTCCTCGGAAATCCGCGAGGCCGCGCTGATCGACGGCGCTGGGGATTTCCGCATCCTGTTCCGCATTTTCTACCCGCTAAGCAAGCCCCTTTTCGCGACGTTCGGCCTCTTCGCCATCGTCGGCATGTGGAACAGCTACTTTGAAGCGCTGCTCTACATCAAGGACTCCAGCCGCCAGCCAATCCAGATGATCCTGCGCACAATCCTTTTCAAGTCCGGCGCACAGGGCGGCAGCTTCGACGGCGTCACCGAGATGATGAACCAGGGCGTGCTCAACCCCAAGAACGTGCAGTATGCCTGCATCACCGCCACCATCGGCCCGATCCTTTTGATCTATCCCTTCATCCAGAAATTCTTCACCCAGGGCATGCAGGTCGGCGCGGTGAAGGGCTGATCCCCCGCTTCGTGTTTCTTGTGGCGGCCGTGCCGCCTAGGAAATAAAATCGCAACAGGAGGGTTTCGACCAAATGAAACGCAAACTCGTATCCCTCGTCCTGGCCACGCTGATGCTCGTCGCGATGCTCGCGACAGCCGTGGCGGAACCCACGATGCCCGAGCTACCCAATAACACGCTCAGCATCACCGTCAACATCCCGCAGTTCAACTATGAAGCTGCGGGCACCATCATGCAGCAGAAGTGGCAGGAAATGATGGAAGCGTACCTGGGCATTAAGCTGGATATCACGTACAACGTGACGCCGTGGGCTGACTACCGCGTCAACGAGAAGGTGCTCATCCAGGCCGGCGAGATCCCGGACGTCGCCTCCTACAGCCAGAACACCTTTGTCAACGAGTTTGGCGAGGACGGCCTGGTGCTCGATGTTACCCAGTATTTGGACTACATGACCTATTATCCGCAGTACATCGAGTCCACCAACGGCGGCATGGACTACATCACCAACGCCGATGGCACGTCCTACTATTTCTTTGACGGCTACTACAACCCTGGCAACATCACCGGCGCGCAGAGCTTCACCTCCTTCGCCTACCGGTTTGACCTGTTGAAGAAGTACGACCTGCAGCCCGCGACGACCATCGAAGAGTTTGACGCGCTGTGCGCGAAGATCAAGTCGCTGATCGACAGCGGCGAGATCCCGCTGAAGTACGTGCTGCACAACTCCACCAAGGATTACGCGTTCTACCGTGGCTTCGTCGGCATTTTCCACACGTGGGATACTACGTACTGGAACGGCGAGAAGTGGTCCTTCGGCCCGATCGAGGATAACTTCCGCGAGATGCTGGGCTACCTCAACGGCCTGTACAACCTGGGCTATATCGATCCCGAATTCGCGACCGATACCAGCGACATGGCCAATGACAAGGCGCTGAACAACGGCATGGCGATCGTCCCCACGCTGTGGAGCGGCATGCCCCGCACATGGAACTTGCAGAAGACCGATCCCGACATGGAGTGGGGCCTTGCGTTCCTGCCCGGCAATGCGAACTACGGCACCCCGTGGAAATGGGGCTCCCGCCAGACCGGCAAGTCCCTGTCCAACAGCATGGGCATCATCATCAACGCGAGCACCAAGTACCCCGAGTGGATCGTCAAGATGATCGACTACCAGTACTCCGATGAGATCGTCAACTTCATGAACTGGGGCATCGAAGGTGAGCACTACACTGTCGACGAGAACGGCGACCGCCACTTCACCGAGATGCTCTATGAGACAGGCGACCCGACCGCCGTTGCCGGCACGATCGGCATCATGTCCTCCTCCGCCAACCGCCCCGGCATCCCATTCATCCCGCAGTCCTTCGACGCGGCGGGTGAACTGTTCGCTAAAGAGCCCTGGTGGAGCGTTGCGGAGGGCTACTATATTGGCCAGTACTGGATTGAGAGCGGCAAGATCGGCGGCGAGGATTCCGTTTCCCCGTTCGACCGCCCGCCGGTTCTCCGCCTGACGGCCGCCGAAGCCACCGCCCGCGCCGAAATGAGCAGCGCGTGCGAGCTGTACGCCCGTGAGCAGGCCCTCAAGTTCATCACCGGTGAACTGGATGTGACCGATGACGCGGCGTGGGCCAACTACATCGCCGGCATCAAGAGCCAGGTTGCCGACTTTGACGGCGTGCTGGCCACCCTGCAGGCGAAGTCCGTTCTGGACTGATTGAGATTCTAGCGAAACCATAAAAAGAAGGCTTCTAACAGCGTTTAGGAGCCTTCTCCTTCAATTGTGGAAAGAAAAGTGAGGGACAATCATGCGCATATGCAACCTACGGGTGGAGAACCTGACAAACCCCATTGGCATCGACTGCCCCTCCCCTACCTTTCAATGGAACGCGGCGGACTGCCCGGATGGGTGGAAGCAGGCAGCTTGCCGTGTGCAGGTGATGCAGGGCGGGAGCCCGCTCTGGGACAGCGGCCGGGTGGAGACATCCCGCATGAATGGCCTCCGCTATGCCGGACCAGCGCTTGCACCCGATACCGTGTATGACTGGACGGTGCAGGTCTGGGATGAAGCTCACCCGGATGCCCCCGCCAAGAGCGCCCCAGCGAGCTTCACCACCGCGCTGCTCTCCCCTGCCGACTGGCACGGCACATGGGTTGGCGAAGTGGAGGACCATGTCAGCCATCTGTTCCGGCATGCCTTTTCGCTGGATGGGCAAATTGAGCGCGCCAGCCTGTTCGTATGCGGACTGGGGCACTATGAGCTGCATCTCAACGGCCAGCGTGTGGGTGACCGCGTGCTGGAGCCAGGTTGGACCAACTACAAAAAGAGCTGCCTCTACTCCAGCTATGATGTGACGGATCTCGTCTGCACAGGTGGAAATGCGATGGGCCTGTACCTGGGCGACGGCATGTTCAACCTGCCCGGCGGACGTTATGTGTACTTTGAGCGCACGTTCGGCAAGATGAAGTTCCTCTTGCAGCTCAACATTCACTATGCCGACGGGCGCGTCACTGAGGTGGTCAGCGGGCCTTATTGGCGCATGGCGCAGGGGCCGGAAACGTTCAGCTGCATGTACGGTGGGCTGGACTACGACGCCCGGCTGGAACAGGATGGTTTTGACCACCCAGACTTCGTGGAGGGCGCGGATTGGACGCCCGCTTGCATCGTCGACGCGCCGGAAGGCGTGCTGGTCTCCCAGACCATGCCGTCGCTGAAGGTGATGGAAACCTACAAACCCGTCTCCATCGAGGAGACTTCCCCCGGCGTCTACCTCTATGACTTTGGCACGAACTTCTCCGGCTGGGCGCACATTGCCCTCTCCGGCGGCGAAAGCCTCGCAGGGCGTGTGGTAACGCTAGTGCCCGGCGAGATACTTTCCTCAGACAAACGACCTGACCAGAAGGTCACAGGCCGTGGTTACCACTGGCAATACACACTAAATGACAAACAGAGCCAAGAATACGCGCCACGCTTCACCTACACAGGCTTTCGCTATGTGGAAGTCACCGGCGCAATCCCGCGTGAACTGGCCTCTTCGGGCGAAACCGGCCCGGTGCTGGAGCGCATGACCGGCGAGTTCATCTACCCGGACATACAGGACACGGGCAGCTTCCGCTGCTCCAATCCGCTGTTTAACGACATCCACCGCATGGTGCGGCAGGCCATGCTCAGCAACATGAAGAGCGTGCTGACCGACTGCCCCCACCGCGAACGCCTGGGCTGGCTGGAGCAGACGCACCTGATCGCCCCGGGCCTTCTCTACAACTTTGATCTATCCCACCACTACGCGAAGATTCAGCGGGACTTTGCCGAGGCGCAGTACGAAAACGGACTCGTCCCCGATATCTGTCCGCAGTATGTGGTGTTCGGCTACCATGCCGGCTATAACGATTCCCCCGAATGGGGCAGCGCCGCGGTGCTGAATCCATGGTATACTTACTTGCGCACAGGCGACACGGGCCTTCTAACCCAATACTACCCGGAGATGGCTCGCTATGTCGACTACCTGACCAGCCGTGCGCACCATCATGTGCTGCACCACGGGCTGGGCGATTGGCTGGATATCTCCATGTTCCCTGTGAACGCGCAGAATGCCGCCAACACGCCGGTGCCGGTGGTTGCGACGTGCATCTACTACCTGGATGTCACCGTGATGGCAGAGACCGCTGCGCTGCTGGGCTATGCGGAGGACGCACTGCGCTACCGCGCGCTGGCGGCGGAAATCCGCGGCGAGTTCCGCTTACAGTTCCTGGATAAGCAGAACATCCGCTCCATCCGTGTGGCGAACGGCAGCCAGACCGCGCAGGCGATGGCGCTGATCTGCGGATTAATTGATGAAGACGAAATCCCGCTGACACTTTCCATGATGGTTCGCGATATTGAGGGGCGCGGCTATGCCACCACCGCCGGGGACATCGGCCATCCGTTTGTGTTGGCGGCGCTTTGCAAATACGGTCGCTCGGACATCGTGAACCGCATGACCAATGTGACCGACACGCCCAGCTATGGCTACCAAGTGCGTTGCGGCGCGACGACGCTGGCCGAGGCCTGGGACGGCCCGAACCCCGAGAGGCCGCACGGCTCGCAGAATCACTTCATGCTGGGCGCAATCGAGGAGTGGTTCTACGCGGGACTTGCGGGGCTGTGCAGTCTTCGCGCCGGGATGCCGTTTGACAAGGTGCTGATAAAGCCCCACTTTGCCGAGGGGATGGACGAGGTTGAGGCATCGACCTGGCACCCTTACGGCCAGATATCGATCCGCTGGCGCAGGGAGGTGGGCGGCATCCAGATCGACCTGATTCTGCCGCCGGGCCTGACTGCACTGTTCGTATCAGAGCTGGATGGTGCGGAGACACCGCTTGCCTCCGGCCACCATCAGTTTACACTGCATGAAGCAAGCACAAAGGAGAACTAAGATGAAGAATTCCGATCCGCGCATTGCCAAGTACCTGACCCCTTACCGCTACCCCGAGCCGGTGATGTGGGGCTCGGGAGAGCCCGGCGCGTTTGACGAAAAGGCCGTGGACATTCCGTTTGTGTTTGAGCACCAGGGGCGCTATCAGATGCTCTACACCGGCTTTGACGGCCAGGGCTACCAGTCTGCGCTAGCCGAGAGCGACGACCTGCTGCACTGGCGGAAAAAGGGCGTTATCCTCGCGAAGACGCCGGGCAGCGGCCGCTTTGACGCGATGAGCATCATGGGCAGCTGGATCGTCAAGGAGAGCGACAACCTATACGATACGCCGCGCCTGCGCAAGATCGACGGCAAGTACTGGATGACCTATAGCGCGTATCCCGGCGCGGGCTATGAGGAAGGCGCGGCGGAGATCGGCCTGGCGTGGTGCGATGACGAGTCGCTGCTCACCTGGCACCCGCTGGATACGCCCATTCATTCCTGGCGCGGCGGCGCGGACTGGGAACATGGCGGGCTATACCGCTCCTGCCTGTTGGAACACGACGGGCTATGGTATCTTTTCTACAACGCCAAGAACCTGACCGAGGGGAGCTGGATCGAGCAAACAGGTTGCGCCACCTCGCCCGACATGAAGAACTGGACACGCCACCCGGAAAACCCGCTGCTGCGCGTCAGTCCGGGCCGTTGGGATGGTAGGTTTGTCTCCGAGCCGTGCATCGTGCGGGATGGCGACCTGTGGCTCAACTTCTACTTTGGCTTTAACGGCGGCCACGCGATGGACGGCCTGGCCGTCTCCACCGATCTGATCCACTGGGACAAGGCTGAGGAGCCGATCCTGACGAGCGGCGCGCCCGGCTCGCTGGATGAGGGGCATGCCCACAAGGCCTCCATGTTCTACAAGGACGGCCGCCTCTGGCACTTCTACTGCGCGACGCGCCCCTGGCGCGAGGGTGACCCCACCAAGATATACAATGAATTCCGCACCATTGCCGTTGCGTCCGACCAAACGTTTGTGTAATCAAGGAGTGCTACCGATGATGACAAAACTGGAACAACTGCTGCAAGGGCAGGGCGGAAACCATATCCTACCTTTTCTGTGGATGCACGGGGAGCCGCACGACGTGATCCGCGAGGAGGTCGCAGCAATCGCATCCTGCGGCATTGGCGAGATGTGCATTGAATCGCGCCCCCATCCGGATTTTGGCGGCCCGCACTGGTGGAGCGATGTAGATGTAGTCATGGATGAAGCGCGCCAGCGGGCCATGCGCGTGTGGGTGCTGGACGATAACAAGTTCCCTACCGGCCATGCCAATGGAGCATATGAAGCCTGTCCGGAGAAGGCTAAGTGGTATCTGGCTGAACGGCACATGGACCTGATTGGCCCGGCGCAGGACACGATGGTGCTGGTTGCGCCCTTCCTGCCAAAGGATGCGCGGCTGCTCTCCATCCTGGCCTATCCCCGCCCGGACTTGGATCAGACTGACATCTCTCTGGACGGCGTGATCGACCCTACTGAAAGCCTGAATGAAGGCTTTGTCCGCATGGATCTGCCTGCTGGGGCATACCGACTGTTCGTACTGTTTGCCACGCAGACAGGTGGTGGACGGCCGCATTATATGAACCTGATTGACGCGGAATCCGTCCGTGTGTTGATTGATGCCGTATACGAGCCGCACTACGCGCGCTATCGGGATGATTTCGGCAAGACTTTCGCAGGGTTCTTCTCCGATGAACCGGAGCTAGGCAACACGCCTGGCTATGACTTCCACGAAACGCTGGGCAAGCCCGATATGCGGTTGCCATGGAGCAGCGCACTGGAAGAGCGGCTTCGCGCTGCCTGGGGCGCGGACTTCGCGCGCAACCTGCCTGCGCTGTGGTATGGGGCGGGTGAACAGGACGCAAATATCCGTTACCATTACATGGACGTGATGACGCGCCTCGTCGGTGAGTGCCTCTCGGGCCAACTGGGCGCGTGGTGCGCAGAGCGTGGCGTAGAGTACATCGGCCACATCATTGAGGATGACAACGCGCACGGCCGCATGGGTTGCAGCATCGGCCATTACTTCCGCGAACAGGCGGGCCAGCACATCAGTGGGATCGACGTAGTGCACCACCAGATCGTGCCCGGGTTCACCGGAACCATCCATCGCTGGGTGGGTTGGCAACATGACGGCGAATTCTTCCACTTCGGCCTGGCAAAGCTGGGCAGCTCCGCCGCGCATCTTTACCCGCACATGCAGGGCCGTGCGCTGTGCGAGATATTCGGCAACTATGGCTGGGGCGAAGGCATCGGGATGATGAAGTGGCTGACCGACCACATGCTCTGCCGGGGCATCAACCGGTTTGTCCCGCATGCGTTCTCCCCCACCTTCCCGGATCGGGACTGCCCGCCGCACTTTTACGCGAGAGGCAACAACCCGCAGTTTGGCTTCTTTCAGGCGCTGATGCGCTATATGAACCGGGTTTCTTTCCTGCTTAGCGGCGCGCGCTTTCCGGCGGACGCGGCGGTGCTCTACCATGCCGATGCCGAATGGGGCGGCGACGCGATGCTCTTCCAGAAGCCGGTGCGCGCGCTGATGGAGCGCCAGCTCGGCTGCGATGTGGTTCCGTGCGATCTGCTGGGCGCGGAGACGGCATCTGTCGAACGCGGAAGATTGCTCATTAATGGCAATGCGTATGCGGCGCTGGTCATTCCCGGCTGCGACTTCTTACCAGAGGAAGCTACGCGCCGCATTGAGGAGCTGGCGAGCGAAGGTCTTGCAGTTTTGTTTGTGGAAAAAAGGCCAGCGGGGATCTCTATTGGGCGTGTGATTTCTCTGGCGGATGTAGCGACTGAGGTTGCGGCAATCGCTTCACCGGAGATATCGCTGGATGCCTATCTGCCAAACCTGCGGTTCTTCTGCGCCGAGCACGCCACGGGCGAAAAGGTTTATTTCTTTTTCAATGAAGATATTGCCGCTCGCGCAGACTGCCACGTGCAGATTCTCCAGGGCAGCTGTGCCGCAATGGCTCAATATGATGCCACCGCAAATCGTTCGGAAACCTTCCTGCTGGAAGCGAATCGCTTTTCCCTCTCGCTCGCGCCGGGTGAATCAACCGTGTTGGTGCCGCTGGCTGTCGCGCCACAGGGCACACGTGCGCTTTCCGCTCCGTGCGAGGAGATACCACTTTCCACCGCATGGCGCGTTTCCGCCGCACCGCAGGACGCGCCCGGTGAGTTCACCCCGCTACTGACCATCCCGGAGGGCGCACCGCTGCCGAACCTGGGAAAGCCCGGATTCACGGGCGTTTACCGCTACGAATGCACATTCCCTGCCCACCCAGCCGCACGCGCTGTGCTCTATTTCCCCCAAGTATCCGACGGGGCGGAAATCTGGATCAATGATGAACCTGCAGGCATGGTGCTGGGCAACTCCGACCAAGTGGATGTTAGCCGCCTGCTGCGCGAGGGGGAAAATACCCTGCGCGTGGAGATCGCAACCACGCTTGTGTGGACCATCAAGGACCCCGTTTCGGTCTTTACGCAGCTTGCGCCGGTGGGCCTGATGGAAGCACCACGCCTGCTGTACTACGAAGGAGGCTCTCATGAATAAGCAAAAGTTCGTCTATTTCGGCGGCGACTACAACCCCGACCAGTGGGATGACGCGACAATTGACGAGGATATGCGGCTGTTTAAGCTCGCGGGCATCAACCTGGTGACGCTACCCGTGTTCTCCTGGGCAAAGCTGGAGCCGGACGAGGGCGTGTATAACTTCGGCTGGCTGGATGCGCTGATGGATAAATTCGCCGCGAATGGCCTGAAGGTCTGCCTCGCGACGCCGACGACCGCGCAACCGGCGTGGCTCTCCAGCCGTTACCCCGAGGTGCTGCCTGTCGACATTGCCGGACGCAAGCGCACCCATGGCATGCGTGTGTTCTTCTGCGTCAACAGCCTGAAATACCGCGAGCGCGCCGCCGCCATCGCCGAGCAAATGGCCCAGCGCTACAAGGACCATCCCTCTTTGGCCGTCTGGCATGTATCCAACGAGTACGGCACCTACTGCTACTGCCCCACCTGCCAAGCCAAGTTCCGCCTGTGGCTGAAAAACCGTTACGGCACGATAGAGGAGCTCAACCGCCGCTGGACAACCGCGTTCTGGGGCCGGACGGTGTATAGCTTTGAGGAAATCACGCTGCCCACCGAGCTAAATGACGATTACCGCTTCAACCCTGTCATCCAGCTGGACTATATGCGCTTTGTCACCGACTCCACCGCCGAGTGCTTCCGCAACGAGCGCGATGTGCTCAAGCGTTACACGCCGGATGTGCCTGTCACCTCCAACATCAGCGGGTTCATCAAGAAGCTGAACCAACGCGTGATGACACGGGACATGGACGCCGCGGGCTGGGACAACTACCCGTGGCCGCATGACGAGCCGTCGTTTATCGCGTTCAAACACGATATCATGCGCGGGCTAAAGGGCGGCGCGCCGTTCCTGCTGATGGAACAGTCGCCCAACCAACAAAACTGGCAGCCCTACAACAAGCTCAAGCGCCCGGGCGAGGTGCGGCTGCTATCCTACCAGGCGATGGCGCATGGTGCGGACAGCTGCCTGTTCTTCCAGCTGCGCCAGTCGCAGGGCGGGCAGGAGAAGCTGCACGGCGCGGTCATCGCGCATGCGGGGCATGAAAACACGCGCGTCTTTCGCGAGACGGCAAAACTCGGCGCGGAGCTGGAGAAGCTCGGCGGTGCGTTCGTCGGCGGGCGCACGAAGGCAAAGGCCGCGCTGCTGCTCGACTGGGAAAGCTGGTGGGCGCTGGAGCCATCCAGTGGGCCAAGCCGTGACATGGACTTCCTGCGCGACGCCGCGAAATATTATAAGGCGCTCTACAGCCAGAACATCGCGGTGGACGTGATCGGCGTGGACGATCCCTTGGACGGCTACGCGCTGGTGATCGCGCCGATGCTGTATATGATGAAGCCGGGCGTGGCTGCGTCGCTCACCCGCTATGTGGAAAAGGGTGGCACGCTCGTCGCCACAACGATGACCGGCATTGCGGACGAAAACGACCGCTGCGTGTTCGGCGAGTACCCAGGGCCGCTGAAGGAAGTGCTGGGCGTGTGGGTGGAGGAGACGGACGCGCTGCTGCCTGCCGAGCGCAACCGCATGCTAGCGGAGCCGGGCGCGGAAGGCCTATCCGGCGAGTACGCGTGCGACTTTCTCTGCGACCTTCTGCACCTGCGCGGTGCGGAGGCGCTCTGCCGCTTCGGCGATGATTTCTACGCCGGTATGCCCGCCGCCACCTGCAATAGCTTTGGCCAGGGCGCGGCGTATTACATCGGCACGCGGCCTGAAGATGCGTTCCTCACAGATTTCTTTACGGCGCTCTGTACCCGTATGGACATCGCTGCGCCTTTTGCGTCTGCTTTCGGCGTGGAGATCACCGAGCGCATCTCGGATATGGGCCGCACCATGTTCATCATCAACCACAATCAGTCCGAAGCCTGGGTGGATTTCGGCAACGAGACAACAACAGACCTGCTCCTGGGCGGGCAAAAGAGCGGCAGACAGGCGATTGCGCCACGCGATGTGTGGGTGCTGCGCCGGAACGCCTGACAACCATAGGAGGAACAGAGAATGAAACCGCTATTTCCGCAGATCAAGGGCCTGGTGCATGGTGGCGACTACAACCCTGAGCAGTGGCTGGACCGCCCCGACATCCTGGCCGAGGACATTCGCCTGATGCGCGAGGCGGGCATGAACTCCGCGACGCTGGGCATGTTCTCCTGGTCGGCGCTGGAGCCGCGCGAGGGCGAGTTCGAGCTGGGCTGGCTCGTCGAAATTGTCGATAACCTCTACCAAAACGGCATCTATACGGTGCTCGGAACCCCCGGCGCACGGCCCGCGTGGCTGGATGCCGCCTACCCCGAGGCGATGCGCGTTGCCCCATCCGGCGTGCGCAATCACCATGGCGTGCGGCACAACCATTGCATGTCCTCCCCAAAGTACCGCGAGAAGGTTGAGATTCTCATCCGAAAGCTCGTGGAGGCGCTTGGGAACCACCCGGGCGTAATCCTCTGGCATATCTCCAACGAGCTGGGCGGCGAGTGTTGGTGTGACCTGTGCCAACAGCGTTTCGTCGAGTACCTGCGCGGGAAGTTCAATAACGATATCGGCGCGCTCAACAAGGCTTGGTGGACCGCTTTCTGGAGCCATAGCTATAATGGCTTTGAGCAGATCGAGCCGCCATGGCCGAACGGCGAGCGCAGCGTCCACGGGCTGACGCTGGAATGGAAACGCTTCACCAGCTGGAATATGCGCGACTACATGCGCTTTGAGGCGAACTTGATGCGCAGCCTGACGCCGCATCTGCCCATCACCACCAACTTCATGCGCCTGTATGCGGGTCTCGACTACCACGCGATGGTGGACGACCTGGACGTGATCTCCTGGGACAGCTATCCCCCATGGGGAAACGATACGCAGACCGTCTACGAAACCGCGATGGATGCGGCGTTCGACCATGCGGTGATACGCGGGACGAAGCCAGGTAAGCCCTTCATGCTGATGGAGAGCACGCCGAGCCTCGTCAACTGGCACCCGTATAACAAGCTCAAGCGGCCCGGCATCCACCGGCTATCTAGCCTGCAAGCCGTGGCCCAGGGGTCGGATACGGTCCAGTATTTCCAGTGGCGCAAGGGCCGCGGCTCGGCCGAGCAGTTCCACGGCGCGGTGATGGATCACCTGGGCCGCAGCGACACGCGCGTTTTCGCTGACGTGGCGGAAGTGGGTTCGCTCCTGCGGCGCATCAGCGAGGTCGCGGGCAGTTTGCCGCACGCGAAGGCCGCGCTGCTGTTTGACTGGGACACCCGCTGGGCAATCGGCGATATGAATGCCCTCAGCCGCGAGCGCCTCCAGTACGATGAGACCTGCCGCGCGCAGTACCAGATTTTCCACCGGCGCGGGATTGAAATGGATGTTATCTCGCCGACGGCTGATTTCTCCGGGTATTCGGTGGTTGTCGCGCCGATGCTGTACATGATGAAGCCCGGCGTTGCCGATCGGCTGAAGGCATTCGTGCGCGCCGGTGGGCAGCTGGTGGCCACCTACCTGACCGGCTATGTGGACGAAAACACACTCTGCTTCCTGGGCGGTTTCCCCGGCGATGGCCTTGGCGAAGTATTCGGGCTATACGCGGAAGAAATCGACACCCTCTACCCCACCGACCGCAACGCTGTGCTGCTGGACGACGCGGCAAAACCCCTTGCCGTGCGTGATTACTGCGAGATTGTGAAGCCCCAGGGCTGCCAGGTGATCGGCCAATACTGCGATGATTTCTACGCCGGCACCCCTGCCGTCACCCGCAATGCCTACGGCGAAGGAAGCGCATGGTATGTCGCCGCACGCATCGACGATGAGGGCATGGAAGAGGTATACAAAGCCGTATGGGCTGCGGCGGGCCTTGCACCGAAGACGCTTCCCAAGGGCATCGAGCTGGCTGAACGTGAGGCGGATGGCTGTTGCTATACATTCTACTTCAACTGGCTTGCCGAACCCCAGCAGGTTTCCATCCACCCGGGCGGCTACGACCTGATTTCCGGCGGACCGGCGGCCCCGCTGCTTTTGCTGCCGTCCTATGGCGCGGCGGTTGTCCGCTACAATAGGGCCTAGGAGAACGCTATGCTATATCCAAAGAGCAGAGAGCCTCAGCTTTCGCCTGACACGTTCCGAAATCCTGGGGCTGAATACCGCGGCACGCCGTTCTGGAGCTGGAACACCCGCGTTACCGAAGCGCTCGTCCGCGAGCAGGTGGCCGCCTTCCAGCGTATGGGGTTCGGCGGGTTTCACATCCACCCCAGAACCGGGATGGAAACGGCGTACATGAGCGACGAATACCTGCGGCTGGTCGGTATCGCGCTTTCGGAGGCGAAGCAGCGCGGCATGCTGTGCTGGCTGTACGACGAGGATCGTTACCCATCGGGCGCGGCAGGTGGGACGGTGACGGAGAATGTTGCATACCGCTCGCGTCACCTGCTGCTGACGTTGGCAGACCGGGATGATTTCTGTCCCGACCGCGCCGCGTTTGATCGCGCAGTGGCACAGGGCGAGAAGTCGAAGGGTTACTATGTCACATCCTTTGAAGTGATTCTGGAAAACGGCCGACTGGCCGGGTATAACCGGTGCGCACGGACAGCGTCATCCGCGCATGGCCGCATCTGGCACGCGTACATGGAGCTGATGGACGAAAGCCCATGGTACAACGACCAGACTTACCTGGACGCGATGAATCCGGATGCCGTGCGCAAGTTCATCGAGCTAACGCACGAGAAGTACTTTGGTGCGCTCGGCAGCGCGTTTGGGAAAAGCATTCCCGCCATCTTCACCGACGAACCGCATGTGAAAGGCAAGCAAACCCACCCCTTCGCGGACAGCGAAAAGGATATCACGCTCGCCTACACAGACGATTTTTCCGTTACGTTCCGTGCGCTGCATGGCTATGACATTCTGGATCACCTGCCCGAGCTTCTCTGGGAACTGCCGGACGGCCGCGCCTCCGCGCACCGCTGGCGCTACCATGATCATGTCGCCGAGCGGTTTGTTTCCGCATTCTGCGATACATTGGGCGACTGGTGCGGGGCACACGGCATCGCGCTGACTGGCCATTTCCTCTCCGAGCGTACGCTCTATTCGCAGACGCTCGCGCTGGGCGAGGCACTGCGCTGCTACCGCAGCTTCCAGCTGCCAGGCGTGGACGTGCTGGTGGATCAAAAGGAGCTATCCACCGTCAAACAGGCGGTCAGCGTCGCCCGGCAATACGGGCGCGAAGGCGTCATCAGCGAGCTGTATGGCTCCACCCACTGGGACTTTGACTTCAAGGGCCATAAGCTGCAAGGCGACTGGCAGATGGCGCTCGGCGTCACAATCCGCTGTCCGCATCTTGCATTTATGTCCATGGAGGGCGAAGCCAAGCGCGACTGGCCCGCGTCGATCTTCTACCAATCGCCGTGGCATGAGAAATACACGCTGATCGAGGATCACTTCGCCCGTGTGGGCGCGGCGCTGACGCGCGGGACGCCGATATGCCGTGTAGGGGTCATTCACCCGATCGAGTCTTTCTGGCTGTCCTTCGGCCCGAATGACCAGACGCAGGCCGTGCGTGACCAGATGGATGAGAACTTTGAGAACATTATGCGCTGGCTGCTGTACGGGCTGGTTGACTTTGATCTGATCAGCGAGTCGATGCTGCCCACGCTGTGCGAAACCGGCGCGTGCCCGCTGCCGGTAGGACAAGCCAAGTATGATGCCATCGTTGTGCCGGACCTGCGTACCATCCGCTCCACCACGCTTGCGCGGCTGGAGGCGTTCGTAGATGCCGGAGGACACCTAATCTTTGCCGGGCGTGTGCCGGAACTGGTCGATGCTGAACCCTCGGACAGGGCACAGCGGCTTGCCGCGCGTGTGCATGCTGTTTCATTCATGCGCGAGCCGCTGCTTGCGGCACTGTCTCCCCATCGGGTGATCGGCGTGGTGACTAGTGCCGGTAAACCCTCGGCAAACCTCATCTACCAGATGCGCGAAGATGCGGGCGGACGCTGGCTGTTCCTTGCCCATGTGCACCGCAAGACGGGGCGTAGTCTAGCACCAGAGGCATATGAACTGCGGTTGAAAGGCAACTGGCAGCTTACTGTGTATGATACCGAAACCGGCGAAACGCGACCCGCGCCTGCCAGCTATGCAGGCAGCATGACGATCATTCCGCTGGTACTGCATGCGGAGGATAGCCTGCTGCTCAGGCTCGAACCCACTGATGCGTCCGTCCAGTCGCTCAATGTGCCGCCTATCTCCATATGCGCACCGCTGCCCTCCGGCGAACCACTGGTGATCACCGCGCCGTCTTCTTACCGACTGTCCGAGCCGAACGCGCTGCTGCTGGACGTTGCGCGCTTAAGCCTGGATGGTGCGCCATTTGGCCCGCCTACAGAGATTCTCCGGCTGGACAATCAGGTGCGCGCGGCGCTGGGCCTTCCCCGCCGCCAGGACGCTTTCGCCCAGCCGTGGCGACTGCCGGATGAAAAACCCACGCACCATGTCCGGCTGCAATATTCCTTCCTCTCCGAGATAGAGGCGGACGGCTGCTTCCTTGCCATTGAACGCCCGGCGGAGGCCGAAATACAGCTGAACGGCGAGCGCGCAGAAGGCGACGCAGGCTACTATGTGGATTCGTTCATCCGCATGGTGCCGCTGCCGCACATCCGCAGGGGGGGAAACCGCCTGGAGATCGCGCTGCCATTCGTTCGCAAGCGCGGGCTGGAATCGGTCTACATCCTGGGTGATTTCGGTGTCTCTCTGTCAGACGCGTCGCGCCTGGTCGCCCGCCCGGCCCTGATCGGGTTTGGCGACATCACGCGGCAGGGCTTCCCTTTCTATACGGGCAACACGCTTTATACTTGCGCTTTCCAGATGGACGCACCGGGGCCGCTGACCGTCTCGGTCCCCCACTTTGCCGCGCCAGTGCTGGAGGTGCTGGTGGACGGTATCAGCCGTGGGCTAATCGCGTACGCGCCGCACCGGCTCTTAATTCCCACACTCGCGGCGGGTGAGCACAGGCTGGAAATCGCGGCATACGGCAACCGCTTCAATGGTTTTGGCACGCTGCACAATGCAAACGATGAGTACATGTGGTACGGGCCGGATGCCTACCGCACACAGGGCGAGGAATGGTCCGATGGGTACCGGGTCAGGCCCGCCGGCATTCTCTCGCGCGTGGAGCTGTATGGCGCGCGGCAAGGAGGCAATCGATGATGAATTTGCTGGAGACAATGCACCGCTACGGCACACCGCCGCTGCCTGTGGAAGGCATCGGCGGGTGCAGCGTAACACCGGTGGCGCTTAATGGCCTGGAAGGCCGTCTGGTCCTGCCGGCGCTGCCCGGTGGCGCACGGTATTTTCTGCGCATGGATGGTGTGGGCTGCTATGCTGAGGTTCAGGCAAACGGCGCCGCCATTGCAAGGCACACCGGCGGACACACCGCCTGGGCCTGTCCGCTGGAGGGTTTCTCCGCCGGGGATGAGATTGCGCTAACGCTGACGCTTGCGGGCGGCGAGAACGTGTTCAGCCCACACCAGCGCGCGGGCGTGCTGCGCGGGGTGAGCCTTGTTGCGCTGCCCTGCTCGTATATCGCCGGGCTTTCCGCCGATGCCGCGTATCTGGATGGTGCGGGCGTACTCCGGCTGACCTACCGCCTGGGCGGCGAAGCGCCGTCGCCGGTATCACTGACGGCGCGTCTGGACGGCGCAGACGGGCAGCCATTGCAACAATGGACGCTGGACCCGCACGCGAATGAGATCGAACTCCCCTGCCCGGATATCCAGGGCTGGAGTGCCGAGAGCCCCGCGCTATATACGCTGACACTCGAACTCTCCTGGGACGGCTGCGTCCGGGAGGCGGTGCGGCTGCATGTCGGTTTCACCGCAATTGACCGCGCGGACCCGATGATTTACTGGAATGGCGCGCCGCTGAAGCTGCTGGGCGTCAATTACCGGGAGCCCACGCTCAGCGAGGGGCGCGACCTCGCAGCGGAACTAACCCTTCTGAAAGAAGCAAACGTCAACTTTCTGCGCTCGCTGTACGCCCCGTTCAGTGAAGAGTGTCTTACCCTCTGCGATCAACTGGGCTTCTATGTGGAGCAGTGCGCGCCTCTATGGGGTGTGGGCCAAGAGATCGCCGCCACGCAGAACACGCCGGATGACGCGGCGGCCTACCTTTCGCAGTTTGCGGAGACGCTGTTGCCCGCGCTGTCCCACCCGTGTGTGGCGCTCTGGTCGCTGGGTGGCGACAGCACCTGGGGGAGCAACTTCCGCCAGGGCTATCGACTGGTTAAGGCGATCGAGGCAAGGCGGCCCGTTACGTTTCATTACCCGATGACCATGCCGGAGGAGGAGCCGGAGCTGGATATCTGGCCCGTTACCTATGTAGACCATAGGCAGCCCATGGATACCCGCTACGACCAGATGATCATCTTCCATACCCATGGCGCGCACAACGAGATCGGCTATGAGGTCGGCAGCGCGCCGCAGAGCGCAAAGCCCGTGCTGCACGCCGCGTTTGCCCTGCCGCCGTGTTACAACCGCGACGAGATTGCGCGCGATCCTGGCATTCATGAGTTCTGGGGCGAGAGCATCCTGCGCTTTGCAGAGAAGATGCGCGCCACGCCCGGCTGCCTTGGCGGCGCGGTGATGGCCGCAGTCGATGAGGACGGAACATTCTCCCCGCGCCTTGCCGGCCACCATTGGGGCGTTCTGGATGCGAAGGGCCATCCCAAGCCCGAATACCATCACCTCAAGATGGCGTTTGCCGGGGAGGCTCCGCGCCTGCCCGGGCCGCAAGAGGCGATGCCCACCCTTCCTGTAGACGATCCCTATACACTCAGCGAGGACGCGCTGTCTGTCCAGTTTAGCAACCGACGCTTTCATTTCCGTTTCTCCAAGGCGGCCGGGCTTCTCACCGAAGCCGCTTGCGAAGGTGCTTCGCTGCTCATCGGCGGTCCCTTCCTGCAGGCCACCCGGCTCACGCTGCCCACATGGAAGGGGCGCATCGAGCGCGCGGAAATCACCGCGAATGGCAGCAAAATCTCGCTGCTGGGCCAATATGGCGCGGTCCTGCGGGCACGCTTTACGCTGTCCATCGGCATGGATGGATCACTCAGGACACGCTGCGATATCCTCACACTCTCCCGGCACATGCCACATTCCGTCAAGGCAGGCATCGGCATTGATCCCGGCGGCCTAAACGAGCTGGGCATCGCCTACATCGCTGCGCCGGACTGCCAGAGCCTTTGCTGGGCACGCAACACGCTGTGGGCCCGGTATCCGGAGGACCACATCGGCCGCGCCGAAGGCATAGCGCAGCGCGCCGATGTGCTTGACTTTTCCTCCATGAAGCATCATATCCGCCGGGCGGCGCTTTCCTATCCCAAAGGGCGGATCGAGGTATGGCCGGAAGGGCCGCTTTCCCTTCGCCTGGAGGAGATGGACGACCCGCTCTACGTGCTGGATGACCGGAACGCGCGCATCCAGTATCACGGCCTCTGGCGCGAGATGGACGATGCCTGCGGCAACTTTGCCGACACCGAATCACTCAGCGACGAAGTTGGTGCGTCCTTCCGCTGCGACTTCACCGGCACGGGCATTCGCGTCTACGGGCCGAAGGACTTCATTTACGGCCTGGGCGAGGCATCGGTGGATCGCTGCGCGCCAGTGCGGTTTAGCCAATACCTGGATGCGGTGGACCTGCCGGGCGCGAGCCGTGGGTATGAGAAGCGCTACGGTCTGCTTCTATACGAAGCAACGGGCCTTCTGGAAGGCCCTCACACGCTGACGGTCCGCGTGCTGGGCGAAAAGCCCGCCGGTGCGCAGGGCGCGTATGTATCGCTGGACCGCATCGTCATTGAGAGCGAGCAGGCCAAAAAGCCGCTCCGGCTGATCCTCAATACGGACTTCAACTACTGCCGCCTGGTGCGCGGCAACTACATGCGGGATCGGGTGACGCTTGCCGCCGGAGACAGCCTCTCCGCCACGCTGCGCCTGTCCGGCCTGGAAGGGGGAAATAACGCATGAAGATACGCTACCAAGAGCCTGAAATACCCCGCCTTCCGGCAAAGCCCTGCGCCGTAGATGGTGTCGCGTCGCCCGTAGTTTCGTTGGATGGAACCTGGCGCTGGCGGCATGGCGATGACCCCGACCTGCTCGTTTCGGATACGGCTTGGCAGGGCTGGGAGACGGTGACCGTGCCTTCCTTCATGAGCCAGCAGCGCCGCGCCACTGGAAACGGGATGCGCCGCTATGTCGTTAAGCGGGAAGTCGCCTGCCAGGACGAATGGCGGGATAAGCGCCTGTTCCTGCGTTTTGAGTCGGTGAACGGCTTTGCATCTTTCTATATTGACGGCGAGCAAATCGGGGTGCATCAAAACGGCTTCCTGGCGTTCGGGTTTGATATCACGGAGCATGTGTGCGGCAAGGAGCGCTTCACACTGGCTGTGGCTGTGGAGGAACTGTCGGATAAGGTTAGTTCGTTCAGCGTCGGCGGCATTCTCCGCAGTGTGGCGCTGTATGTTCTTCCCGCCACGCACATTACCGGCCTGCGCGTAACCACCGGGTTTGATCATCAGTTCCGCCGTGCGCATGTTGGCATCGCCTATACGCTGAGCGCACCGGTGGGCGGCGTGCAAGTAACCGCCACGCTGATTGACCCGATGGGGCGCACAGAAGTGGAGCAGGTGATTGCGAACGGGGGCACGCTGGCTGTGGAACACCCACTTCGCTGGGATGCCGAACACCCGTGGCTCTACACGCTGCGGCTGCGTGTGCAGTCCAGGGGAACAGTACTGCAAGAAGCAATTCAGCGCATTGGCCTGCGCCAGATTGACCGCGCGGGCAACCGCCTGTACGTGAACGGCCAGGAGGTCAAACTGCGCGGTGCATGCCGCCACGAAATCTCGCCGCTGGACGGCCGCTGCCTTACCCCGGCGCTGATTGAGCAGGACGTTGCGCTGTTCAAGGAGGCCAACTGCAACTACATCCGCACCTCACACTACCCACCCAGTGAGTATTTCTTGGACCTGTGTGATGAAAAAGGCCTCTATGTGGAGGATGAACTGCCGCTCGCGTTCATCGCGCGCACGCTGGACTATACCCAGCGCGATCCCGCGCAGACCGAGCGCTATCTGTCTGCCTTTGCGGAGCTGTACGCGCGCGACGGAAACCACCCGAGCGTGCTGATGTGGTCGCTATGCAACGAGAGCTTCGGCGGCTACAACTTTGACCTGCTCAATCGGTTTGCGCAGCGCACCGACCCAACGCGGCCGACCAAGTTCAGCTATCCCATGACGATGCGCGAGGAAGACGCCCCGGTGGACATCTGGAGCGTGCACTATTCGAACCTGGATGAGGACCTCGGCTCCAAGATGGACAATGTGAGCGTCGCGGGCGCTCCGGGCAAGGACATGCCCGTGCTGCATGACGAATACGCACACGTGCCCTGCTATAACCGTGAGGAGCACCGGCGCGACCCCGCCGTGCGTGACTTCTGGGGGGAGGGGCTGGCAAAGTTCTGGACACGGATATGGAACACGGAGGGCGCGCTGGGCGGCGCGATTTGGGCCGGAATCGACGAAACAGACATCTACCGTGGCGGCGATACGCGCCTGGAGTGGGGCATCATCGACATCTGGCGGCGGCGCAAGCCCGAGCATTACGGCACCCGCAAGGCGTATTCGCCGGTTGTCGCGGCGCTGCTGCCACAGGATGCGGAGGGCGTTGTCGCGGTCCAGGTGGAGAACCGATTCTGCCATACCGACCTGAACGAAGTTCACTTTCATTGGCGCTATGGCGATGCAAAGGGCGTGCTGCGCGGTCCGGATGCTCCGCCGCGCGCTACTGGCGTTGTTACCTTCCCCATCGCCGCACGGCCGGGCGAGGCACTCTGTCTGGAGGTCGCAGACGCTTCCGGGGATATTGTCGATGAGTACCGTTTTGTTCCACTAGAAGCATGGTGCAAATCAGCGAAGCCCGCTATCGCGGCACCTTCGCTAACCGAGGATGCGCGCAGCATCACCGTTTCGGGCGAGGGATTTGCCCTGCGCTTTTCCCGCGCGAACTGCCAGATTGAGCATGGCGATGTAGCGGGTGAGCGGGTATTCATTGGCGGTCCGCGGCTGCACATGCCGTACATGCGCCTGGGCCGGTGGGTTCCCTCTGACATGCATGCCGAAACGGCAGAAAACGCCGTCGAGGTGCACCTTTATGGCCGGTACGAGGGCACGGCGGAGGTCAGTTTCCGGCTGCGCATCCTGGGCGATGGAACGATCGAAACCAACTACACCATCGAAAAGCTGCTGCGCCCACTGCCCCATCGCGAAAAGCTGCGCGTCGGCGTGGACTGTGGCGGCCTGGACGAGCTGGGCGTCGCCTTCCTGCTCACATCCGGCCAGAACACGCTGGCCTGGAAGCGGCGCGGGCTGTACACGGTCTACCCGGAAGACCACATCGCGCGCAATGAAGGCATCGCCCACCGCTACACCCAGGGCAGCGCCTATGGTGAAGCCCCCGACATCGCCTGGAGCGAGGAAATGCGCAGCTACATCCTGAACGGCAAATACGATGTGGACTATCGGGGCAGCAATGATTTCCGCAGCCGGAAGGGTTCTGTGCTGTCCGCCTCGCTATACAAAGAAGGAGCACGGGCGCGGTTGACCGCGGTATCGGATGGCGCCGAATCAGTACGGGTGCAGGTGGAAGAGCCCGAAGATAAGCTCGTGCACGCCGCCGACTCGCGCATCGTATACAGCGGCGCATGGCACCCCGTAGAGGATTGCCGGGGCAGTCTTGCGGGCATGGAAATGTGGAGCCGAGAAGCGGGCGCTTCTGCGGAAATAACGTTCACCGGCACGGGCATCGTCTGGTACGGGCCGGTCGACACGGTTGGCGGCATCGCGCGGGTGTACCTGGATGGAAAGCTCGTAGATGACCGGATCAACCAGCGCGTAGCGGGCGTGGATTTCCCCGGTTCCGCTGCGGGGTATGACAAGAAATATAACTACCCGCTCTACTCCGCGCAGGGCCTTGCGCACGGCGAGCACACGCTGCGGGTGGAGGCAACCGGTGAGAAGGCGGCCGATGCAAGCGATGCGTACATCGTCATTGACCATTTCCGGATCATCGAGAAACCGGGCGAGGAACCCGTGTCGCTGCTGGTGCTGAATGACTACAACTATCCGCATATCGCCTGGGGCAACCCTGCCAGACCGCCGGTCCTGGTCTCGGACGGCTCATCCGGCCGCGTGACGGTACGGCTAGAGGCACAGGCAGAAAAAGCGGACGCATCCCACAAGGAGGTAATCCATGAACAGCATTGAGCGTTTTCTGGCCACAGTGGAACGCCGCCCGGTGGACCGCCCCGCCGTGTGGCTGGGCATGCCTGACATCGCCTCCCAGCCCGCGCTGTTTGCCGCCTATGGCGTAAAAAACCTGCACGAGCTGAAGCTGGCCGTGGGCGATGATTTCTACGCGGTCGAGGTCCCCTACCATTCCGAAACGGCCAGCGCCATCTACGCGGCGTTCAACTGGTACGGCGATGACGCCGTCGACGCACAGAACCGCACGCTAACCGCTGACGGGTGCTTCAAAGATTGTGAAGAGCTGGCAGACCTGGACTTTTTCGATTGGCCGGACCCGTCACTGTACATCGATGCCGAAGCCTGCCGCCGCGCCGCCGATGCGGTGCCTGCGGACAAAGCAGGCCTGGGCATGCTCTGGAGCGCGCACTTTCAGGACGCGTGCGCGGCCTTCGGCATGGAAACCGCGCTCGTCAACATGATGGTCAACCCCGAGATATACGAGGCGGTCGACGAGAAGATTGTGCAGTTTTATCTGGATGCAAACAAGATATTCCTGGATGCGTCGGCCCACCGCCTGTCCGCCGTGCTCATCGGCAACGACATGGGCAGCCAGCGCGGCCTGATGCTCTCGCCCGACCTGATCCGCCGCTTCATCCTGCCGGGCGCAAAGCGGCTTATCGCGCAGGCGCACAGCTACGGCCTGAAGGTAATCTACCACTCGTGCGGCGCGCTCGCGGACATCATCCCCGACCTAATCGCCGCCGGTGCCGACTGCATCCACCCCATCCAGGCGCTCGCCGAGGGCATGGACGCCGAGAGCCTCGCCGCGCGCTTTTCCGGCAAAGTCTCCTTCTGCGGCGGCGTAGACACGCAGGACCTGCTGGTCAATGGAACTCCCGATGAAATCAAGCTCCGGGTCCGCCAGCTGCGCCAGCTCTTCCCCACGGGCCTGATCATCTCCCCCAGCCACGAAGCCCTGCTGCCGGATGTACCGCCAGCGAACGTGCAGGCGATGTTTGAGGAGGCGACGAGGTAAGGGACGGTGGAGACGCGGGGGGGGGGGGGGTGTGGGCGGCCCCCACACACCAACCCACCCCACGGGAAAGCAAACAAAAAAAAAAAAAACGCAGCGAGATGAAGCTGGTGGTTTGTTTGATTAGTTCGATAGTAAATATCACTCATATATA
>JAVBQK010000076.1:0-11932 GCA_031549105.1 Eubacteriales bacterium
GTCTTTTTTAAAATCCCCCTCACCACCGCCCAAAGCAGCCTTTTGTGTTTATAGTTCAGATTTTTTGCCCTCCTACTGGGACCGCCCCCGCGCGGCAATAGCCCCACTGGGCCGCGAAAGCTTAGAGGGACACGGGCCTTAGCCCGGCCCGTGCTGTTTGCAGGGAGCGAGGGTTAGTCGTTTGAGGCCTCCAGCATTGCCTGTTCGCGCGCGATCTCCCACGCTTCCAGTGCCGCCTGGTATTCCGCCATGCTCATCGACTTCTCGAGGATGTGGCGGCCCTTGTAGCTGTACATCGCGATGCCGAAGGGCGAGTACGAGCCATCGAACGGATCGAGCTTGGACACTGTGTAGCCGGCGCCAATCCAGCGCAGCGGGATGACGAAGCCCTCTTCCATCAGGTACGCTTCCGCGGCGGCGAACATCTCATAGCGCTTGTCGATGTCCAGCGTCTCCAGGCGAGCATCCTGCACGAGCTTGTTGTACATCTTCTGCTCGGTGCCGATGTATTCTTCGTCGCCGACAATGCCTGCGTCGAAGTCCTCCTGGGTGTAGATGTAGCCGGTGTTGAACGACGGATCCAGCGCCTTTTCGGCGGAACCGAATGTCCAGCCCAGATCGAACGGATCGGCGTAGGTGGCCGGGTCCGCGTAGTCCGGCGACCAGCCCGCCTCAAAGAGGCCCCACTTGCCCGGGCGGCGCACGGTGGCGATGTAGTCGGTGGAGGGGCCGGACATCACGACGATGTCGATATAGTCGGTGCCCAGCAGCGCTTCCAGCTGCTGCTCAACCACCTGGTTGCAGTCCGCCATGTTATGCTCGGACGGGTTGAAGTAATACGGGATCACGATCGGGAACTTGACGCCCTGCTCGGTCAGCTCGGCAATCGCCGCATCGCGATACTCAATAGCCTTCTCCGCATCGTACATGCCGTTCTTCAGCATCGCCAGATCGCCGTAGTCGGTGTAGTCCTTGCCGTCGTTGATCGCAAAACCCTCAGGCACGATCGTGTTGGCGATGGACGCGGTGGGGTTGTCCGGGTCATACGCGCTGACAGCCTTGTACTTGTCCACGCCACTAGCAATGCTCAGGCGGAAGTTGCGGTTGTTCACCGCCAGCTTGTAATTCTCCGTGTCAAACCCATCGCTGGAGAAATCGGGGGCAAAGTTAAGCAGGAGCATCATCACGCCGGCCGTCGGGCGCGTCGGGTGGACGGCGTCCTTCGTATCGGCGCGCTGCAGCCATTCGTCCAGGATGGCCGTGGTAATGGTTGCAGTATCGACCTCGCCGCGCAGGAACATCTCCGGCGCGAGGGAGTCGGCCTCGGCGTTGTAGCGGCCGTAGATGGTCTCGATATACACCTTATCGGCATCCCAGTAGCCCGGGTTCTTTTCCCAGACGAACTCAACCTGCGGCTCCCAGCTGGAGCAGACGTACGGGCCGCAGTAGAGGATCGTATCCCGCGTGGTGCCGAAGTTCTCGCCCATTTCGGCGAGGAACGGCCCGTACGCCGGGAAGAAGCAGACATAGGTCAGCATCGAGAGGAAATACGGGCAGGGCTGCTGCAGCGTATATTCCAGTGTATAGTCGTCGATGGCCTTGACGCCCAATTCAGCCGGATCGGTGATCACGCCGGAGTAGAACCCCGAGGCGTTCTTGATGATCGGGGTTACTAGGTCAGCCGTCGTGGATTCATTCGACAGCGTAAGCAGGTACACCAGCGCGTCGACAAAGTCGTTCGCGGTGACGTTTGCAACTTCTTTGCCGTTGCAGTCGAACCATTTCTGGTCCTCGCGCAGCTTGAACGTCCAGACGAGGCCGTCGTCAGAGACGCTCCATTCGGTCGCCAGTGCCGGCACTAGCAGACCGTATTGGTCGTAGGACACCAATGTATCGACAAAGTTGGGACTGGCCTTCATATTGACGGTAGTCGAAGTTTTCAGGTAGTTCATCGTGGTGATCTCGATCGAGTAGAGGTACGAGAATTCTTTCTGGCCAGAATACCCCTCCGCCAAACCGCCCGCCGGCATCACCAGCAGCGCGATCAGGACGAGAGCAAGAAACCGATTCCGCATGCACCCATTCCTCCTTGTCGCTTTTCTTTACCATAACACAAAACCTATCCTCATGCAATCAATTGAAGGGATTGCTAGAAAAAAAACCGCGTTGAAGGAGAACTCCTGCGAAAGGCAGAACTATTCTGCAGGAAATCGAGGGAGGTGCACCGTTTTGAACAAAAAAGCAGTTATCGATGGCCATGTACACCTATACTCCCCAGATTCGCTGCCCGCACTACGCATGTACCAGGAAAAAGCTGGGTTGCGGGCGCTTTCGCTCGCCGCGATTGGCTGCAGGGCGAATGGACAGGCGGCCGAACAAAACCTGCTGGCGCTGGCATTGAAGGCTGAGGAGCCGTCCTTTTTCGCATACGGATCGCTGTTGTACCCATCGATACCCATGCAGGGCGCGCCGACAGGAAAGTGGGCATTCCGCGCGCAGGCGGAGGCGCTGATCGCCGCGGGCTTTGACGGCATTAAGCTGCTGGAAAGCAAGCCTGGGTTCCGCAAAAAGCTCGGCCTCCCGCTGGATGCGCCGGAGTATGATGACTTTTTTAGCTTCCTGGAGGCGGAGCAAATCCCTGTGCTCTGGCATGTCGCCGATCCGGAGACGTTCTGGGACCTATCCAAAGCCCCGCGGTTCGCGGTGGAGAACAACTGGGTCTATACGGACGGAACGTTCCCCAGCCAGCAGGCGCTCTATGACGAGGTATACGCGGTGCTTCGCCGCCATCCCCGGCTGCGCGTCACGTTCGCGCATTTCTTCTTTCTCTCGATGTTCCCAGACAAGGCGCGGCAGCTGCTGGATGCATACCCGGGCGTGTCATTTGACCTGACTCCCGGCATTGAGATGTACGAAAACTTCAGCCTGGACCCCGATGGATGGCGCGAGTTCTTCATCGCCTATCAGGACCGTCTGCTGCTGGGTACGGATAACGATGACGAGACGCCGCTGGTGGATGCCATCGCTACCGTCGATAATATCCTGCGGTTCTTGTCAACCGATGATAATTTTGTTTTCTGGAAGTCGCCTGTGCGCGGGCTTGGCCTTCCGGATGCGGCAGTCGAGGCGATAGCCTGCGGCAACTTTGTGCGCCGCAATGGGGAAAAGCCAAAGCCCGTCGACCGGGAGGCGATGCACGCGCTATTTGACCGGTGGATCGGGTGCGTACAGGACGCGGAGATGCGTGCTTACCTGGAGGCATTTGGGCGGCGGTAAGGCGGGCGGGACCCGGCCGCCTACTTCCGGCAAATGAGCAGTGCGTGGTTTGAAAGGCCGGTACAGGAGCTGCTTTCGCACATCTTGTCCGCAAACTGCATATAGCACTCGAACTGCTGCTCTGTCATGGCATTTATCGCGCAGGAAGCGAAAAAGAAATCCAGGCCGCAGTTTTTCACAATCTGTAGGCCGCTTTGTGTCGCGTCCTGTTCCATTTCCTCCGGAGAGGTAAAGAAGAAAAAGCCGGGCCTGTCGTCGTCGGTGTTGTATTCGAATACGTACTGGTGTGTTTTGGCGTTTGGGTAGATGCTTCTCCAATCGTCATTCACACATGCGCCTGCGTATACGCCTATTCTGTTGATGTAGGCAAATGCGACGATGGCGCCTGGCCGGGCGATTCTATAGCATTCAGCGAAAACCTTGCGCCGTTCATCCTCGGGCAAATGATACATCGGCCCAAGGCACATGATAACGTCAAAGCTGCTATCCGCGAAGGCGCAAAGGTCCGTCGCATCGCCAACGGCGGCGGTCAGGTTGCGTTTTCCCTGGGCTGCGATCTTCGCGCAAAAAACATCGATATTGTCCGGTGATATGTCCAGGCCCGTATAGGAGGCGCACGCATCCGCAAAGAACATGCCATAATAGCCCGTCGCACACCCCAGCTCGATCACATGCGCATCACGCGTGATGTATTCGCCCATCAGCTTCTTCGTATAATGGAACTCCAACCCAGCCGCCCGCGACTTCAGCGACCGCCCTTCTTCCTCGTTTCCTCCACGGTACATGCTGATGATTTGCTCTTGGTTGGAAGACATAGGTCTACCTCCGCTATATGCGTTTCAGGCACGGTACGCCTTACAGTCTCGCCTTGACGCCCTTCCAGATGGGCGCTGCCAGCATGCTCTCGTCCGCGTCGGCCAGCATGACCTCAAAGTCCTTGCCGGACACTGTGAAAAAGGCCGTATCTGCGCCGAAGTGCGGTCGGGAGAATACGTCCACATTACCGATCACCGCGCGCGGCGATGCGCTGCGAAGCTCCCCAAAGGGCACGCGGAACACCGATGCGCAGCCGGAGGTCATGCAGGCGAACACGCTGTCGTAGGCAACCTTGCGGAAACAGAACACGTGGATCAGCGCGGACAGCTGGTCCATGTTCACCAGCGCGGTGACCGTGTCCGCCTCGTCTGCCGGGTCATACGACTTGATGCGAATGGAGCCGAATCCGTCCATCACCCCTTGGGGCTGGCTGAGCAGCATCGCCTCGCCAAGCTCCGGCGAGCATTTGACCCGCTCGCCCGGCGGGAATCCCTCTCCCCTGCCCTGCGCGATGAAGTGACCAAATCCGCCCGGCATGTTGGGGATGCCATCCGCAAAGCCAAACCCTGCGGCCGCGCCCCTGCACGAAAGATTGGTTTGTGTAAAAATCAGCGTTTCGCCATTCAACGCACGCTGCAACAAGCGGAGGGAGCAGCCCTTCTCCGCATAGGCAGGGCCGTCCGCACTGACGAGCCGTTTGATGGACAGGAAGTCGTTTTTCAGGTTAAGTTCATGGGCAAGTTCACGGCTGGTTATAGCACAAACCTTCATTCTAGTCGATCATTCATGCAGTAGAGTATATCAGAAAGCGGCGGCAGGATGCAACGCCTGTTCCGGTAAATCAATCCATGTTCTCCTGCAGAAAGGCTTTCGCGGAGAAGGGCAGAGGCAGGTCACGGCTATATACCATGCCGACGCCGCGCATGGGCAGCGGCGGGATGGGGTCCAGGCGCTTGAGCGCGCCGCTGCCCAGCTCTGCCTGCACAAACTGCGCAACGACGGCGCATATGCCCAGCCCCGCTTTAGCGAACTCGGCTAACAAATCCAGGCTGCCCAGTTCGATCTGCGGGGCCAGCGTAACGCCCTCCTGCGAAAAGCAGGCGTCGATATACCGGCGGGAGGAACTGGCGCGCTCCAGCATCAGCAGCGGAAGCCGCGCTAACTCCGCCATGGGCAGGGCGGCAGGCAGCGAGGGGAACGCATCCGCATGGTAGACGAAGCAATCCTGCACCGCCTGGATTTCGTGCAGGACAAACTTATCCCGAATCTCCATGGGCAGATTGACGAGGCCAATGTCCACTTTGGCGGTGTGCAGCAGTTCCATGGTCTCGGTGGAGGTGCGGTTGGTCACCTGAATGGAGATGCCCGGATGCATGCGGTGAAAATTTGACAGGCGGGGCAATAGCCAGTGCTTGCACAGCGAGTCGCTGGCGCCGATGCGGAGCGTGCCGGTATCCAGCGTCTTGAGTTCATCAAAGTGCTGCTCGGCACGCTCGAGCAGCGTCATGGCCTGCCGCACATAGGGGAGCAGCGCCTCCCCCTCGCCCGTCAGCGTGACGCCCTTCGCTCCGCGCGCGAACAGCTGGCAGCCCAGCTCCTGTTCCAGCAGGCGGATGCTCTGGCTGACGGCCGGCTGGCTGACGCACAGCCTTTCGCTGGCCAGGGAGATGCTCGCGCAGTCGGCAACGGCCAAGAAGGTGCGATAGCGCTCCAGCGCAATATTCATATAATCCATCCTTATACAAAATATAAATTACTTTCATTTGACTTATGCTTATGGGGCGATTATACTGTTTTTGCCGGGAAGAAGCAAGCGTTTCCGGCGAAAGGAAGGTCATCATGAGAACCACAGGTGTAACGGCGCGCGGCATCATGACCCCGATCTTCAAGGAGGGCGACGACCTGATCACGATGGCGGCGGAAGCGCTGCTTCGGGCAAGTCAGGCGGAGGGATTCGCGTTTGGCGACGGCGATATCGTGGGAATCACGGAAGCGGTCGTGGGGCGTACACAGGGCAACTATGCGACGTGCGATCAGATTGCCGCGGATCTCCGGGCGAAGTTCGGCGGCAAGTCACTGGGGATTGTGTTCCCCATTCTCTCGCGGAATCGGTTTTCCGTGCTGCTCAAGGCGATGAGCATGTCCACCGAGCGGCTGATCGTGCAGCTATCATACCCTTCGGATGAGGTGGGCAACGCGCTGGTCAGCCTTGATGAGGTCATCGCAAAGGGTGTCAACCCCTACCACGATCACTTTGACGAGGCGGGCTTCCGTGCGGTGTTCGGTGATCACACGATACACCCGTTTACGGGCATCGACTATATTTCCTATTACAAGAGTTTGGGGTCCAACATTGAGATCGTGTTCTCTAACGACCCCTGCCATATCCTCCAGTTTACCGACAAGGTGCTCTGCTGCGATATCCACAGCCGGCACCGCACGCAGCGCATTATCCATGCCCAGGCCCCGCAGGCGACGGTGCTGACGATGGACAGCATCCTGTGCCAGTCAGTGGATGGCAGCGGCTACAGCGAGTACGGCCTGCTGGGTAGCAACAAGGCCACAGAGGAGAAAGTCAAGCTGTTCCCGCGCGATACGCAGCATGTGGTGGATGCCATGCAGCGCGAGCTGCTGGAGCGCACCGGCAAGCGCATGGAGGTACTCGTCTATGGCGACGGTTGCTTCAAGGACCCGCGTGGCGGCATCTGGGAACTGGCCGACCCGGTCGTCGCCCCGGCGCATACGGCGCGCCTGTTCGGCACGCCCAATGAGATCAAGATCAAGTATGTGGCGGATAACGAGTTTGCGGGCCTCTCCGGGCAAGCGCTGACCGAAGCGCTGAAAAAGAAAATCCGGGAGAAAGACGCATCCCTTGTAGGCAACATGCAGGCCGAGGGAACGACGCCGCGCCAGATTTCCGATCTGGTGGGCAGCCTGTGTGATCTGGTATCCGGCAGCGGAGACCGGGGTACCCCCATCGTGCTGATTCAAAACTACTTCATGAACTACGCCAGCGACTGACCCTTTCGCGATACCGGGCAGACGTGTGAAGGGCAGTGCGCGAAGAACGCAACACGCAACAGAGAAAAGAGCCGAGTCCTGGCGACACGGCTCTTTTTCTGTTTCGCAGCACATAGCCGCTGAAGAGGGCATCGTCCTTTTATGGGGCGCTGTCATTCTCTTGCCAAACAGTTCAGCTCAAACTGCCGCCGTATGCGCTCCTTTACCTGAGAGACAAATCCCGCAGGTTCCAGCGCCTTGACCGTTGGCCCAAAGCTGAGCACGCGAATCAGCAGCTCCGTTTCTTCCGCAGGGTCGTGGTAGATGCGGCAGAGGTAGGTGCCGTCTGCCTCGTCATACTCCGTTTCCTTCTGGTACGCGGCAAACTGCAGCATGGCGCGCTCCAGCGCGTTGCGCTCCGGGTATATCCGAAGAAGGAACGACGGCTGTTCCGTCGGCGCAGCAAAACACCGCGCAAGCCGCACAGGGTCCGCCGGAGACGAAGCGGGCGCAGCTTCTGCGTGCCGTATGCGGGAAAGGTTCAGGATGGCGCGGCGGTTTCGGTTTTTCAGGCAGGGAACGGCCAGCAGGCGAAACTTGTCGTCCTTGGCGGAATAGTTCAGCTGCCAAGGCGTATATACGCCGCGCGCCACGCGCCCCTTGCCGCCCTCATACTCGATGTACAGCGGCGTGTGAGCCTTTGCCGCGCAGAGAATCACACGAAATCGCTCGCGATACGCCGCATCTCCATAGGGATCGCCATCGGTGGCAGCGTCATACACATGAAAGTCATCGGGCCGAAAAAGGGGCTTTGCCTCCAGCGCGCTGTCGATGGCCTCTATCTGAGCGTCATCCAGGAAAAGGCGCATGCGCGGGTCCTCGAGCAGCGCTTTCAGCCAGGACTGCTCCAGCGCGCTCAGCGGGCGCGCTGTGTCGCGGGAGGATAGCGCGGAGAAGTAGCGCCCGTCCCGCTCGGCCAGCAGCGGCCATTCCCCGGAAATGAGCCTGGGTAACAAGTGGAAGGCAGTATCCGTAAAGCCGCTTTCCGCAATGATCTCCTCAATATCCGCGCGGGTCGCGCCATCCGGATGCGCACGCGCCAGCGCGCGGGCCAGCACCGCGTAGTAGCAGCCATAAATCTCCGAAAAAAGCTCCATTTCATTCCTCCGCATACAGCGCCGCCATGCGGGCCATATCGTCATGGAACCGGCGCACAACCTCTTTGCTGCTGCTCTCCAGCGACACGATCCGCCCGCAGAAGGTTTTGATCCAGGGGGAAGCTTCGCATACGTCGTAGGCCACCTTTGTGTAGCGGACGGTGTGCGCATCCAGCCGCTCCACCACGCCGCCGCGCCCCTCGCGAATCAGGCGGTCAAGCACATACCCCTCGGTCGCCTCATCGATGCGTAGCGTCATGGACAGCGTATCGCCATGGCGGGTACCGTCAAAGCTGACACCCCAGATTTTATCATAGTTTTCGGCAAGCTTTTGCTGCAACTCCGGCACACCCGGATGTGCCTCCAGTGGCCGCACAGCAAGCACGTAATCCAGCCGGAAGCAAAGAAAACGCCGCTGCGCCAAATGGTATGCGCAAACATACCTGCGGCCGGTTGCGGCACTGACAAAGATGCGCAGCGGTACCGCCTGAACCGTTCTCTTGCCGCCGCCCCGGGTGCTGCGGTTGTCAAAGGAAACGGCCCGCGCCTCACCGATGGCCTCAAGCATCGCCAGCAGCACGCCGCTTTCCAGCGTATGTACGATATAGTGGTGCTTGTAGCCGAAAAGCTCATTGCGCCGCCCGGCATTATCCAGCAGAAAGCTGCCGATTTCCCCAAACGGGGCGGCGCCCTGAAAGAAGGTGATCGCGTCCCAAAGCGTGGATGCCGCCGGCAGCGCGTCAACTGTCCATGGAGAAATCGAATACACCAAGCGCTTGCCTTGCTTTTCGGCGTGCAGCAGCCCGGCGCGCACATACTCGTTGCACTTGTTGCGCACTGTCTGGATGTCAAATACCCGCTTGCCGCGCGCGCATGCCGCGTCGCAGAGCGGCTCAAGGGTGGAAGGCCCTTGCCGCAGGCAGTCCAGCAGCAGAAAATGCAGCAGCACATCGTTGTCGGTAAAGCTCTTGGATTTCCAAGCGCTGTATAGCGGGTTTTCAGGCAGGCGGGAGGCGTCCAGCGACACAAAGATGCGCTTGCCGCCGCTGCCGTATGTCCAGCGCATCGCGCTGCCCAGATAGCTCTCAATCCGCCGCCGCTCGTTATCGTAGGTACGGGCGGATTTTTGCTGGAAGTCGGTGCGCGATTTGAAGCCATAGACGTAAAAATCCCGCATGTACTCGCGGATTTTGTCAAAACTGCGGGTTAACTCAGAAAACCCGGCCATCCCAGCATCACCTCCCCCTGCGGAAAGTGTATCGCAGAAAGGAAGTATTTTCAAGTTCGCAATCTTTTTTACATGATGAAATCGCGTGGCGCTGGTAAGATATGGCCATCAAGCGCGGCGCGAAGGGAATGAGGGTGAGAGCATGATCACGATCGAAAAGGGTGAGCGGAAGGTGCCGATCAAGGCGTGGATACGGAACGAGCAGAGCGTGGAGGAAAGCTGCCTGGAACAGGCGTATCGCCTGGCCTCGCTGCCCTTCATCCACCAGTGGGTGGCGCTGATGCCGGATACCCATACCGGCATGGGCATACCGATTGGCGGCGTGATTGCCGCGGATGAGGTGATCATCCCAAACGCCGTCGGGGTGGATATCGGCTGCGGCATGGGATTCATCGGCACCAACCTGCCGGTCGATATCCTGAAAGGAACGCAGACCGGCAGCGGCAGCCTTGTGCAGGGCATTGTCGGGGACCTGCTGCGCAGCATTCCGGTGGGGTTCAGTCGCCACCAGAAGAAACAGCCCTGCCAGGCGCTGGACCGGGCGCAAACGGAGATGGAAAAATATGCGGCCAACCCGGAACTGGCCGAGTTGATCGATGCGGGTTACTTCCAGGTCGGCACACTGGGCGGCGGCAATCACTTCATTGAGCTGCAGGAGGACGACCAGGGGATGCTGGGCATCATGGTCCACTCCGGTTCCCGCAACCTCGGCAAGCGGATTTGTGACGCGTTTCATATGGCGGCGAGAGAGCTGAATGCTGATATGGGCAGCGAGGTCCCCGATGAATGGAAGCTGGCCTATCTCCCGGTCGATAGCGAACCGGGGCGGCAGTACATCCGCTGGATGAACCTGGCGCTGGACTTTGCCGCCGAGAACCGTGCGCGGATGATGACCGTTGCGCAGGAGGTGGTGGAGCGGTGGGTTGCCAAATATACGGGGGTATCCTTTGGCTATACCCAGCGCATCAACTGCCACCACAACTACGCGGCGCGCGAGCACCATTACGGCAAGGACGTTTGGGTGCATCGCAAGGGGGCAACCAGGGCCCTAGCCGGCGAGGCGGCGGTGATTCCCGGAGCGATGGGTTCCTACAGCTACGTGGTAGAAGGGCTTGGCAACCCGGAGAGCTTCTGTTCCTCCTCCCATGGCGCGGGCCGCCGCTACGCTCGCAAGGCCGCGATGGCGAAATTCACCGCCGAGCAGGTGATGGTAGATTTGAAAGCGCAGGGCGTGGTACTGGGCAAGCGCAGCAAGGCCGATGTGTCTGAAGAAAGCCGCTTTGCCTACAAGGATATTGACGAGGTGATGGAGCAGCAGCGTGACCTGGTGCGCCCGGTCAAGCGGCTGAAGACCATCGGCGTTATCAAAGGATAGTATACAAGATATACATGATGATAAGGGCGTTCCGCCTTTATAATACCAGCCCGCTCCTCCTATCCGCAGGGTTCCAAAGCCCTCGGGGTGCCCAAGGCTTCCGCACGGTATGCCGGAGGATGGGCTCTAGTGCGCGGCGATCCCGTGTACACATTGCTGCCGCGTATGCGGAGGTTCGATTCCTCCATCCATGAGGATTGGCGAAGCGGTAAACGCGCGCGGCCAAAATGGTTAAGCTCGACAAGAGCCGGGGTTCGAATCCCCATCTACCCTGTTTAGGGTAAAACTTCCCCTGCGGCAGGCATCCGGCGCGCTGAAACGTATATCCCCTCACCAGCGTGCAGCATATGAACCCCGGGCAACGGGGATACCGCCAGTGCAAGCGCAGCCCAGGGCTCTCCGCTGATCGTCGCGGCGCGGAGCGCAATCGTCTGTGGGAGGTTCTGGCTAAACCGAAGCTCCGCGGCAAGGGTGCGGATGCCTGCTCACCAGGAAGCAAGAAAGGAAGAGAAAAATGAAGGTCATCATCCGTGAAAACGAGCGCGGGTTCCTGTTCCGCAAGGGCCTGTTTGTCAAGATGCTGCTCCCCGGCGAGCAGCGGCTGTGGAGTTTCCTGGGCGAAACCTGCGTGAAGGTAATTGCGGATGGTCCGGCGGTGGTGGAGGATGTAGAGCCCGCGGTGCTGCTCGGTGATGAGCAGTTCGCAAAGGCTTCCGCCCGGGTGCAGGTGGGCGACAATCAGCTGGCGCTGCACTATGTTGACGGGCGGCTGAAAGATGCGCTGAAAACAGGCGAGTATCTGTACTGGAACATCTTCCATCAGCACACCTTTGAGCTGGTGGACGTGTGTCAGCCGGAGATTGCCACCCTGACCGCCATGCAGATCCGGGTGATCTTGCCCTCGCTGTATACAAAGATAGAGGTGGAAAACGGCGCGTGCGGCCTGTTGTACTACGACGGCGTCTTTCAGCGGCGGCTGAACGCGGGCGCGTATTATTTCTGGAACCGGGGCGTCAAAGTGCAAGCGGTACTATATGATCTGCGCACGCAGACGCTGGAGCTGAGCGGGCAGGAGATTCT
>JAVBQK010000046.1:0-10404 GCA_031549105.1 Eubacteriales bacterium
GCGTTCGCGCTCGCCGGCGATGGAGCCTGCCGTCAGCGCGGGGGCAACCTTGATGATCAGCGCTAACTGCATGACTGACACGTAGATATACGTCTCAATGCCGGCCCGCAGGTTGCCCAGCGACAGCTGTGCTTTCTGCAGCGTGACCAGCGCCACACCCGATACCAACAGCAGGAATACCACATACAGTGTCAGCAGCAGCGGCGCACGGTAGGAGCGCATGCGCCGGGTCATCGACGATTCGAAGATCGGATTACGCATCATTGCGCGTCACCTCCATGAATACAGTTTCCAGGTTGACCGGCGGCCTGTGGAAGTCTGTGACGCGGACGCCCGCGCCGACGAGCCTCGCAAGCAGCGCCGCTGTATCGCCGATATAATCCATATAGAGCGCGCCTTCTTCGTTCATCTCCAGCCTGGTAATCCCCTCGGTCTCCTTCAGCAGGCGAATGGCGTCGTCCTTCTCGCCGTCCATGCGGATGACCAGCTGCGACTCGCCGCGCATGCGCTGCGCCAGCGCGTCCATGTCCCCGGAGAAAATCAGCGTGCCATGGTCCAGGATGCTCAGCGAATCGCACAGCTCGGACAGCTCCGGCAGGATGTGGGACGAGATGAGCACCGTCTTGTTCAGGTCCTTCAGCGAGCGCAGGATGCCTTTCATTTCGGCGCGCGCGCGCGGGTCCATGCCGGAGGCAGGCTCATCCAGGATGATCAGCGACGGGTCATGGATCAGGCTGCGCGCCAGGCACAGGCGCTGCTTCATGCCGCGCGAGAGGGTATCGACATACGCTTCGCGCTTGTCCGAGAGGAAGACTAGCTCTAGCAGCTGCGAAGCCATGCGCGTGCGATCCTTGTAGGGCAGGCCGTAGCAGCTGCCGTAGAAATCCAGGTACTCATGCACCTTCAGCCCGTCATACACGCCGAAGAAGTCCGGCATATAGCCCACCATGCGGCGGACCTGGCGCGGATTCTGGCGCACATTGACATCATCAATCCACGCGTCCCCGCTGGTTGCGGGCAGAAGGCTTGCGAGAATCCGCATCGTGGTGGTCTTTCCCGCGCCATTGGGACCGACGAAGCCATGCAGCTTGCCACCGGAAATTTCCAGGCACAGGCCGTCCAGCGCGGTAAAATCGCCGTACTGCTTGGTCAAATTATCCGTGCGAAGCATTTACTTCACCTTCCCTTTCAGCGCGATTACCGGCGCCTGCATGCCGGCATAGCGGTTGGCGGACTCGGCAGGCACGTACCTGACATATAGCGCGCCTTCCTCATCAATATAGGGCGCCCAGTCCTCGCCATCCATGGACACGGTCAGCAGCAGCTGCGAATCCCATTCCGCGGTCTCGTTGTTGAACAGGTACACCGTGGGCATCACGTCGTAGGACATGGCCGTCAGCGTCATTTTCTCCAGCGTGTAAGTTTCGTACTCGGGGAGTACGAAGCGCACCGACACCGGAGAGCCCAGCTGCAGGTACGTATCCTGCGTGCCATAGTTGTTGTTCCCATTGCTCTGGGTATCCGTTTCGTTCGGCACGCGCGGCTTTTTGTCTTCGCCCTGATCCACAACGATCTCGCAGGGAATGGAGCCTTGCGGGAACATCACAATACCCGTGGGGCCAATGGGTTCAAACTCCATCTTGCTGCCGATGACAGCGGTGTGCGCGGTGCGGCTGACGGGCGCATCGTTGATGGTGACCGCAACCTTGCCCAGCGCATCGTTGAACGCGAAGAAATAATAAGAGGAGGATGCGCCGTACATCGGCATACTGTTTTCGAACAGGTAGATCATGGATTCCTTGCTGCGTGCTACGGGGTCATTATAGTTGGCTTCATTATCCGTGCCATAGACCGCCGCGCGCATGAAGCTGGAGACGTTGTCATTATAGTAGCCGGAAGTGCTCATTGAGGCGGGATCAACATCCAGCGGCACATACATCACATCCGGTTGCAGCTTGAACGCAGGATCGCTGTGATCGATTCCCTTGCTGGTCAGCTTCATCACAATATCCACCGTCTGCCCGGGGAGAATATCCTTGGGGAGGCAGTAGCCGAATGAAGTCAGCACGATGCAATCCTTGAGCAGGAACTCGGAGTTGTTGGTGATGCTGCCATGCACGCCGTCTTCTTCCATCCACAGGCGCGCATCAATGCCACCTACATCCGCCTCCACGCTTTCCACCTGCAGCATCTTGGCGTTCCACGCGTCATAGGCCGCAAAGCCGACCGTAGGCTGCGAACCGTACAGGTAGCGCTGGCGGAGGTTCTGCGGGCGGTACAGCTTGTCCGTTGAGTTGTCGTCATAGTAGTAGCCGCCATATTCTGTCGATACCACGGTGGGCAGCATCGCCTGATCGGTGCGGACCGTCAGTTCGCCGCTATCCGGCGTGGCGACGCCGATGTAGGTGCTCACCTGCGCGCCATCCTTGCCCAGCAATACGCGGGAGGAGGAAAGCGCGACGGGGTTATTCATGTCGGACCGGCCGCTCATCAGCATCAACAGGCCCGCGAACACCACGGCCGCCGCAGGGACAAAGCCCCACATCCATTCACGCTTATCAAACTTTTTCAGCAACAAATATCCGCCAAAGCCCACCACCAGTAGGTATAGCGCCAGCACGAGGAATACCGGCAGTGCACTTTCACTGTTGGTGATGCGCAGCGCGTTGATCAGCTCATTCGCGCGGTAGGGATCGTTGTAGCGCGAGTTCTCCAGCGTGTTGAGCATCGTCTGGTACTGCGAAGGGATGCTCTGGCGCAGAAGCCTCGGCCAGAAAGCGGACATCGACGTCCAACCGGTGAGGGGCTTGCCGCCCATGTCGAACGCGGTGGTGAAGATCATGCCCTCGGTAACGCGCGTCAGCTTGACCAGGCCCTTTTCGCCGTCTTTGATCAGCGCGCCGCTTGCGGACATCTCATTGAGCCACGCGCTCTCGCCGACCGGCTTGGGCGCGATGGATACATAGGACGTCAGCGCCGGGGTGATGTCTTCCGCCACGGTGATCTTGCCCGCGGTAAGGTCTGTCCACTGCGAGAAGAACGGATAGCCCATCGCAGCCTTCGCACCACCCGAGACGAAGACATAGCCGCCCTTGTGCAGCCAGCCCTTAAACGCTTGCTGTTGCTCCTCGCTCAGCGTCCGCGCATCGATGCCATCCACCGCGATGATCGAAAAACAGCTGAGCAGGTCGGCCGTATCGGGAAAGTTATCAACTGTCAGCGGCACGGTAAGCCAGGTTTCTCCGCGAAGCGTGTCCTGGTTGTTGGCGCGCTGGTTGAGATACGTGAGCGCCTGCGGATCATCCGACAGCACGCCGATGGTCACCGTCTCCGGCGCAATCAGCCGTGCGGCGGTGATGCGCTCCTCGGCGATGATTTCGCCGTTCTGCGTAAGCTCCACGGCGTACATGTCCTGGCGGAGCTGCGGCTTGATGGGCAGCTGCACCTTCTTCGTCGCCCCAGCGGCCAGCGTCAGCGGGATCTCATAGCGATCATACTGCGTCTGGCTTAGGAACACGTTGACGCCGACCGTGCCCTCAAAATCCGCGCCGTTATTCGTCACGGTGACAAACAGCGGAACCCAGCGGGTCAGCACAATCAGGCCGTCATAGCCCAGCGTGGCTTCTATGGTAAAATCGTGGTTGATGACCGGCGCTGCGGTCGGAACCGGGGACGGGCTTACAGTAACCTCGGGCATATCCGAGGCGCCCGCGCTCACACTCAGCAGGGTCAGCGCGAGCAAAATGGCGAGAAAAAAGCCTTTCTTTCGCAAATGGGAAACCCTCCTTAACGTCGCTACAATAATCAGACGCAAAAGGAGGGCAAATAGTTCACACTTTGGTAAAAAATAGTCGAATCCTATTAAAGAATAGCGTCATTTGTGTAGGTCAGTGGTAGACGGCGCTTGTGCTCGCTGCGCGCGTGAAAGCCGTCGATGATCGCGCGGTCGCGCGCGCCAGCCTCTCCTGTCCTGAGAAAGCCGTCGATTGCCGCATAGGTGACACCCATCTCCGCCTCATCCGTCTGCCCATCGAACAGGCCGCCGGAAGGGGCTTTTTGCAGGATGGAGTCAGGTGCGTTCAGGTAGCGTAGGAACTCATACACCTCGGTGACGGTCAGGTCGGCGATGGGGTTTACATCATACGCGCCGTCGCCCCACTTGGTGAAGTAGCCCATGTAGTTCTCACTGCGGTTGCCGGTGCCGACCACCAACAGGTTTTCCGTCGCGGCGATGGCGTATAGCGCCGTCATGCGCAGACGGGGGGCAATGTTGTTCAGCGCGGCATCGCTCAGCGGGCAGACCACCTGCGCGGCGGCAATCATCGCATCCCGGACGGCGGTAAGATCCACCGTCCGCACCTGGATGCCGTATTGCGCAGCAATAGCCTCCGCGTCGCGCATATCCTCATCAAAGTTCCGACGCGCATGGCAGGGGAGCATCACGCCCAGCGTACTTTCCGACGCGTACCGGCAGAGAATCCCCACCAGCGCGCTGTCCTTGCCACCGCTGTTGCCAAAGATGAACCCCTTTGCACCGCTATCTTTCAGCGCGTTTTGCAAGAACGCAACGCGCCTTTCCATCTCTTGCTGATAGTCTCGCATATTCCTTTACTTTCCCGCGACGGACAGCGCCTTCACCCATACCGAGGGGGATTCGGCGGAGCCGAGCGACTGGCGGATGTCGCTGCCGACCGCAACGATATCCTTGAGCATCTGAAAGAAGTTGCCCGCGATGGTTACCTGCTCGACGGCGCGCGCCTTTTTGCCGTTTTCCACGAGGAACCCCTTGGAGAGCAGCGAGAAATCGCCGGATACGGGGTCCGCGCCCGCATGTAGGCCCGCCACGTCGGTGACCACCAGGCCGCTTCCCATCGCCAGCATCAGCGCATCCAGGTCCATGTCGCCGGGCTTTATATAGAAGTTTGTCGGCGCAACGGTGACCGGGCCCGCATATCCGCCGCGCGCGGCGTTGCCTGTGGTGGTGCAGCCGGCCTTCTTGGCGGTCTTGAGGTTATGCAGCAGCGTCATCAGCACGCCGCTATCCACAACGTTCTTGGTGTAGGTCGCCACGCCTTCCGCGTCAAAGGGGCGCGTGGCGGCACCGTTCTTCTTCAGCGGGTCGTCCACGATCGTCACGCACGGCGCGGCGATGGTTTCACCCTCCTTGCCCTTGAGCAGCGAGAGGCCCTTCTGCGCCGCCTCGGCGCTGAAGATGCCGCTGAACACGCCCAGCATGCTGCCCATTGCGGTGTTGCGGAAGATGATGGGCATCTCGCCGCTATCACATGGTGCGGCATCCAGGTAGTCGACTGCCTCTTCCACCGATTCGCGCGCGATCGCTTCCGCGCCCAGCTCCGCTAGGTTATGCGCGCCTTTATAGGCCATGCCAGTGGTGGTGCGTGCCCCTTCGCGGGCGATCGAGCCGACATAGGCGACGCTGTAATCCGCCGTATGCGAAAGGTTCAGGCCATGCGTGTTGACGATACGCTGCGTACCGCGCTGCGTTTCCACGCCGACATAGTTCAGCTCCTTCACGCGCGGATCAAGCGAGCGGCCCAGCCGATCCAGCTCAAGCGCCAGCTCCAGGAGGGCATCGACCGTTCCAGAATCGCCGGTGCAGTCCACCGTCTCGTAGGCAGGGCTGCCCGCAAAAATGAACTGCTCGTCTTCATCATTGATCAGCGCCGCGCTCTCCAGTACACTCTTCACCAGCATGCCGATGGCGGCTTCATCCAGCGCCTCGGTGTAGGCCGTACCCATTTTGCCGTTCACCAGCCCGCGCAGCGACAGCCCGCCGGTGGTGTTAACCGAATACACCTCTATCTCGCCCGCGCGCACCTGGGTCTCGAACGCCTCGGACTGCTGGAAACAGGCCTCCGCCTCGGCAATGCCGGCCGCCTGCGCGGCCTTGAGGAGGTCTTGAATGAATGTTTCTTGCGTCATGTTATCTCCCTCCGACCGTCAGGGTGGAAATGCGGATGGTAGGCTGTCCTACATTCGTCGGTACGCTGCCGCTGACGGAGCCGCACATGCCCTGCCCGCATGAGACAACCTTGCCCACACGGTCAATCCGGGTGAGCACCTCGCTGCCGCGCCCAATCAACGATGCGCCGCGCACCGGGGTATCAATCTTGCCACCCTTGACCAGGTAGCCCTCGTCCACAGCAAAGTTGAACTCGCCCGTCGTCGGGTTCACCGATCCGCCGCCCATCGCCACGGCAAGGAGGCCGTCGCCCATCGTCGCGATCATCTCGTCCTCGTCGTCGTTCCCGGCGGCGATGTAAGTGTTGGTCATGCGCGAAGTAGGCGCGTACTTGTAGCTCTCGCGACGGCCGGAGCCGGTGGACGGCATGCCCATGCGCAGGCCGTTGAGCTTGTCGATCATGTAGTTTTTGAGAATGCCGTTTTCGATCAGCACGATCTTCTGGGTCTTTGTGCCCTCGTCGTCAATGTTCAGGCTGCCCCAGGAGTTGCGTTCGGTGCCGTCGTCGATGGCGGTAACACAGTCGGCCGCAATCTTCTGGCCCAGCTTGCCGGAAAACTCACTCTGGCCGTGCGCAACGCTCGTCGCCTCCAGCGAGTGGCCGCACGCCTCGTGGAACACGACGCCGCCGAAGCCGCCGCGCATCAGCACCGGCATCACGCCCGCGGGACAGACCGGCGCATGCAACATGCGCACTGCGCGCTCGCCGGCCTGTTTGCCGGCCGCCGCCGGATCAATGGTCTCAAACAGCTCGATGCCGCGCATCGCCCCGGGACCTTCCACGCCGGTTTGGTTCTCCGTGCCATTGGATGCGACGGCAATCGCCATCATGCGCGTATACACGCGCCGGTCATTGGTGAAGAGACCCTCACTGTTCGCGATCCAGACGCGCTGGTCATAATCGACATAGCGGGCCTGCGCCTGCACCACCTCGGCCCCGACGGCGCGGGCAGCCTTCGACGCCTCCCGCATCACCGCCAGGCGCGCCTTGTGCGCGACATCGGCAGGGTACTGCTTGATCATGTGGATGTTTCCGGCCGCCTTTTCGGTCAGCTGAATGTCGATGCCCTTGGGTGCGGAGCGCACGGCGGCGGCGACCTTTGCGGCCAAGTCCAGCATCCCCGCACGGCTGGTGTCGTTTGAGTAGGCGTAGATGCAGCGCAGCCCGTGGAACACGCGCACGCCCACGCCATGGATACGGCCTGAGCTAATGGTTTCCACCGTGTCGTTGCGCATAGTGAGCACATTGTTGTGCCTGTCCTCCAGGAAAATTTCGGAGAAGTCGCCGCCTTCTTTCAGTGCGGCGGCCAAAACCTCCTGGGCAATGCGTGGATCGAGCATAAGGCCCTCCTTTGATATTGTAGACTAGTCGCGGCGGCGTCCGCCGGCAAGCACCAGGAGCCTGAGCAGCTGCAGGAATGCCTGCAGCGCCGCGGCAATGTACGTAAGTCCCGCCGCATTAAGCACCTTGCGGGCAGGGCCTACCTCTTCGTAGCCGAGGTAGCCGCCCGATTCCAGCGCGGCGATTGCGCGGTTTGACGCGTTGAACTCCACCGGCAGCGTGATCAGGTAGAACAGCACCACCGCGATGAACACCGCGATACCCACCCACATCAGCGGCTCCCAGCTCATCACCAGGCCCAGGATGAACAGCGGCACCGCCGCGAAGGAACCGATCTGCGCCACGGGCACGAACGCCGAGCGCATCTTGAGCGGCGCATATTCCTCATAGTGCTGCATCACATGGCCCACCTCGTGCGCGGCGACGCCCAGCGCCGACAGCGACGTGGAGTCGTACACATCGGACGACAGGCTCAGCACGCCCGTCTGAGGGTTATAATTGTCCGTAAGGCTTCCGCGAATGCGCTCCACCTGCACATCCATGACGCCATTTTGCCGCATCATGTCCTCGGCGACCTGCGCGGCGGTCCAGCCGCGCTGGGAAGGCACCTTCGAATAGCGGCGAAAAACGGACTGCACGTGAAACTGCGCCCACAGCGCCAGCAGCAGGCCCGGCAGGATAATCAGCATCGTAGGGTCAAAATAAAACCCATATGGATAGTACATTCTTTGCCTCCTTCCTTGGCGCGAATCCGGAGATATCGCACCCTAAAGGGATTTCGCTAGAAATCCCTACCGTTTCATGAAAGTCTATCAAGGTCTATTGTACCCTGATAACCAAAGAAGCACAAGCGGATTTATCCAAGTTGTCATTTACGGCGTCTGTTCGCCTTTTTTGTGCCGCCAGCCATCGCCAAAGACAAAATCCCGCTGGATCACATAGCTCAGGAAAAACAGCACCACGTCCACCGGGATCTTCACCCAGGTGGCGCTCAGGTCCAGCAGGTCGGTGAGCAGCGCCACCAGCCCTGCGCCAATCGCCATCATCGCGGCCGCCAGCAGGTAGTAGCGAACAATCGACGCCTTGCCGCCGCGCCCGCCAAACACCGCCATGCGGTTGAGGCTGTAGTTCAGCAGGCTTGACAGCGCGCGCGCCAGCGCATAGCCCTGCCACGGCAGCAGGTGTATGGCCTTGAGCAAAAATAGGTACAGCGCGTAGTCCACGCCAAAGGAGACGATTGATGATAGCAGAAACCGCAGAATGACTGAGTAGACGCGAATCGAGTCCTTAAAAGGGTTAAAGTGCGATCCTTTGTTGTCATCAATATAAATAGTATCAATCGGTACCTCGACCAGCGCCATTTTAAGGTCGCGGAGCTTGAGCAGCATCGTCATTTCGTACTCGTAGCGCTCGCCGGGCATGCGCAGCATGTCACCCAGCGCAACGGCCGGCAGACCACGGAGGCCTGTCTGCGTGTCCGTGCAGCGGATGCCGGTGACAAAGCGGTAGACGTGCCGGGTCAATGTGTTACCAAAACGGCTTTTCAGCGGCATTTCCTTGAGTACCCGCGCGCCGGTCACCAACGCCCGGGGGTGTTCCCGCATCGCTGCGATGATGTGCAGGATATCCTCGCACGTATGCTGGCCATCCGCATCGGCCGTGACGATGCCCGCAAGGTTCGGCCAAGCACCCATTGCGGTGTTGATGCCGGTTTTGAGCGCGCGGCCCTTGCCAAGGTTCACCGCGTGACGTTCCACCCGGCACCCCAGCGCATGCGCCGCGTCAAACAGGTGCCTGTACTTTTCGCCGCCGCCATCATCCACCAGCAGCACGGGAAGGTCCAGCTCCAGCAACTTGGCACAGAGGTCAACCAGGCGTTGATCCGGCTTGTATGCGGGAATCAGCACCACAATCGGGGACTCTATTTCCATATATAGCCTCACAAAGCGAAGTATTTGAAACCCGAACTGATTATACGGGGTTGTGTAACGGCTGTCAATCCGGGTTCTTCCTCAGTTCCTGCCCGCATATTGTTGGTGTGCCAATCCAATGGAAATGGGAGGAGAATGCCGATGCAGAGACACTGGTTCCCAGGCGGCAACACAGCACGAGGGTTTCATAGCTTTTATTCGACGATCATGTTTCCAGAAGAGGCGGTGCGGGTCATCATCCTCAAGGGTGGGCCGGGCGTGGGGAAGAGCACGTTCATGCGCCGCATGGCGAAGATGCTGGAGGAAAAGGGGCAGATTGTCGAGTATCTACACTGTTCCAGCGACAATGGGTCGCTAGATGGCATCGTCTGCCGTCCAATCGGCTTTGCGATGCTGGACGGCACCGCGCCGCACATCGTCGATCCTGAGCTTCCCGGCGCGGCGGACAGTATCCTGAACCTGGGCGTTTTCCTGGATGAGGCTGGCCTCTCCGCGCGCAAGGAGCCGATACGCTCGCTCAAGCAGGCCATCTCCACCTGCTTCAACCAGGCGTACCGCTACCTGCAGGCGGCCGTGCCGCTGCGGGATGATTCGGCGTATATCCTGCGCTCGTTGACCGATGAGGGCGCGCTGGCAGAAGCGTTCATCCCATGGCTGGAGACGGTGACCGCCTACCGCGACCTGACCAAACCCGGTCGCGCACGGCCCATGTTTGCCAGCGCAATTACACCGGATGGCTGCGTTAACTACCTGGAGACGGTGGCTGTACCGCGCCTGTGGCGCATCACCGGCGAATGGGGCACCGACGGGCATAAGTTGCTCTCCCAGCTGCTCCACGCGGCGCTGCTGCGCGGCATGCATGTAGAGGCGCTCTACTGCCCGCTGCAACCCGAACGGCTCGAACATCTGCACATACCGACGCTCGGTCTGCTCGTGACTACAGAGAATCGCTACCACGCGCTGGAGAACCAGGCAGAACGTGTGATTTCATTCGATGAGTGTAGAACCCGTCAGCCCAGCAATCTCGAGAAAGACGCACTACAGTTCAATGCCGAGCAGTTTGATATGCTGCTGGATGCCGCATCCGCCTCAATCCGGCGGGCAAAGGCGCTGCATGACGAGCTGGAGGTGGAATACATCGGCCGGAT
>JAVBQK010000065.1:0-15415 GCA_031549105.1 Eubacteriales bacterium
GGCCCAAGCTTTACCCATTCTTTGGCCTTTTCTGCGTGTATTCCCTGCTTCAGATTCCTCCCAATCCACCTTTTTCCTTTACACTGCTTTGCTTATCGCCTCAGACGTGATCTTACTTTTTCATTCAACCCCACCCTAAAAAAGTTTTCTTTATATCGCCATTGCTTCCAGTAGTCCTTATCACAAAAAGGAGGCGCATTTGACAACGCACTGTGAAGGGATATAATGGATCCATCCAACCAATTAAAGGAGATTTATCCATGCTTTCATATGCCGATTCACCGGAAGCGCTCGGCATCTCCTCGGCCGGGCTTATCGCATACCTGGATGCCGTCGCCCGCACGCCCGGCCAGGAACTGCACAGCCTGCTGCTCCTGAGCCATGGCAAAATTGCCGCGGAAATGACCTGGAAACCCTACGGTGTCGATACGCCCCATGTGCTGTTTTCGCTCAGCAAGAGCTTCACTTCCACCGCCGTCGGCTTTGCCGTGTCGGAGGGGCTATTCTCGCTGACCGACCGGGTCGCGGATCTGCTCCCGGACAAGCTGCCGGATGCTCCGTCGGACCGCCTGCTGCGGATTACGGTCTCCGACATCCTGTGCATGGGCTCCGGCCTCGCGCCGGAATCGGATGGCGGCGACCCGAGACAACCGGACTGGGCAAAGCGCGCGCTATCTTACCCTGTGGTGCACGAGCCAGGCACCACATTCCATTACAACAGCATCAGCACATTCCTTGCGTCCCAGATTGTGCAGTCCAAAACTGGCCAAACGGTGCGCGACTATTTAATGCCGCGCCTCTTTACCCCGCTGGGCATCAAGAAGCCCGACTGGGACAGCAGCCCCATGGGTGTCAACTGCGGCGGCTGGGGCCTGCACCTATCCACGATGGACATTGCCAAGTTTGGGCAGCTGCTGCTGGATGACGGCATGTGGGAAGGCAAGCGCGTGCTGCCCGAGGGGTGGGTGGAAACGGCCACCACGGCGAAGATCGACAACTCGAAGCGGGGCGGTCCGGTCGACTGGACGCAGGGGTACGGATACCAGTTCTGGCGCTGCCGGGACGGCCACTACCGCGGCGACGGCATGTTTGGGCAGATGTGCTGGGTAATGCCCGAGCAGGATGCCGTGGTAGCGATTACGGCAGGCATCAAGGATATGGGCAAGGAAGCCGAACTGCTGCACGACTACCTGATCCCCGCACTGTCCGCGCCACCGTCAGATGAAGCGACGCAGGCCCTGCTGCGCGAGCGCATTGCCGCGCTTAGCTATCCGTTCCCCGATGGCAGCGGCGCGCCCCTTACGGCGCTGGCCGGGCGCTATGTGGCGGATACTGGCGATATGCTCGATCTGTCGTTTGGCGAAGATAACGTGCTGCGCGTATCGATCTCGTGGAAGGATGAGGTGCGTATCACGCTGCGGTTCGGCCTGGGCGCGGCACGCAAGGACACCTACGCCGGCAGGGCGGTATATGGGCGCCACACATACCTTGGCGCCTACAGCTGGCAGGGTGACACGCTCAGGGCGGTAATGCGCACACCGGGCGCACCGTTCGCGCTGATAGGGTCTATGACGTTGGAAGGTGATTCGCTGCGGGCCGGCTTTACGGGCGCAGGCCTTGCCAAGGAAGAACAGGTATACAAGCGCAAATCGCGGTAATCATCCGGAATACGAAAAGGCTCAACCTCCAGATGGAAGGTTGAGCCTTTTGCGCCTTATGTTAGGGCCTTGATTAACGCCACGGGTCATCCGTAGGTTCGGGCGTAATCAGCGGGGTCGGCTTCGGGGTGGCAAACTGCAATGCATATGTCTGGGCCGGTGACCACGGATACGGGGTCCCAACTGCGCTGCCAATGTAGTATTCGCCATTGGGGTCCAGGTAGTAATAGATGGTTGAGCCGTCTTCAGCCTTGCGCGAATAAGGCGTGGGGAAAGGGTTTCTGGACCAATCGCAGGAAACGTGCCTGCACGCGCCCACGCCGCAGCCGGGGCATGGCGTATGGTCCACCTTGTTGCAGGTGTACTTCTGGCAGCTCGGGCAGATCCTCGGATGGCCGGGGCCAACAAGGCAGTAATAATGCCCACACTCCAGCTTAGTGTGGTTGCCCTGCGCCATGGACAGGCCGCACGCCGGGCACGTGCCAGTATTGACGGGCGTCGGATTGGCATTCGCACTGGAACTGGCCTTCTGCACTTGAACATACCCGCTTGCCCGCTCCGTCAGCACGACACGCCCTTTGCCCATGTTGAGTTCCATATCGCCAAAGGTTGTGGTGATGCGAAGGATCACATCACCGTTGGCCATGCCAATCAGGATAGGCTTCTCCACATTCTTGGCCAACGGGATATTGTACTCTCCGGAGACAAAGTTGCCGTCCACAACGTCAAGCTTGATATCGTCCGCCGCCTGTGCGGCAACAGCAAAAACAAGCGCCAACAGCAGCGCTGACGCTAGTATTACGCGAAACCGTTTCATGACACACCCCCTACGAGGGAAACGCTTTGGCAATAGTATAGTGCAAAAACGTACCTTGTCAAGCAATATATGGTGTAGACAGTGATATTTTCAGCAAAAAACGACGGAAAAGCCATGCAAAAGGGCGTCGCATGTGCAACGCCCTTTTTGTATGATGTAACCTAATAGCGGCCGTAGAGCAGGATGCACAGCTCCTCGTGTTCCTTCCAGAGGGCCTTCAGCTCCGCCTTCTCCTCATCCGTCTTGTTCTTCTTGCTATCCAGGTAGTTGATGCGGTCGCTAACGCGTTCTAGCTGCTTGAGTAGCTTTACCTTCTCCGGATTGCCATCGTAATACGAGCGATTCCGCGAAACGATGGTGAACGACTTCCCGTCGGCAGAAACAATCGCGCCGGTACTGGAGGCTTTCGCGCTGCAGTTTTCACGGTGCGCCTTGGTGCAGACGTGGTTGCCGCAGATGTCACAGACCGCATAGTGGTTGAGGCTGTTGCACGTATAGCGCTTGCAGTAGCTGCAAATGGTCGGATGGCTTTCGCCCACCAGGCAGAAGTAGTGGCCGCACTTGAGCTTGGTATGGTCTCCCGTGGCGGTGGACTCGCCGCAGGCTTCGCACAGCGGCGCGGAAACAGCGGCAGCCGATACGGGCGCGGGCGTCACATACACGACAGGCGCTTCTTCTGCCGCTTTTTCCGCTTCTTCTACGGCCTCTTTCAGCAGAATCCACGCCGTGTCAGAAATCAAATACTCCTCCAGGTTCGGCAGTGTTACCCTCATCTCGCCAGACGTGGTCTGGGCATAAAGCGCCAATTCCTCACCCTCCACGACGAGACGGATGACAGGCGTCTTTGTCAGGTCCAGCACCAGCTTGTTTTCGCCGATGGAAAGAACGCCGTCCACATAGTCAATGTTGAGCGGCTCGGCAACAGCCGCCGCCGACAGGCACAGCGAAGCAAACAACACTGCCACAAGGGCGAGTGAGACACGGGAGCGCAGCGATTTCATGGAAATCCCCTCCTGGTAGTTTTTTCCTATACATGTCGATTATAAAAGAATATTCCTCCGGGGTCAAGCTTTCTTATGACATATGCTTCGAACAATTTCTCGCTTGCCTTACGCGTAAAAGTACCTATAATGATTATCATGAGAAAACTCGAATTGGGTATGCCTACGCTGGCCGAACTGCCCGCCGTCGATGCGTGCGCAGCGCTGTGCCAGAGTCTCGGTTTTCAGTTTGTGGAGCTGAACATGAACCTGCCCGAGTACCAGCCGGGTCGGCTCGATGAGCGGATGCTTGCAGCCACGCGGGAACAGTCGGGCGTTTACTTCACGCTTCACCTGGACGAAAACCTGAACGTCTGCGACTTCAACCCCTATGTCGCGGACGCATACGTGCGCACTGCGCTGGAGGCCATTGCGCTGGCCAAGCGGCACGGCATACCCATCATCAACATGCACCTGAATGAGGGTGTACATTTCAAGCTGCCGGACCAGCGGCTGTACCTGTTTGAGCAGTACAGGGATGTGTACTTGGAAAAGCTGGGGCTCTTCCGGCGGCTGTGCGAGGACGCGATCGGGGGCTCTAGCGTGCGCATTTGCGTGGAAAACACCGATGGCTGGCGTTCGTTCGCGCAACGCGGCATTGACCTATTGCTGGAAAGTGAGGTCTTTGGCCTGACGCTGGATGTCGGGCACAGCTACTGCGCGAGCGGTGCGGATGAGACCTTCATCCTGGCGCGTGCAGATCGCCTCGCACACATGCATCTGCACGACGCAAACGACATTACCTGCCACCTGCCGCTGGGCAGCGGCGTATTGGACCTTCCGGCCAAAGTGGCGCTGGCGGAGCAGACAGGCTGCCGCGCGGTGGTGGAGGTCAAGACCGTACAAGGCCTATGGCAAGCAAAGGAGTGGCTCGATGATTACCTATGAACCGATTGACTCCGCGTGCCGCGCAGAGGTCACAGCCTTTCTTTCGGAGCAATGGGGCGGCACGGAAATGATCGTACGCGGCGAGCGCGTAGACATGACGAACCCGCAAGGCATCCGCGCGATGGAAGACGGCCGGATGATCGGCCTGATCACCTACCGCATCCAGGGCAGCACAGCGGAAATGCTCTCGCTCAACAGCCTGCGCAAGGGGCAGGGCATCGCCAGCGCGCTGATTGAGCGGCTGGTGATCCTTGTGCGGAACGCCGGGTGCGCACGCATTGTGCTGGTCACCACCAACGACAACCTGGACGCACTGGCTCTCTATCAAAAGCGCGGGTTTGACATCATACGCCTCTATCGCAACACGATGGACTATGTACGGCAAATCAAACCAGCCGTTCCGCGCATTGGTGAAAACGGCATCCCACTCCGGCACGAGATCGAGCTGGAGCGTGTATTATAAATCTAGATGAAGTTCCACCGGGCAATGGTCGCTGCCGAATATTTCCGGCCGGATGCCCGCGTGAACAACCTTGTCCATCAGCCGCTGGGAGACGATAAAGTAATCGATCCGCCAGCCGGTGTTCCGCTCGCGCGCATGGAACATGTAGGACCACCAGGTGTAAGCGTCTGTTACATCCGGGTTCAGCGCGCGGAACGTATCCACAAACCCACTGCCCAGCAGCAGCGTTATCTTTTCGCGCTCCTGCGGGCTGAACCCTGCGCTGTTCTCATTGGACTTGGCATTCTTGATGTCCATCTTGGTGTGCGCCACATTCAGGTCGCCGCATAGGACGACCGGCTTTTGCGCGTCCAGGCCAATCAGATACTCGCGGAACGCGTCCTCCCACGCCATGCGGAAGTCTATCCGCGCCAGCTCATTCTGCGCGTTTGGCGTGTAGCAGTTGACGAGAAAGAAGTCGCCCGTGTCCAGCGTGATGACGCGGCCCTCGCCCTCGAAATCCGGCAGGCCGATGCCATAGGTGACTTCCTTCGGCTTATGCTTCGCCAGCACAGCGGTGCCGGAATAGCCCTTGCGCAGCGCGCTATGCCAATAGTCCTGATAGCCCGGGGCGTCAATCTCCGCCTGCCCGGGCTGCATCTTCGTCTCCTGTATGCAGAAATAGTCCGCTTTCTCCTGGTCGAAGAACTCCTGAAAGCCCTTGCCCAGCGCGGAGCGCAGCCCGTTTACATTCCACGAAATCAGTTTAATCATAATGGCCTGATCAGGATGAACGGCGTCAGCTCGTCCCCCTGCCCCGACGGGTTGTCCCGCATCGCATCCTGCAGTTCATCATCTGTAAGCGGCATACCCTTCGATTTGCCGAGCTGGTCGCGCTGGATATCATTCGCGTCCATCAGCACCGTCGGAACACCGGTTTCTTTTTCCAGGTCGTTGCACAGCCCGCCCGGGTTGTCAGGGTTGATCAGCGCCAGCTCTTTATACACGTCGAACGACGAGCGGAAATAGAACCCGTCGATTCCGCCCACGCCCTTGCCGCAGACCTTGTAGAACACGCCGCGCTTGCCAAACGGCTTGGTGACCGCCGACAGAAACGCAGCCAGCAGCACGCGCGGCAGCCCACAGATGTCGATGACCAGCTGCATCTTGTACGGCTCGTGCATGCCCACGCCCGTGGTGTTGATGCCCGCGAAGCGCCACAGCAGGTTTGCCCAAAATCCGGGCTTGACCTCCTCACGCGACTTGACGCTCTCCACACACATCGCCATCACCTTCGCGCCGAAGGACAGCACATCGCCCTTCTTGTACAGCGGCAGCACATAGCGCCGCACCAGATCGGTTTGCGATTCGCCACGCTGGATGAAATGCGTATGGATGGCAAAACGGTCGTACTTGCGGCCGTTCTTTCCCTCTATGGTGCCACGGTCAAAATAGACGATGCCGTTTTCCTCACGCCGCTGCTCGTCCATGTTCCGGGATGGAATGATGCCCATGCCGAATCCCTCCTTTTCGCGTATCGTCGGTCGAAACGCGTCCGGTTATGCGCCTATAGCGCTGCTTCCAGCCGCGCGCAGCGGCCCACGAACGTAACTTCCGACAGCGGCACCGGTTCGGCGTCCAGCTCCCGGTTGTAGGATAGCAGCATCAGCTTGTCCCCGGTCAGCTTGATCTTGCGCACCGTGCAATGGCTTCGCCACCGAAGCAGCATCACCGCGCCGTCAATCGGGCTTTGCGCGGGCACGACCAACAACAGGTCCCCCTGCACGATGCGGAAACCGCGCATGTTGTCGTCGGGCGCTGCGAAATACAGCACCTTGTCGGCAGGCGCACCTTCGATCTTGCCACCGGGTGCGGCCAGCGTCTTGTGGTCGATGACGGCCCAGGCTGCGTTATAGACCGGCACTTCGCGCAGGATGCTCGCCAGCGCGTCCAGCCAGATGCCGCCGCGCTCGCTGTCTTCTGCGGGCAGCGACGCCACAGGGCGCGGCTTCGCGGGCGCTTCCGGCTCCCTTTGCGGTAGCGTGGGCGCGATGGTATGCAGGTCAACCGTCGCGGCGATGTCGTCCAGCGAGAAATCCGCCTCGGTCTGCTGCTCCAGACCGATCTTTTTCAGAATGCGGCGCGCCTGATCATCCTGGATGATGCGCGTGCCCGCCTCCACATCCGCCAAATATTTGTCCGAGATGGCGCACAGCTTGGCCACCTGCTTGATGGTCATGTTGCGCCGGGTTCTTTCCAAGTGTATGAGGTCGCCCAAACGGCTCATGGTGTGCCTCCAAAAATGCGATTATTATTCGTTGCCCATTGTAGAGCAGGACAGTGCGGCTGTCAACTTTTTCCAGCCGGGAATGATCAGGCAGTCCGGGTCGATTTCGCGCGCGTCCGGGCGGTCGGTGATCCATATGGGCATGATACCGGCGCCCCGCGCGCCCTGGATATCGGGAACATGCGTATCGCCGATGTACCAACAGTCCCGCGCGGACAACCGCGCCTTGCGCAGCGCCAGATCAAAAATGCGCCGCGAGGGCTTGCGGAACACATAGTCGCTGGTTGCGATGACAAACTCAAACCGGTGCTCCGGCAGGAGCTTTTCTAGCCGAGCGGAGAGCGCCGCGCCGCTGAACATGATGTTGCTGATTACGCCGGTGCTGATGCCCAGCTCGCGGGTGCGCGCGAGGAACGCCTCGATGCCATCCATCGGCTGGCACGGCGCGGCATTGTCCCAGAATATTGTTTCCATTTCCAGCAGCGAAATATCAAACCCGATGCCGAGCGATTCGTACACGAACCGCTGAAACGGATGTTCGTGAATCTCCATGCGATGCTCCATGCGAATGACGTCCATTTCATAGAACAGTGATTCCGCCAGCGTGCTCACCTCAGCGGCGGATATGTTGTCCTCATTCCGCACTGCATAGCGCATCAGCGCTTCCGTGCCGCGAAGGTTGCTAAACTCGCTTTCCCTCGCAAGCGTCCCGCCGTAATCCAGCAAGATCATTTGCGGCGCAGGCAACACGGATGGATCAAGTTTCCCATCAAGATGCATCTTTTGTCCTCCTATATGAATTATATAAACAGTCCACGGATTTCCTCTTCGGTCAGATCGGACGGCATCGTCTCCCCTGCCGTCACCACCGCGTCAAACAGCGCGCGCTTGCGCTCGGATAGCTTTGCCACCTGCTCCTCAATCGTGCCGCGCGTGATCAGCCGGATCACCTGCACCACATGCTTCTGCCCGATGCGGTGCGCCCGGTCGGTCGCCTGGTCCTCGGCCGCGGGGTTCCACCAGGGGTCGTAGTGGATGACCATATCCGCGCCCGTCAGGTTCAGGCCCGCGCCACCGGCCTTCAGTGAGATCAGGAACACCTGCCCCTCGCCGTCGTTGAACCGGTTGACCAGCTCCATTCGCTGCGTTACCGGCGTCTTGCCGTCCAGATACAGGCTCCGCACACCCTCAGCATCCAGCGTGCGGCGCAGAATTGCCAGCATCGATGTGAACTGCGAGAACAGCAGCACGCGCCTGCCTGCCGCCAGTGCGCTGAGCAGTATCTCCATCAGCGCGTCCAGCTTGCCACTGGAACCCTCGTACTCATCCAATACAAGCGACGGATGGCAGCAGATCTGCCGCAGCTGCGTGATGGCGCTGAGCACCTCCATGCGCCCGCGCGAGAGGCCTTTGTCGCCCAGCACGCGCTCCACCCGCTCGCGCAGGCGCATCAGCGCGGCAGCGTACACATTGCGCTGCTGGGGCGGCATATCCGCCAGCACGCGGGATTCGATCTTGTCCGGCAGCTCCGGCAGTACGTCTGCCTTCAGGCGGCGCAGCAGGAACGGCCGGATGCGGCGGCGCAGCGTGTCCGCACTGCTGCCGTCTCCGTGGCGGCGCATGAACTGCGGCAGCGACATCAGGTACCCCGGCAGCACAAAATTGAAGATCGACCACAGCTCACCGGGGTTGTTCTCCATCGGCGTGCCGGTCAGCGCCAGCCGCACCTGCCCGATCAGCCGCCCGGCGGCAACGGCCGCGAGCGATTGCGGGTTTTTGATATGCTGTGCCTCGTCCAGCACCACAAAGCGGAACGGAATATCCTGGATGAGGCTGCTATCGCGGCGGAGCAGCGGGTAGGAGGTGATGATCAGATCCATATTCCCCTCCCGCGCCAGCTCTTCCCACCGCGCGGCGCGCGCAGCCTGCGCCCCTTCGATAACCGTGACCGAGAGGCTGGGCGCAAAGCGCACCAACTCTGCCTGCCAGTTGTAGATCAGCGATGTGGGCGCGACGACAAGAGATGGCATCGCACCGTCTTTCTTTTTCGCCCACAGCGCGGCGGCGATGACCTGCAGAGTCTTGCCAAGACCCATGTCGTCCGCCAACACACCGCCCATGCGCATGCGGTATAGCGCCTGTATCCACTGAAAGCCGCGCACCTGATACGGGCGGAGCGTATCCGCAAGCTCCTCCGGGCACGGATCGCCGCCCTGTGTCAGCGCGTCGGCGGTTTTTTGCACCTCTTCGTCCACCGCTATGGGCAGCGCGCTTTGCGCCAACAGGCTTACAAGATACGCAGCGCGGTACGCCTTCAGCGGCATCACGGGCTGCTCAGCGGATGCCTTCAGGTGCGCCTCCTCAGCGTCCATCTCGCCCACATCGCCGATGAGCCCCGCCATTTCCTCCCAGCCCTCCAGGCCGGTAAGCTCCAAAAAGCTGCCGTCCTTCAGCCGGAAGTAATGGCGTTTGTCCCGCAGCGCCTGCATCAGTCCCGCGATTTCCTCAATGGGCACATCGCCGTCAAACAGCACCAGCTGCAGCGCCCCGCCCGTCATCGACAGCTTGCCCGACAGCTGCGGCCTGCGCGGGCGCATCTTCCGGAACGCATCGGAGACGTATACCTCCGTCACCCTGCCCAGCGCCTTGGCGCCCTCCAGGATAAAATGCAGCACGCGCCGCGCGCTCGCCAGGTAGATGTTCCCAGCCCCGACATGGAAACCCGCCTGCGCCAGCGCCTCCAGCACCGCGTACTCCGACGCCGCCTCGCGCACCAGCAGCGCGCCGTCGTTCTCCCGCTCCTCCACCGGGGCGAACGGATCAATCACCGTCTCGCCGTATTGGAATTCCACCCGCGCGATGATCTTGTCGCCTTCGCGGTCAATGTACGCACGGGACGCAAACGGCTCGCGCCGGATGCGCGCACGGAGCGTATCCGTCAGGTGTATGTCGCATGCCATTTCCAGCTGCGGCATCACCTCCGATATCACACGCTCGGTCTCTTTCGCGGCAAAGCGGAGCTCGCCGCGCCCCCGGTGCAGATACGGCAAAAGCGCCCGAAGTGCCCGCCTCTGCGGCGCGGCAAGCTGCTCAATCACGCCACAGCTAAGCACGAACGCATAGTCGGATGTAATGACGCGGATATCCTGCGGCATCGATACCGCCATCGCCAGCCCACGCCCATCCTCGCGCAGCGCACAGCCAATTGGCAGCCTCGCGCGCGCGATCGGTTCCAGCGGCAGTATTTCCTTGCCGGAAACCAGCCTGAACGGGCGCGCCATCAGCTGGCGCAGGATGCGCCGCGCCGCGCCGTCACTCAGCGGCAGAAACTTGCCGTCCGGCGCGGCCTGCTTTCCTTGTGCGCTTTGCATGCGCTGCGCCGCCTCGATCTCCGAGAGGATTGAGAGAATGCGCAGGTCCGCCCGTTCAAAGCGCATGGACGTAGGGTCCAGCGTGAACCCTTTGCCGAAGGAGACCGTCTCGCCCGTTTCCAGCGCGGCCAGGAATGCCGGGAGGCTCCGCACCACATACATCCGCTCCACGCCGACCCGCAGTGCCACATGCAGCGCAGCCGAATCGTCCGGCTCCGGCAGGTGCAAATTTACCTCCATGCGCAGCAATGTATCCGGGCTCAGCGGCGGTTCAAATGCAGCCAGCAGCGCGTCCACGGCCATCCGTTCGGTTTCCATCCAGCCCCTCCTTCCGCAAAACACGCGAATCTTATATCATTCGACGGCCTCTTTGGGAATCCTTCCGTTTTTTTCGGGCAAAATAGCGTCTGAAGAATGGAGGAAAGACAATGTCATTGAGCGCGATCATTATGGCGGGCGGCGAAGGTTCCCGGCTGCGCCCGCTTACCTGCGATACCCCCAAGCCCATGGTGCCGGTGCTGGGAAGGCCCGTGATGGCCTATGCGCTGCAACTGTTGGCGCGGCATGGGCTCCGTGAGGTGGGCGTCACGCTGCAATACCTGCCGGAACGCATTTCCAGGTACTTCGGTTCCGGCGCAAAGGATGGCGTTAGTCTGCACTACACCCGGGAGCACACCCCGATGGGCACCGCCGGCGGCGTGTTGCTCGCGGCTTCCGGACGCCACGCCCCGCATGATACGTTCGTCATCCTATCCGGAGACGGCCTGACCGACTGCGACCTGACGTCTGCGCTCAAGTTCCACCGGGAAAAGGGCGCTCTGGCGACGATGGTGCTTACCCGCGTGCGCGATCCCCTTTCCTATGGCGTCGTCATGGCCGATGGCGACGGGCGCGTCCGCCGCTTCGTCGAAAAGCCCGGCTGGGGCGAAGTCTATTCCGATACGATCAACACCGGCATCTATCTTTTGGAGCCGGAAGTCCTTTCATACATCTGGCCGGACAAGCCCTGCGACTTTGGCAAAGACCTGTTTCCTCAGCTGGTGCGGGAGCAGAAGAACGTCTGCGCGTTTGTTTCGGATGCGTACTGGTGCGACATCGGCGACCAGGCGGCGTATGTCCGCTCGCAGGCCGATTTCCTACAGGGCAAGGTGAAACTAGACGCCGGTCCGCTGATCGCCGAAACCGCGCAGGTGGACGAGACCGCGCGGCTGGAGGGACCGATCTACCTCGGCGCGGGCACCCGTGTCGGCGCGCACGCCCGGCTGACTGACTGCGCGGTCATTGGCATGAATGCGATGGTCGGCGCGCACACCCGCGTGGCGCGGAGTGTCGTCTGGGACGACGCGACTCTCTATGAGCACGCACAGCTGCGCGGAGCGATCGTCGGACGCGGCGCACAGGTCGGCGCGGGCGCAACATTGACGGAGGAATGCGCGCTGGGTGACGGCGCAGTGCTGGGCGCGCGCGCATCGCTGGAGATGGGTGCGAAGGTCTGGCCCGGCAAGCGTATCGACCCCTGCATGCGCATTACCGAAAACCTGGTCTGGGACGGCGCGGCCCGTCCGGCCATTTCCTGCGGCGCAGTCGAGGTCGCCGATCCGTCTGCCGCATGCCTGCTGGCCGCCTCCTTCGCGGAGGCTGCCGAGACGGACGCCGTCGCCCTTGCGCACGATGGTTCGGTAGAGGCACAGGCGCTCGCCGCCGCCGCGACCGGCGCGCTGTCCGCACAGGGAACGCGCGCGGTGCTGCTCGGCTCCGCGATGCCGCCCGTGCTGCGCCGCGCGCAGCGGCTGATGGGCATCCCCGCTGGCATCCATGTCAGCGCCAAGCGCATGACACTGCTCGGCAAAAGCGGCGGCATGCCGCCCAGGTCTCTGCAGCGCAAGGTGGAGACGCTGTTCGTGCGGCAGGACTATGCGCGACCGTTCTCGCGCACCCCGCTTGCGCCCGAGAGCATCGCCGATGCCGAGGCTCTGTACGTCGGCGCACTATCCGCGTCCGTGCCGCCGCGCGCGTTTGATGATGTCAAGCCACATGTGGCCGTCTTTGCAGCAAACAATGCCCAGGCCGCGCTTGCTGGGCGTGTGCTGTGTGCAGCGGGCCTGAATGGGCGTGTCTCGCTGGAAACGCCGAAGGTGGAGTCGTGGGAAACCGGATTTGTGCTATCCGAATCGGGCGAGATGGCGACCGCTTTTGACAGCCAAGGCGTGCCGGATGACGCACAGCAAGCGCTGCTCGCCTTTTCAGCGCTGGGCACAGGCGGCGAATGGGTGGCGCGCATCGATGCCCCTGCCGCGCTGGAGGCGCTGGCCGCCGCACAGGGCGCAAGTGTGCGACGCGTATCGGCCGCGCGGGAGGCGTGGATGGACGCGCTGCTCAGCACAGACATTGACCAGTTCGACCTGCTGTTTGACGGCCTCTACCGTGTGCTTCGCATTGCGGTGCTGCTCGCCGCGCGCCGCACGACGCTCCGCGGCCTTTTGGGCGCACTGCCGCCCGTATACCGCCACACCGAGCGCGTCTCCTGCGCGCTGCCGGACAGGGGCCGCCTGCTGCGCGCACTGGCCGAAAACGAAGAAAACGCCGAGCTCAGCGGCGGCCTGCGCGTCACACGCTCCGGCGGCTGGCTGACAGTGGACCCGGATGAGCAGGAGGCGGAAATGGTCGTCGTGGGCGAGGCGGCCAACATGGAGACCGCGCGCGAGCTCTGCGGAGAGCTGATGGCCCGGCTTGAAAAGGAAATGAAAAAGGGCCGGTAGAACAAGCGGCCTTCAAAACCCCTGCACGCGGCACGCAAAATCGCCGTTTGTAGGGGTTTTTCATATGGATCTGCATCATTTTTTCCGCTGGTTGCAATTTCTAGGCAAACAAGGTAAAATATCCGCGTATTCAACCCCATTCGGACACGGGAATTATGGAGGAATAATACGCATGCAGTATGTTTTCATGACGGATAGCAACTCAGATCTGCCCTATACCCTCAAGGACCAGTGCGACATCCCCGTGGTGTTCATGCCCTATGTGATCGACGGCGTGGAGTACTTCGCCGACCTCGGCCGCAGCGGCGAGAACAAGGCCTTTTACGACCGGATGCGCGCGGGCGCCTCGCCGGTGACATCGCTGCTTCCCACGCCAGACTATATCACGTACTTCGAGCCCATCCTCATGAAGAGCGACCTGCTGTTCATCGCTTTTTCCAGCCAGCTCTCGGCCACCATTCAGAATATCTATGCCGCGCGCGAGGAACTGCTCGCCAAGTACCCGGAGCGCAAGTTCATCGTCGTGGATACGCTGAGCATCTCCGCGCCGCAGACCAACCTGATCCTTAGCGCGCACGCGCTCTACCGCGAGGGCAAGTCCATGGAGGAAGTCGCCCAGTGGGTGGAAGATAACAAGCTGCGCTCCCAGGCGTGGATTACGGTGGACGACCTCAAATACCTCAAGCGCGGCGGGCGCATTTCCGGCGCGGCCGCGTTCTTTGGCACGATGCTCAGCCTCAAGCCCATCGTCGTGATGGGCAAGGGCGGCAAGATCGCCCCGGCGGAGAAGGTGCAGGGCCGGCAGAAGGCGCTGCGCACCATCGCCGAGCGCACCGCGCAGAATATTGAGAATCCCGAAAAGCAGACGATGATCATCATGCACGCGGACGCGCCAGAGGATGCCGCGCGGCTGGAGCAGCTCATCCGCCAGCTGGTGCCGAATATCGGCGGGATCATGACCATCTTTGTCGGCCCGGTCATCGGCACGCACTGCGGACCGGGCACGGTTGCCAGCTGCTTTATGGGCAAGGAACGCACCATCTAGCGCATACTCTTTATAGAAATAAAGGCCGAGGAGAGGAACCGATATGAACATTCTGGTTACGGGCGGCGCTGGCTACATCGGTAGTCATACCTGCGTGGAGCTATTGGCCGCGGGACATGAGGTCATCATCGTTGACAACCTGTGCAATGCCAAGCCCGACATGCTGGAGAAAATCCGCACGATAGCCGGGCGGGACTTCACCTTTGTGCAGGCGGACATCCGTGACCGCGCGGCGCTGGATAGCGTCTTCACCGCGCACGCGGTTGACGCTGTGATCCACTTCGCGGGCCTGAAAGCCGTGGGCGAATCAGTCGAAAAGCCGCTGGAATACTACGACAACAACCTGGTTGGCTCCATCGTGCTGATGGAAGTGATGCGCGAGCACGGCGTCAAGCGGATGGTGTTCTCCTCCTCCGCGACGGTATACGGCATGAACAACCCCGTCCCTTTCAAGGAGGAATACCCGACCTCCGCGATCAATCCCTACGGCTACACCAAGGTCGTTATCGAGCGCATGCTTCTTGACCTGGCACATGCCGATCCGGACTGGAGCATCTGCCTGCTGCGCTATTTCAACCCCATCGGTGCGCACGCGAGCGGGCTGATTGGCGAGGACCCCAACGGCATCCCCAACAACCTGCTCCCCTTTGTCGCCCAGGTAGCGGCCGGAAAGCTCGCAAAGCTCCGCGTTTTCGGCGACGATTACGACACACCCGACGGCACCGGCGTGCGCGATTACATCCACGTAGTGGACCTGGCCCTGGGCCACATCGCCGCGCTTAACTACGCAGCAAAACACACCGGCGCGCTGCCGATCAACCTGGGCACTGGAAAGGGCACCAGCGTGATGGAGATCATTAAAGCATTCGAAAAAGCATGCGGGAAACCCATTCCCTACGAAGTAACCCCCCGACGCCCGGGCGACATCGCCACCTGCTACGCCGACACGGCGAAAGCCACAGACCTGCTGGGCTGGACGGCCGAGCGGACGATCGACGACATGTGTGCCGACGGCTGGAGGTTCGCTAAGGGAAGGTATTGAGAGGACAACAAACAGGAGGCGCTGGGGGACGCTGTCCCCCAGCGTTCCTGCCCAGGGGGCCTTGCC
>JAVBQK010000149.1:0-35693 GCA_031549105.1 Eubacteriales bacterium
GGTTTCCAAAGGGCAAGGCCCTTTGGTAGGGGGTCCAGGGGGACAAAGTCCCCCTGGCGTTCCCCGCGTCCCTCTTCCCCTACACGTAAATCTTCTGGAACAGCTCCCGGATCTTCTCGCTCTCGCGCAGTTCCCAGAGCGTGATTTCCGCGTGGTCCTTCGTGTAACCGTTGCCGATGATCATCGTCACGTCCTTGCCAACGCCTTCGGCCCCGAGGGCCGCGCGGGTGAAGGAGGTTGCCATCGAGAAGAAGTAGACGGTGCCGCCATCGCGAACGGGCAGGATGCAGCTCATCTCGGTGGCTTCGATGTTCACGCAGGAGATGGAGATGTCATATTCGCGGCCCTTGTTGGCGGCGAGGGCTTTCTCCAGTACGGCGACAGGGCGGGTCGCACTCTCGACGATGACTTCGTGGCAGACGCCCAGCTCCATCAGCTTTTCGACCTGCTCGGCGCGGCGGACGAGACCCACGACACGGCCAGTCGGGCCGACGCGCTTCATGGCTTCGTAGCAACAGAGCACGCCGCTCTTGCCGTTCGCGCCCAGCACCAGCACGCTGTCGCCGGGCTTTACGAGCTTGGCAGCCTGCGCGGGCGCGCCGGCGACGTCCAGCGCGGCCAACGCCAGCGCCTCGGACATATCGTCGGGGAGCTTGGCGTAGATGGCGCTCTCAAAGAGGACGACCTTGGCGGTGACGTCGACACGGTCGATGTCCATGTGGATTTCCTTGATCTCCTCGATCTTCAGCGGGGTCATGGAGAGGGAGACAAGCGAAGCGATCTTGTCGCCGACCTTCAGGTCGCGGTCCTTCAGGTCCTCGCCGATGTAGGCGACCTTGCCGATGAACATGCCGCCCGAGCCGGTGACGGGGTTCTGCATCTTGCCACGCTCGTTTACGATCGAGAGGATCATCGCCTTGATTTTCTCGGGGTCCTTGCCGCAGGCTTCCTCGATCTGGGTGAAGGAGGCGGAGTCAATGTTCAGCGAGATGACGTCGCAAATGATCTCGTTGGAGTAGAGATCGTCCATGTTGTTGTCGATCTTCTGCGCGGCCTGCGTAAGCACGCCCTCGGGGGAAATGACGCGGTGGACGCCGTAACGGTTGCCTTTCTTGGCCATGGTGAATCTCTCCTTTATGTAAATTAACTATTTCGTAGCAAGACCCAGGATCGCGCGCGCCTCAGCGGGGTTCGCGATTTCGCGGCCGAGTTCTTTCGCGATGCGCACAGCCTTTTCGACCAGCTCGCCGTTGGACTTGGCCAGCACACCCTTGGACAGGAAGATGTTGTCCTCAAAGCCAACGCGCGCGTGCCCGCCCATCAGCATGCTGAGGGTGACCATCGGGAACTGGAACCGGCCGACACCGGCGGTGGTGAACGTCGCGCCCTGCGGGATGCTCTCGCGCATGAAAACCAGGTCGCGCGGCTCGCCCGAGATGCCGCCGTTGACGCCCATAACGAAGTCGAAATGCATCGGGCCCAGGATGTGGCCCTTCTTGTGCAGGCGCAGCGCCATGTCGATCATGCCCTTGTCGAACACCTCGATCTCGGGCTTGATGCCGCGCGCGTTCATCTTGGTGGCGAAGTCGATGATCATGTTCTCGGTGTTGACGAACACGTCGTCGCCGCCGAAGTTGCAGGTGCCGCAGTCGAGCGTGGCCATCTCGGGATTCAGCGTGATGGGCTGCAGGCGCTCGTCGTTCGTCATGCCGACCGCGCCGCCGGTGGAGGGCTGGATGATCACATCCGGGCACTTTTCACGAATCGCGTCGATGCAGGCCTTGAACCGCGCGGCGCTCTGCGTGGGCGTGCCGTCGTCCTCACGCACGTGCAGGTGAATCAGCGACGCACCGGCTTCCTTTGCGCGGTACGCCTCCTCGGCAATTTCCGCCACGGTGTAGGGCACGGCGGGGTTGTGCTGCTTGGTGACCTCCGCGCCGCAGATGCACGCGGTGATGATCAGTTTATCCATTGTTCTGCCCCCTTTGCTTCGCCTTGGGCACGATGCAGGTGCCGCTCGCGCGGCAGACGACGATGGGTTCCGCCAATACGTCGCAGGCAGAATCGCTGATGTCCGCGCGCGGCGCGATCACCTTCGTCGCGGTAAACTCCATCCGGCGGGAGGTGTTGCCCTCCTTGACGATCTCACCGGTGGCCTCAATGAAGTCCCCGGCGTATACCGGCGCGATGAACTCCACCATGTCATACGCCTTGAAAAGCCCTTCGTCCCCGTCGCGGCGGATCAGCAGTTCCGTCGCCACATCGCCAAACAGCCCCAGCATGCGCGCGCCGTCAACGAGGTTTCCGCCGTAATGGGCATCGTGCGCGCTCATGCGGACGCGAATGGTCGCCTTCATTCCATCATCCTCCTTTTTGTTGGGTGTAAAAGTCCTTTTTACGCAAAGCAAAGCGCCATTGACAAAGGAAATCCTTTGCTCAATAGCGCTTCATGTACGGATGCACATGACAGTTATGACGCGATCCACGCCATACCCAAGCCGCGGAGAAAGCGTTCGCCGCACCTTTCGGCGGGAGCCCATTCGCGCGCCGGCATCGGAAACGCTCTTCCTTGCCATCCGGCCGCTACCCTGCGCCCGCACCTCTATTGCTGGTCGATTGAGGCGCTTGCCTCTTGCTTATAGTATACGGCCCGGAAAGTGGAAATGTCAAGCGAAACTGGGGAAATGTGATAAAACATCCGCAGATTATTTGTCCGCATCCGGCTCCGGCGCCAGATAGGCCTCCTCGCCCGTGCAGGCATTAAGCCCATCCCACAGCCGGTTATCCTTGACCTCCACGCGGTAGGACTTGCCCATCGTCTCAAAGTAGACCACCGCGCGGATGCCCTCAGTCCCCTTAGGCACCACGCGCAGCGTATCGTCGCCGATGCGCAGCTCCAGCGCATCACCGCTGCCACCAAAGATCGCCAGCACAGGCTTCTGCGTCAGGTAAAATCCCAGCTTCTTGTAGCTGTCCTCGCCCAGCTCGTGGTACGCCCCGTCATCCCCTTTGACGTGAATGCCATTGGATAGCATCGCCGCGTTCAGGCTAATCTGCAGGCGCGCGGTGTAGTCATTGGTGATCGTCCGGGACGAAACCGAATAAATCAGGAACGCTATGCCCAGCAAAAACGCCGCAACTCCGGTGAAAATCACCGTGCGGCCTATCCATTTTCCCGCATGCTTCATCGCAAAAACGCCTCCATCTCATCGACTACTACAGGATTGAGGCCGAGCAAGCGGCAGATCGTCAGCGCGTCCTTGGGCGTCTCCGCCGCGCCATCCACGCGCACCAGACCGTAGTCCATGTGCCGCGCGATGAACGCGAGCCGGTCGCCGGTGGGCGTCTCATCCGGCAGCGCACGCAGGCCCGCCGCCTGATAATGCGCGCCCGCCTCGCTGGCGACCCCGTCATAATGTGTGGCGATCACCGTCACTGCACGCGCGCCGTTCAGCCTGCGGACCAGCGCACGCACCAGCGCCGCGCCCTCGCGCGGGTTGGTGCCCCGGGCAGGTTCATCCAGCGCCGCGAACGCAAACACTCCACGCTGCACTGCCTCCAGCAATTGCTGCAGCCGCACGACCTCCGCACCAAACGACGAAAGCCCCGCCGCCGAATCCGACAGGTCCTCGCTGATGATGTGCACCTCGTCAAACAGCGGCAGCTCCGCCCGCTCCGCAAACGCGAAGAAACCCGCATGGCAGAGCAGCACCTGTAGCGAAAGCGTACGGAGCGCCACGCTCTTGCCGCCCATGTTCGCCCCGGTAATCACCGTCACGCCTTGGTCCGCCTCGATGCCCACGCGCGTGAACGCGCGGCCCTGCCCAGCCAGCCTGTCGGCGATTTCCGGGTTTTCCATCGCGGTGAAGCGCAGCCCATCCTCGCATAGCACTGGCATTGTCGCGCCGCGCGCGCGGGCCAGCGTCGCCCGCTCGATCGTAAAATCCAGTGTGCCGATCATCTCGGCGTCCCGCTCCAGCGCATCCAGATGCGGGCGTATCCCCTCGGATAGCTTCTTGCGGATGACCAGCGCCTCGTCCTCCTCGCGAACGACCAGCGCCCGCCGCTCGGCCAGCAGCGCCTGCCGCGCTGGGCCTTCGGGCGCTTCCCGCAGCGCCATCTCCACATGGCGCTTGCGCTCGCGTATCTGGGAAAGGTCACCGGCGAAAGGCCCCGCGACCGTAAACCCAGCAGCGCGGCGGCCATCCGGGTCCAGCAGCGCGAGCGCGCCTTCCTCTTCCGTGAAGGCAATTCCTTCATATCTATCGCCAATCTGCGCAAAAAGCGGTGCGATCAGCCCCAGCTGTAGCAAAAAGCGCTTGACCTCGAACAGCTCTACCTCCGACAACGGCATCTCACGGCAACGGCGCAGTGTCTGGCGGATGTCGCGCACCTGCATGAACAGGTGGCGCAGCCGGTCGTATTCCTTGGGGTTTTCGGAAAGGCCGCCGATTGCTGCCGCGACATTGCGCCATTCGCGCTCAAGCGCCTCGCGCTCGCCCGGCGCGTAGAACTTCAGCCGCCGTACCCGCTCCGCGCCGTAGGGCGTCGCAGGCGATAGGCGGTCCAGCACGTATGCAAGCCCTACGCCTTTGCGCGTCTCAAAGCCGACCTCAATCATCTTCCATCTCCCGCACGTTCAGCACCGGCGCGGATACTGCCTGCGCCATCCGTGCGCGGAACGCGTCTTTATCAAAATCCGGGCCGGTGGCGGAGAAAGGATTGACGCACACACAGCACAGCACGCCGGGCGTCTGCGCCGTGAAGCGTATGCCCCGCGCCTTTGCCCGGGCGTACGCTGCGCGCGTCAGCAGCACACGGCTGCCATCCCGCACGGTGATCTCATCGCCCGGCTTTGCCATTAGCTTTGCAAGACCCGCATCGGTCAGCGCGCCATCCACCGTATGCCGCTGGGGGTGTTCCCCGGCACTGCGTGGCAGCGTCAGCAGCTCGCATATATACGCGGTATCGGCCACCACGGTTTCCATATCGGCCGCGTAGGACGCACCGGAGCACAGAATCGTCGCCTCGCTGACGGCCGGCGCGGCCAGTGTCTTGCGGCTGATCGCGCCATCAATCAGCACAACGCCCGCGCCCAGGTCCCCAAGCGTTTCGGATAACTCCGCCAGCTGCCCGTTCATCGACGGCCCGGCCAGCTGCACATACCCATCCGACAGCGCGCGGAATACGACCACCTCGCCCAGCGGGGTGAACACGCCCGTGGTGTAGAGAATTTCGCGCGTGGTATCGCACAGGCGCAGCATATCGGCGGCGGTGGCCACCAGCGCGCCGCGACGTACCCAGATGCCGGGCTTCTCCGTGCCGGTGACGATATCCACCGACTCGCCGTCCCGCCCGATGGAAGTGAGCCCCGGCACGCGCGGGTCATCCTTCAGCAGGCCAATCAGCCGGTTCAAGACGGTCGTCTTACCGGCGTTTTTGCACATGCCAATGATGGAAATGGACGTGTGCGCACGGAGCGCTTCCCGCAGTACGGACGCCACTTGGTTCCTCCGCCAATTAATACAAAGATTGTAGCATACGCTGGTTTTTTTTACAATGCCTTAACATTCCCCGCATACTTATGCATCCCTGGCGCGGCCAATCCCAGGCAGGTTCAGGAAATTTCTTTGTAAAAATTTCTTAACAGTACAAACCAAATGCGGTTTTTTTGCGTCTAATAAATGACAAGGCTACTGGATATACTAAGGGCAAATCCAGCGGAAAGGATGCGTGACGAACGATGAAAGCACTTGAAGCCACACAGCAAGCGCGTCTCGTCAAGCGGAGGTCGAAACTGTCCGTTACACTGATTGCCGTGCTGCCCATTCTGGCGGCGCTGGCAGGTGCGGCCCTTGCCGCCATTCAGCACGGCGTTCTGTAAGCCATTTGCCCTATATGCAACCCGGGAATCCCCGGGTTGCTTTTTTTATGCCGGAACGGTACAATCGTCCAGGTTCAATCATTACAAAATAACGAAGGTGAACAGCCGATGAAAATGATCCTGCGCTGGTTCCCGGGTGGCGACGACAGCGTGCCGCTCGCGTACATTCGCCAGGCCCCGAGTATCTCGGGCGTGGCGACCTGTCTGCCCGATATCCCGGTGGGCGATGTGTGGCCGCTTGCGCGTGTAACCGCGCTGCGGGACGAGGTCAACGCCACCGGCCTTGAGATGGAAGTAATCGAGAGCGTCAACATCCATGAGGACATCAAGAAGGGCCTGCCCACCCGCGACCGTTACATTGAAAACTATATCCTGACGATTGAGAACCTGGCAAAGGCGGGCGTCAAGTGCCTGTGCTATAACTTCATGCCGGTGATGGACTGGGCGCGCAGCGACCTTGCGCACCCACTGGATGACGGCAGCACCGTGATGGCCTACCGGCACGCGATTGTGGAGAAGATGAACCCCGGGACCATCGGCGATACGCTGCTGGGCGCGTCGCAGGGGTACACGCTGCCCGGCTGGGAGCCGGAGCGCCTCAGCGCGATGCAGGCTGATCTGGAATTCTACCAATCCATCAGCCGTGAAACCTATTGGCAGAACGCCAAGTACTTCCTGGACGCGGTGATCCCCGCTGCCGAGAAGGCGGACATCCGCATGGCGATCCACCCGGATGATCCGCCGTGGCCGCTGTTCGGCCTGCCCAAGGTAATCACCGGCGCGGAGAATATCCGCACCTTCCTCTCGCTGAATGATAGCCCCTACAATGGCCTGACGCTGTGCACCGGCAGCCTGGGGGCCAACCTTGGCAACGACATCCCGGCGCTCTGCCGTGATTTCGCCTCCGCCGGACGCGTGCATTTCGCCCACGTGCGCAATGTGCGCCACCTTGCCCCGCAGGACTTTGACGAGTGCGCGCACCCCTCCGCCTGCGGCGACCTGGACATGTACGCCATCATGGAGGCGCTATATGACGGCGGGTTCGACGGTTACATCCGCCCAGACCACGGCCGCATGATCTGGGGCGAAAAGGCGCGGCCGGGTTACGGGCTGTACGACCGCGCACTGGGCGCTGTGTACCTATGGGGGCTGTGGGAGGCGCTGCAGAAGCGGTAGGCAGGGCCAGTCTTCATCATATGTGCGCCATTTCGCGCATACCCTCCGGCGGGAGGGGTTGCCATGGCAAGACAAATCCAAGCGTCACGCCGCAAGCAAAGCCGCGGTGGCGGCTGGTTGCTCACCGCTGCGGTGGTAGTGCTGGCGGTGGGCGCATGCCTGCTGCTCAGCCCGCCGGAGCCAAGCGATCTGGCCGCGGTGTTCGCCAAGGGCACGCCGCCGCCATCCGCCGCGGTTGAAGCCGTCACGCTGCCCGCACAGAGCTGGTACCTGGTGGAGGACGGCGGAGAGGCCATCTCGGCATCGCGTGCGCTGCTGGAAGCGGAGATTCTCCGGGAATCGGGCGGCGAGCTGGCGTCCATCCGCATGATCACCACCGAGGAGGTGGACCTGCGCTTCACGGCATCGGCATCGCAGCTAGCAGCACTGCACCGCAGCGCCGAGGCGGTGCTGGAAACGTTTGACACGCTGGACCGTATGGCGCATCTATCGCCTTATGATGCCGTCAACACCGCCGTGTACGCCACACTGAACCTGGATTCGCTGATCAAGAGCCTGGACACCGCGCTGGCCGGCGTGGAAAACCCTGTGGTGCGCGGGCTGGCCGGGCTGGCCGGATCGTGCCGCGAGGCGATGAGCGACCTATCCAAGGACGCCTCCGCCGAGCGCGTGCGCAAAAAGACCGCAGGGTTGGCGCTGCAATACGCGTCCTATGTACAGTATTTGACGGGAACCTGACCTGCTGCGGGGGCTATGTAACCCGCTTTGTTTTCTTGCCGCAGCGGTTGCTGCGGCGTTTTTTTGTACCCTTGTAACGTTACTTGGGAAGCCGGAAAAATTTGGTTGTAACCATCTGCCAAAGATGATAGAATGGGATATCCGCTTAGCAAATCACCTGTCCATAGGAGCAAATAAAACGCATGAATACACATCCCGTGCACGTACCTGAGAAAGGAAATGGTCTTTTGCGAAATATTAAGATCAAGTCCAAGCTAACTTTTTCTTTTGCGATTGCTATTTTGGTCTCCCTATGCATTGCCATTGGCGGATATGTAAACATTGCCCGGATGAACGATATTGTCGTCTACAACGGCTCTATCGTGATTCAACCGCTGGCACATCTCACCCGCATTGCGCATGATTTGGGCCAGACGCGCGCCGCCGTCCGGGACATCGCGATTTCCACCAGCACATCGGAGAACGACAAGAATCTGGGTGCACTGCACGAATACCTTGATGACCTCAAATTGCAGATCGATCAATATGCAACCACGCTGAGCAATAATGGCCAGCAAGATTCCCTTGAATACACGCGCGTAATGGACCTGCAGCGCAAGGCGGCAGAATGGACCGCCGAGATCGAGGAAGCTGCCCGGCTGGGCGCCGCCAACGAGAACGATGCGGCGTTCCTGCATCTATACAACGTCGTCATTCCCAAGGGAACAATGATCAACAGCATCGTATCCGAACTCGTCACCATCAACGAGCAGCAGGCCGCACAGAGCCACACCACCGCCGAAGCCAGCTTCCGCAGCGCGACGGGCATCATGGGCTCCCTGTTTATGTTTATCGCCGTGTTTCTCGCCGTGCTGGGCACAACAATCAGCGCCTCCATCATCCATCCCGTGCGTAAAATCGTCGCAGCAGCGGAGGAAATCGCCGATGGTAATACGGACATCGACCTGGACGATTCCTCTGCCGATGAAATGGGGCAGGTCAGCCGCGCTTTTGTGCGCGTGGCGGGCAGCATTTCGGGCCTTATTGCCGACAACGACCGCGTGCTCGCCTCCGCGCAGCACGGCTACCTGGATAAGCGCGCCCAGGCCGACCACTACCAGGGCGATTACCGCAAGATCATGCAGAGCGTCAACATGACGCTGGAGACGTTCTGCCACCACTTTGACGCCGTGCCGGAAGCAATCGGCTTCTTTGACCCGCAGCACCTGTTCATCTACGGCAATGAGTCGATGCGCGCGCTGCTGAACACGTGCGGACTGCGCACGCATGATGTGGACCTGCTGGCAAAGATCGTCTCCTCCGGGGAATCCGCCCGCCTGGCCGATGCGGTAGCTGCCGTCTTTACCGATGACCCACGCACCAATCAGTTTGAGGCGATCGTATCGGCCAAAGCGTCGCACGGGAAGAACGCCTTCATCTATGGCCTGTCGCTGCACCGCGTGATGGGGCTGCGCGCTGAGGGCGGCCATGCGCAGACCGTCTCCTGCGTGATGCTGACGATGAAGGATGTCACCGAGCTGATCCGCGCCAAGACAGAGGCCGAGCGCGCCAACCGGGCCAAGTCGGAGTTCCTATCCCGCATGAGCCACGAAATCCGCACGCCGATGAACGCGATCATCGGTATGACGCAAATCGCCCGCCGGTCCGGAAACCCCGAAAAGATCCGCAATTGCGTCAACCAGATTGAAAGCTCCTCCCACCATCTGCTGGGCGTCATCAACGACGTGCTGGATATGTCCAAGATTGAGGCGGGCAAAATGGCGCTGAGCGAAGAGGCAACCTACCTGCCCGACAACATGCGCTTTGTCGTGACGATGATGGAGTCCAGGGGCAAGGAGCAGAACATCGAAATTGACCTTCAGATGAGCATGGTCCACGAGACGGTGATGGTCGACACGCTCCGCCTCAATCAGGTGCTGATGAACCTGCTGTCCAACGCCGTGAAGTTCTCGCCCGACAACTCACAGATTGAGCTGGACGTGAAGGAGATCGAACCGGACGGCGAATGGATGGTCTACCAGTTCTCGGTCATCGACCATGGCATCGGTATGACGCAGGAGCAGGTTGGGCGGCTGTTCCGCTCGTTTGAGCAGGCCGATAACAGCATCTCCAAAAAGTACGGCGGCACCGGCCTGGGCCTTGCGATCTCCAAGAGCATCGTGGAGATGATGAGCGGCCGCGTCTGGGTGGAAAGCGAGGTGGGCGCGGGCAGCACATTTACCTTCATCGTGCGGCTGAAGGCCGCGGACCGAAAATCGGCTGAACCGGCCGACCGGCTGGCCGACTCCCGGAGGCTCATTGCGCAGTCGCGTGCATCGAAGATCGCCATCGTGAACAACAAGGTGGATTTCTCCCGCCTGCGCATTTTGATCGTGGATGACATCGAGGTCAACCGCGCGATCATCGCAGAGTTGCTGTCCGACACCGGCGCGCAGATGGAGGAGGCGGAAAACGGCCGGGAGGCGGTCAACATGTTCCGGAACTCACAGCCGGGGTATTACGACCTGATCCTGATGGACATGCAGATGCCCGTGCTGGACGGCTGCGACGCCACGCGCGAAATCCGCGCGATGAACCGCGTGGATTCTAACAGCACCGCGATCATCGCGATGACCGCCAATGTGATGAAGGAGGACGTGGACCTTACCCTCAGCGCGGGCATGGACGGACACGTCGGCAAGCCCATCGACATCGACGCGGTGATCGATACGATCATACGGGTCGTGACCGCGGCGGAGTGATGATAGATAATGGGCCGTCCGGGAAAGAACCCGTGGCGGCTCTTTTTATAGGGAGAAAACACAAAAGGACCCCGCAGGTTCCTGTGGAAATCAGCCGATGAAACATTTCTTGGTTAGTTTTACGTTTTTTTGTGCTTTACATATCGATTCTATATGGTAAGCTATAGCGTGGGTATGATAATGAATTGACGATACAGGGGTTGAGCAGACCGGATGCAGAATTTTTCGGAAACTTTGAAGCAATTTTTCAAGGCGCTGCGTGAAAAGATTGCCGCGCTGTTTGGCAAAAAGCCGCCTGAGCCGATCATCGTGCAGGAGCCGGAGCCGGAAGAGGACGGCACGCGTTACGTGGTGGTTGATCTGGAGTGGAACCAATACCCCAAATGGGTGCGCACGCCGACCTCCAAGGATGGCGTGGTGATGCCGCACGAGATCATTCAGATCGGCGCGGTGAAGGTGGACGCGGCGTTCAACGTGGTGGATACGTTCGTGGCGGGCATCCGCCTACAGGGGCGCAGGAAGCTGAGCAAGCACGTCGCGCGCGTGATCCACAAAACCCAGGAGGAGATCGACCAGGGCGACGATTTCCCGGTCGCCTATGCGCGCTTCTCCGACTGGAGCGCCGATGCCGAGCGGTTCATTACCTGGGGCACGGACGACATCCGCGTCTTCCAAAACAACCTGGCCTACTACAAGATGGAAACGCTGGACGCCACCTGCTGGTACGATGCGCAGATGGTCTATGCCCGGCAGATTCGCGGCGACCACATTCAGACATCGCTTGCCAAGGCCGCCGAGACGCTGGGCGTGCAGGAGGACGAGGAAGAGGACGGTGCGTATCACGACGCGCTGTACGATGCGTACATCACTGTCAACGTGTGCAGCCGCCTGGACATGGACACAGGCATGGAGGAGCTAAGCAAGCCCCGCCCACAGCCCAAGCCCAAGGTGAACGAGAACCGGCTGTTCATGCAGAAAAAGTTTGTCTCCGCCTCCAGCGAGAGCGGATTTGAGACCCGCGCGCTCGCCAAGCAGCACTGCGGCGCGATGCCCGTCTGCTGTCCCACCTGCGGCACGGCGATGAAGCAGGATTCCGGCCGTGTTACCAGCGGTGACCGGTGGATGAAGATGGCCATTTGCAAGGAGCACGGCAAGCACCTGGTGCGCTACCGCGTGCGCCGCAAGGCCGATGACGAGTTTGTCTGGTCGCGCACCGTTTACGCACCGGACGCGGAACTGGAAGACTACTTCACTGAGAAGCTAGCCGCCGCCAAACGCCGCCACAGCCGCCCGCCGAAGAAGCCCGCCGCGCGCAAGCAGGAAGCGCCTGTCGCCAGCGGACAAATGTAGCATGCGGGAAGAGCTTACGGGCATGCGCGCGAAGGTCATCGCGCACTGGGACAACATATTTGCCAGCGAGCAGGGCGAAATAGCCGTCACACCATCGCTGGGAAACGAACAACTGGACCGCGCACTGGACTGGATATCGTCCGGCGCGCGGTCCATTGTCGACTTTGGCTGCGGGAACGGCCGCACGCTATGCGCATGCGGGCTGCGGGGCGTAACAGGGCTGACCGGCATCGACCTGTCGGCGGAGGGTATCCGGCGCGCGCGGGAGATCGCAGCGGCGGCAGGGCTTGCGGGCGCAGCGTTCTTCACCGGAGGGGTGGCGGCGCTGGAAGCGCTGCCCGAGGCCGGGGCGGATGGGATGATCCTGTTTAACATTGCGGACAACCTGCCGCCGGAGGAGGCGATGCGTGCGCTACGTGCCGCGCACAGGGCGCTCCGCCCGGGCGGTCGGGCGCTGCTGAAGCTCAACCCCCATCTGTCGCCGGAACAGATTGCCGCGTGGAACATCCGCGTGATCGACGGCGACCTGCTGGATGACGGGCTGGTGCTTTGGAATCTTGAAACAGCAAAGTGGGAGGCGCTGCTCGCGCCGCTGTTTGCGGTATCTACGTATGTGGATGTGTACTATCCGAAATTTGAGATGACCAACCGGATGTTTTATCTGGAATCAAAAGGCTGATTACGACACGGCAGAACTATCAATACCCGATATACAGAATATCCGGCACATGCCGCTGCCCGCCATTGGCGGGCTTGTTGAGTATCTTCCCATCATAGAACAGCGTGGAGGAACCGCCGCCATCCAGGTTGAACGCGGTCACCGCGCCATGCTCCAGCAGTAGCTCTTGCAGCCGCGCCAGTGACACGCCCTGCGAATACCCTTCCTTGCGGCCATCCACCACCATCCACAGGTAATGCAGCGGGCCTAGCTGCGCAATTGCCGTGCGCGGCTCGGTAGCAAGGCCGGTATTGACGAAGAAATCTTTGGGGAGTTCCACGGCCTGGCTGTTCTCAACCAGCACCGGGCCGAAGACGAACGTCTGCCACACGCCGGCGGCGATGAACTCCGCGGCAGCCTCCTCTGCCTTGTCCGGCGGAACCTGATAGGGGATGAAGTCGCCATTCACATCAATGACCAGCAACTGCCGCGTGCTGCGGTTGGTGCGGTAGGATATGCCCTCGCGGATGATGATGCCGCCGTTGTTGAAGGTGGCAAAATCCCCGTTGATGGCGAGTATTGCATTGTTCCGGGTTGCGATGTCCTGGACTGTCTCGGTCGCGCCGTCAAACTTGCCGCTGGAGAACGCGGAGCGAAGCTGCGACGGCTCGGTCAGCCATATTTCGGCGGTAAAGTAGACGACGTTCTTGATCTCATAGCGGCGCACTTCAATGCGGACCTTGTCCGTCTCATACGCATAATCCGGCGGGAAGCTCGGATCGGCTGGCATAAGCGAGGGCGTCGGTTCCGCTGTGGGGTCCGGCGTCGGCTGCGGCGTTGGTTCCACGGTCGGCGCGGCGGTGGGCTGCTCATCAATGATGACGACGGGTGCCAGGGACGGCTCCGTCTGCGCGGCAGGAGGTTCCGTAGGGTCCGGAGACGGCGATGGTGACGGGGAGGCCGTCATCTCCGCCGTGAAATATGGCGTGGGTTCCGGCAGCGAGGATGGCGTGGGTGTCTCAGTGATATCCGGAACGGCAGGCCGATGCACGCCGGGCACGGCGCTGCAAAGCAGCAAACCGCACAAAGCTATCAGCAGAAACAGAAGCGCTATCGAAAACCCCCGCGGGCGGGTGGAACGCGTAGAAGCCATGGCCGCTCCTTTCCGGTAATCCATCCGTTATTATACCGAGTGTATAGGGGAAAAGCAAATGGAAACACGGACCACAATGTACGCTTGCTTTACTTTTCTGTGTATATTATACTCGAATCAGCGTGCAACACACAGCTCAGGAGGGATAGCATGGTCGCGAAAAAGGATCTGCCCGCGTGCCCGGTCGCCACAACAGTCGGGATCATCGGCAACAAATGGAAGCTGCTCATTCTACGGGACATTCAGGCTGGGCCGCAGCGCTTTGGCCAGCTGCGCAAGAGCCTTTTGGGCATCAGCCAGAAGGTGCTGACCGACAGCCTGCGCGAGATGGAAAGCGCAGGCATCGTCATCCGCACCGTCTACCCGGAAGTACCGCCGCGCGTGGAGTACAGCCTCAGCCCGCTGGGCGAAACGCTGCGCCCGATCATGGATGCGATGGAGCGCTGGGGAAACAGCTATAAGGCGCTCGCCGCAAACGAGTGAACGTCAAAACGCCCTGCCGCAAGTGGCAGGGCGCACGTTGGTTTGTTCGGATATCTTACGGGAAAAGGATGCCCGCGCTCATCTCCAGGTAGTTTTCGCCTGAATACCCCGGGAACGCATCGCGCATCGCCGCGAGAAACGCATCGGCGCTGGCGCTTTCCGCGAGAATCTGCTGGGTCCTCTCCAGATATGCGATCTTTGTGACGGCAGCGTCTATGGCCTCCGGCGCGTAGTGCGAGGTCAGGATCAAAGTGTACCCTTTAGCCTGGTAGCCCTTCAGCGTTTCGATCATGCCGTCAATCTGCGCGGCGCTCACCAGAATGTTGTGCACATCGGACCCCATCATGTGGGTGTATACCGCGCCGATGGCCGGGATTTCGATCTCGTAGGCATCGGCAGCCGGGGTGATGATCATTTCCACGCCATCCACGGTCCGTGTGCCCGGCTCGATGATCGTGCCAATCTCAATGATATCGGCATCGAACGCATCGCCAAACGCGGTGGTAAAGCTATCCACCAAGCCCTTGATGGAACCGCCTTCATGATGCGCGGCCTGCGCCTCGCGGGTGCCCAGCGTCTCCGCGCCGGCAAAGTAGCCCGCGCCGGTGGGGTGATAGGAAACGAGCAGGCTGTTCATCGGCTTGCCGAGGTCCTTGATATACTGGGCATACTCCTCAAGGTTCGCGGTGAATGCCGGCGTCTCGATGCCGATGACGGATGTCTCCATCTCCAATAGGAAGCACACATCCGATAGCGCATCGCCGGTCAGGTAGGCGTGCAGCTTTACATCGCCATAGTCGTATACCTGCATTGCGCCGACGCCGAGCTTTTTTTCAGCGGCGGCGGGCAGCGCGGCGGCAAATGCCGTAAGCGAGCCTGCCAGCAGTACGAGGGTGATGAGGACGGTGATGGTTGTTTTCATGGGGGTTTCTTTCCTTTCCTGGTCCCTGGTCTTCCGGGTCCTGGGCATACCTTACCAGCCTTTCGCGGGGCTGTAAAGTACGCACAAAAAGGTGGCATAGTCACAAAAAGGTGACAATTGCGCAAAGGCTAACTTTTCTGTATACTGAAAGAAAAAAGTAAAATCAGGGAGTTCATCTTTATGAAGAAGCGGTGCCGCCTGGTGGGTTGTTTGATGCTGGTCCTGATGCTCTGGCAGGGGTGCGCCGCGGCGGAAACGCGGCTGATGGTCGCAAACGATCTGCACTACATTGACCCCGTCTACGTCGAAAACGAGGCGCTGCTGGCAGCGGGCGCGGTGCGCGGCGACGGCAAGATGCCCCAGTACAGCGCGGATTGGCTCGCGGCGCTGGTGGAGGAAGCGCTCTGGCTCCAGCCTGATGCGCTGATCCTCGCCGGGGACCAATCGCTCAGCGGCGAAGTATTCAGCCACAAGGCCGTCGCCGAAGCGCTGGACCAGATTCAGGCGGCCGGCATTCCGGTCTTCACCATCCCGGGCAACCACGATATCAACAACGATAACGCGTTTTATTATCTGGCAAACGGGTACGAAGCCGCGCATAGCGTCACGGTGAACACTTATGACAAGTACTACGCGCGTCATGGGCAGGAAGCGGCCTTTTCCCGCGACGCGCAATCCAAGAGCTACGTGGCGGAGGTGACGGACGGCCTATGGCTGCTGATGGTGGACGCGGGTGTCTATGAGCCTTTTGCCGAGGCGTTCGGCCTGGTGGAGGAGAGCACGCTGGCATGGATTGAGGAGGTGCTGCGCGCGGCGGCCGAATGCGGCGCGGAGGTTATCTCCGCCACGCACCAAAGCCTTCTGCCCCACAGCGATACCGCCCGGGGAGGCTTCATGGTCCTCAACTGGGAGGATCTGAGCGATCTGCTGGCCCGGTACGGCGTGCGGCTGAACCTCAGCGGGCACATCCATGTGCAGCACATCGCGCGCAAGGAAACGCTGGTGGATGTATCCACCTCGGCGCTGTCGGCATGGCCGCACCAGTATGGGCTGGTTACCATCGGCGATGACGGCGGCATCCGCTATGAAGCGCGCCCGATGCAGGAGGATTTTCTACCCGAGGGGCGCAAGAACGACAGCGAAGCTTTCTTCCGCCTGGTCACCTACATCAAGGCGCTGGACTCCCTCCAGCAGAGCGCGGCGGCGGATGCGGCTAAGGAAAGTATGGCGGCCTTTATCGCGATGGCAAATGCGCAGTTCTATGCGGGCACGCTTGGCAGCGCGCGGGCGGCGGCGCTTGCGGAGGACGTCTATGGGCTGCTGCGGCAGGAGACAGGTTCCACATGGGCAGGGCGCATTTGCAGGATGTTGGAGGGGGATATGCCGGATATGGTGGTTGTGGAGATTCCTGTGCTATAATGAGTAACACATTGTACCCGCAAAAAAGATTGGAGGACTTCATCATGCAAAGCGCACACTACAGCAAAAGAACCGCTGCCATCCTCCTCGCGCTGCTGCTCGCCCTATCGACACTGGGCGCAGCCTGGGCTGAAACGCCAGTGCTGAGCGACACCGACTACGCCGACATGGCCAACTGGCTGCGCTATGAAGCTGACGGCGGCAACGAAGTGGACATCTTCATGGTGTATCCCACGGTAACATTCAGCCTGGATGAGGCGGATATCCCGTACGTGCGGCTGGATAGCGAGCTAATGCGCGAGAGCGCAACCCACTGGCTTGCCACCGCGGAACCCGCGCTTGCCGACGGCAACGTCTATGCGCCGCTGTACCGGCAGCTGAACGCCGCGATGCTCTCGGACCTGGATAGCAGCGGTTTCACATCGTACACCGACGCTGCCCCGCGCGAGGATGTTTTCGCGGCATTTGACTACTACCTAAGGAACATCAACAAGGGCGAGCGGCCTTTCATTCTGATTGGTCATTCGCAGGGCGCGCAGCTGGCGGAGGAGCTGGCGACGGTACTGCTGGGCGACGAAGCCTACGCCGCGCACAACAAGAACCATATCGCCACCTACGCCATCGGCATGTCCGTCACCGACGAGCAGATCGCCAAGAACCCGCAGCTGAGCTTCGGTGAGACGCCCGACGCGACCGGCGTCATCCTCTCGTGGAACACCACCGCGCCCAGCGAGGTCGCAAGCGGCGCGTACACCGGCTTTGGCACCTGGAAGCCTGATGCGCGCACTGTCAACCCCATCACCTGGCGCGTTGACGAAGTGTTGGCCCACGCGGCCGACAACGGAACATCCGTGGTGCTGGGCGCGGATGGCGCGGACCATACAGTCGAGGCCGCCGTCAATGCGGTGGTCGATGAGGAGCACAAGGTGCTGGTCGTCTTTACAGTGGATGAATCGCTGTATGACGCCGGCATTCCGACCATCAGCAAATACCACCCGTATGATCTGCGCTTCTTCGGTGAGTCGATTCGCCAGAATATGTTGGAACGAATCGGTGCTTTTCTACGTCAATAAAGTAGAACCATAAATTACCATACCGGAAAGGGGTGACGCCATGAAACTGGCCGAAGCGCTGACATTGCGCGCGGATATGCAAACCAAGATTGACAGCCTGCACCAGCGGGTGCTTCGCAACCTAAAAGTACAGGAAGGCGAAGTGCCCCATGAGGACCCGGAGGCGCTGCTCTCCCAACTGCGTGCGCTCTATGGCCAGCACCTTGATCTGGTGCAGCGCATCAACGCGCGCAACAACATCGCCTGCCTGCCGAACGGGCGTGTTCTATGCGACGCGCTGGCAGAGCGGGAATCGCTGCTGAAGCGGCGCAACGCACTGGCATCAATCATCTCCCAGGCAAGCGAGCGCGACCTGCGGTTGATGCATGCGGAGATCCGCACGCGCGTGACGGTATCTGTCGCGGACCTGCAAAAGGAAGCTGACGACCTGTCCCGCAGGCACCGGGAGCTGGATACGCTGATTCAGGGCCTGAACTGGACGGTGGACCTGTAAAAACGACGGTGGTAGCGAGAAAGCAAGGCGGGCACACCTTTTTTATTGGCCGGGCGCTGGGCAGCCCAGGGGTTCGAGTCCCCGCCGTATGGTGTACGCCCCGTACCCGTCACACGCGTACCGTGTATGCATGACAGTGTATCACCGCGTGCCGATTGTTTTCCCGCGAGGGTGGGCTTGGGGTTTGCCGTTGTTTTCGATAGGACCGCTTTTTCTTGGCAGGGAGGCCACCAATGACGAAGAAAACGATGCTGGCTGTGCTGTGCGCGCTGGTGCTATTGGTTATTTGTGCGCCTGCAATGGCAGCCCATGTCGCCGAGGGCGTGTGGACGGTTCCATACGATGCGGACAGTGCCCTGGTCTGTAGCCCCGGCCCCATCCTGCAAATGTGGTATGATGATGGCGGCCTGTATTTGCTTGGTGACAATACCTTTTCGCTCGACCCGGACACGGCGGGAACGCTTGTGTACCGGGTCGATTTGTCTACCTTTGCCGTAGAGGCGGTAGATGCAATCCCTCCGGATGGTGAGCTGGCGTTTTCGTCCTACGATGCGGGAAGCGATACGCGCATTTTCCTGGAGGACGGCGACCTGTGGATGCGCCGCGCGGGTGAAGAGGCGCTGCTGCGTGCACTGCCACACACGTATTACACGCCGGAAGGTATCGGCCCGAAATCCGAGCTGTATGCAACGGGCGATACGTACTGCCGGGGCGTGTTGGCCATGCCGGACGGGCGGTACGCTGTGCTGCTCGGAGGCGTAACGTACACCATGAGCCATGTCGTCTATATCGATCAGGCGGTGCCGATAGATGCCCCCATTGAAACGCTGAAAGTGGACGGCATGAAGACCGAAGGCAATGCGGTCGCGGAGGAAAGCAGCGAGCCGTTTCTGCTGTTCCAGTTGGCGAATCCCGGGGTGCGCGTGGAGACATGGGACAGCCAAAGCTGGGCAATACACACGGGCGACCGCATCGCGAGCCAGAGCGAGGTGCTGGATGTATATACGGCGTCGTCGGTGGAAGGGCTTGCGGCGCTGATGCGGTCGAGCCTCATGCAGCCCTTCGCGCCTGCCGGAGAGAATGTGGCGAGCATATATCCGCAGATTCAGGAGCAGCTGTGCCGGGACGGGCAGGTGTACTTCGCGCCAGTGGGCATGCGCATCAACGTATGGCGCTACGACAAGACCGCCTGGGATGCGCTGGATCTCGGTGCGCCGCCGGCGGACGCGGAGGCGCTGTTTTCGCTGCTGCGCAGGTGGTTTGTAGGAAAGCTGTACGAGCAGGGAGAAGTCAAGAACCTCATCGGGGGACAAATATACGGCTTTACCGTACTGCCGCTGGCGCTGAAGGAGCAGTATGTCTATGAGGCCGCGCGCGACGGACGGGATGTTGCCTTCGACACGCCGCTCTTTCGGGCGCTGCTGAAGGAAGCAAAAGCAGCAGCCGAAATCAACATCGACTTTACACCCGGTCCGGGTCTGATGCGCTATGCGCCTGTCATTTACACCCGATCGCAGGTGGAGTACGCGCCGTCGTTCGAACCGCTCCGCATGTGGGTGGCGGACGGCCTGACCCGCCTTGTGCCGCCAAGCCTCCTGCGCGGCGGTGACGCCGCCGTGGGGGCGAAGCTTACCGTGCTCTATATGGGCAAGGACGCGCCGAACCCGGAACTGGCGGCACGGTACCTGTCATTTGTGCTGGCGTACCCCACAGACAGCCTGGCCATCATGCTCTCTCCTGATGAAAACACGCCAATTCCGCTAACGGACCCAGAGCTCTCAGCCAAGCTGATCCGGGCCCGGGCGGAGAATATCCGCATTTCGTTTTCCGGGTCGACGATGAACTACAAAGAGTGGGCGAACGCGCTGGATGCTCAGGTGAATCGCGTGCTTGTCTCGCCCTTCATCGTCAGCGCCGAGGAAATTTCGTTCTACCGGAGCATTGCGCCGTATCTCGTTTTCTTTGAGGATGACACATATCCGGAGCTTAGCACCATCGAAGTAAGCGACTATCTGCGCGGAGAAATAGACGAGGACGCGCTGATCGCTTACCTGAACGAAAAGATACGCTGACCTAACTTTTCCCAGGTTGTCAATCGTTGTTCAATTTTGCCGCATCGGGTGAAGCAGCTTTCGCCCGGTGCTTTCTTATGGTATACTGCTACCAATCAGTGCACGGTTTGAATCAAACCACACAAAAGGAGGCCACCCCATGCGCTACGGCTTTTTTGATACCGCGCGGCGCGAGTATGTCATCGACCGCGTGGACGTGCCCGCGTCCTGGACCAATTACCTGGGTACCGAGGACATGGCGGCGGTCATCGCCCACCACGGCGGCGGGTACACCTGGTACAAGTCGCCCGAGTATCACCGCGTTACGCGGTTCCGCGCCAATGGCGTGCCGATGGACCGCCCCGGCCACTATGTGTACCTGCGCGACGCGGCGGACGGCGACTATTGGTCCGTCAGCTGGCAGCCAGTCGGCAAGCCGCTGGATCAGGCAAGCTATGCGTGCCGCCACGGCCTTTCCTACACCACCTACGAATGCGAATATAAGGGCATCCGCGCGGCGCAGACGCTCTTCATCCCGCGCGGCGACGCCGTGCAGCTGTGGGATGTGACCGTAACCAATACCGGCGATGCGCCGCGCGCGCTGGACATTTTCGGCTACGTGGAATTTTCGTACCACCACATCCAGATGGACAACCAGAACCTGCAGATGAGCCTCTACGCCACTGGCAGCCGCTACAGAAACGGCGCGGTGGAATACGAGCTGCACTACGAAGAGAACAGCTATCAGTTTTTCGCTGCCGATTTCGTGCCCGATGGATACGACTGCGTGCGCGATACGTTCCTGGGCGCGTACCACTCGGAGACGAACCCGCACGCGGTGATTGAGGGGCGCTGTTCCGGCAGCGAGACGCTGTGCTACAACCAGTGCGGCGCGTTGCAAAAGCGCATCGAGCTTGCCCCGGGCGAGACGCGCCGCGTGCTATTCCTGCTGGGTCAGGGAAACGCAGACGCGGCCGCCGCCGCCCGCGCGAAGTACGCCGCCCCCGGCGCGGTGGACGCGGCGCGCGCGGCGCTTGCCGCGTTCTGGGAGAGCCGCCTGTCCACGCTGCAGGTGCATACGCCAAACCCCGGCATGAACGAGAGCCTGAACGTGTGGAACCTGTACCAGAGCGAGATCAACGTGCTGTTCTCGCGGTTTGCGTCGTTCATCGAGGTGGGCGGCCGCACGGGCCTGGGCTACCGCGACACCGCGCAGGACGCAATGTGCATCGTTGGCGCCGAGCCGGACGGCTGCCGTTGGCGGATTGAGCAGCTTTTGCAGGGCCTGACGACGATGGGCTACGGCTTGCATCTGTTCGAGCCCCGCTGGTTTGACAAGGCCGAAAAGCAGCAGAGCTTCAAGTCCCCCACCGTCGTGCCAAAGCCTGACGCCGCCAGCATTGTGCACGGGATTGAGCACGTCTGCGCCGACGACGCGCTGTGGCTGATCGGAGCTATCTGCGCGTATTTGCAGGAAACCGGAGACATGGCGTTCCTCTGGCGCGAGATCGGCTATGCCGACGGCGGCAGCGGCACCGTGTACGAGCACATGACCCGCATCCTGGAATTTTCCGCCGAGCAGGTGGGCGCGACCGGCATCTGCAAGGGCCTACGTGCCGACTGGAACGACTGCCTGAACCTGGGCGGCGGAGAGAGCGCGATGGTGTCTCTGCTGCACCTGTGGGCCCTGGGCCAATTCGTCCCGCTGGCGAAGGCCGTGGGCAATGAGGCTGACGCCGCGCATTTCGCGGCGATGGAGGAGGAGGTCCGCGCGGTCTGCCAGAAGGAACTGTGGGACGGCAAGTGGTTCATCCGCGGTATCACCAGGCGCGGCGTAAAGATCGGCACCCAGCAGGATGCCGAGGGCCGCGTGCACATGGAGTCGAACACCTGGGCCGTCATCAGCGGCGCCGCCACGCCCGAACAGGCGCGCCTGTGTATGGACAGCGTGGACGAATACCTCTATACTGAGTGGGGCCTGATGCTCAACGCGCCCAGCTTCACCAAGCCTAACGATGATCTGGGCTTCATCGGCCGTGTGTACCCGGGTGTGAAGGAGAACGGCGCGGTATTCAGCCACCCCAACCCCTGGGCATGGGTGGCGGAGGCGATGATCGGGCGTGGCAGCCGCGCGATGAAGTTCTACGACGCGCTGCTCCCCTACAATCAGAACGACAAGATTGAGACGCGCTACTCGGAGCCGTACAGTTATTGCCAGTTCATCATGGGCAAGGACCACCCGCAGCACGGCCGCGCCAACCACCCCTGGATGACCGGCACGGCTGGTTGGGCGTACTTCGCCGCGACGCAGTACATATTGGGTGTGCGCCCGGACTACGATGCGCTGATTGTGGACCCGTGCGTTCCCGCTGAGTGGGATGGGTTCACGATGCGGCGCAAGTGGCGCGGCGCGACGTATGAGATCGAGGTTACGAATCCGGCGCATGTGGAAAAGGGCGTCGCGGAGATATACTTGGATGGCGTGAAGGTTGAGAAGATTCCGCCGATGGCGGCGGGGACCGAACACGCGGTGCGGGTTGTGATGGGGTAGGAGGGGTACGGATGAAAGGTATACTTAGGCGGCTTGGAACCTTGGCGGTTTGCTGCTGCCTTTGCCTGGGGTTTTTGCCGGGTGTTGCGGGGGCGGAGGGTGCGGGGGGATACTTTTATGAAGACCCCCGCAATGATATACGGTTTTGGGTGCCGGAGGGGTGGGAGGTGGATTATATCGAAAGCACTGCCGCGCCATGCCATGTGATTACGTACGGACCCGGTACCAATGACTTTGTCCTGGTTCACATCTTGTCGGAGGAGGGAGATCTTCCCGCTGGCCTTGCTTCGCTTCGCAAAGACCTACAAAGGGATTTTCCGACATGGCCAAACGTCCCCCATGCAGACGGTGTGCTTTCCGTTAGTGGACTGATAAGCTTTGGAGTAACTACCAACAGTGGAAATACGCTCATATCTTATCGGGATACAGGGCGTTACATCGTCCTGTTCTTCCCTGCCTCATTTCCGGAAAACTTATGGGATGCAGCCAACCAAATCATAGAAAGCGTATCGACGATTACGGATACTGCCGTGTACAGCAGCAGCGAGGACGACTACACCTTTGAACCCTTCGAAGATGGCGTTGTGGTAACCGCCTACACGGGAGATAGCTACTACCCGCAAGTGCCGGATACTTTTGGCGGCAAGCCCGTAGTGGCAATTGGCGAAAAGGCTTTTTACGAAACGATTAGCCTGCGCGTAAAGCTGCCGGACACAGTGCGCACCATTGGGCTAGCAGCGTTTTCCGGCTGCAACTATCTCTACACAATCAACTACCCCGCCTCACTGAAGGCAATAGGGCCGGGTGCGTTCGAATCTTGCTATACGTTAGCGTCCAATATGCTCCCCGAAGGGCTGCTGCTGATCGATCACGCTGCTTTCTGGGGGTGCATGTCCCTTAAAAGCGTTTTGCTGCCCGTTTCGCTGGAGATCTTGGGCGATAGCGTTTTCTATCTCTGCAAAAGCCTGGCGGAAATCCTAGTGCCGGAGGAAAGCGAATCATTTACCGTCAAAGACGGCGTGCTCTTCACCAAAGATATGAAGGGCTCATCGCCTACCCACCCGCGAAATCTGATCTGGACTGCTACCAGGTGCCCGATGGCGTGGAGCGGATCGGGAACGGCGCGTTCGGTCAGACGAATCTGAGGGAAATTGTGCTGCCCTACAGCGTGCACACCCTAGACGATTTCTCCATCACAACGCGCATTGAGAAAATCACCATCCCCAACCCTGACGTTACCTTTGGCCAGGCCGTTTTCGTCGGCAGCGATACTACCACCCTCTATGCCCCGGCGGGCAGCACGGCGGAAGCCTATGCGCCCAGCCAAGGGCTCTCATTCTCACCCATCGAGGAGGAATAACATGGTTACATTCGGCACCGGCGGCTGGCGCGACATCATCGGCGACGGCTTCACCAAGGCAAACGTGCAACTGCTCATGACCGCCATGGCGCGCAAGATGATCCAGGAGGACGCCTCTCAGCGCGGCTTCTGCATCGGCTTCGACCGCCGCTTCCTCTCGCGCGAGGCGGCGCAGTGGGCGGCCGAAGTGCTTGCCGCGCACCGCATCCATACCTACCTGATCAAGCGCCCCGCGCCGACGCCGCTGATCATGTTCACCATCATGGACTTCGGCCTGCCCTACGGCATGGCGGTTACCGCCAGCCACAACCCCGCGCTGTACAATGGCGTGAAGGTCTTCACCAAGGGCGGCCGCGACGCGCAGGAAACGGTCACCGACGAGTTGCAGGCGCTCTGCGCGGAAATCGACCCATCTGACATCACCTTCGTGCCGTACGAGGTCGCGCTGGCGCAGGGCTATGTGGAGGAGATTAACCCCAACAACCGCTACATCGACTCCATCATCCGCGCGGTCAACATGGACGCCATCCGCTCGCGCAACTTGCAAATTGTGCTGGATCCGATGTACGGTGTCAGTCGCACGTCGCTGCAGACGATCCTGCTGACGGCGCGGTGCGATGTAGACGTCATCCACGAGCGGCATGACGCGCTGTTCGGCGGCCGATTGCCCGCGCCGACCGAGCAGACGCTGGGCGCGCTGCGCGCCGCGGTGCTGGATACCCGCGCGGACCTGGGCGTCGCGACCGATGGCGACGCGGACCGCCTGGGCATCATCGACGACGAGGGTCAGTTCATCCACCCCAATGAGGTGCTGGTGCTGCTATATTATTACCTGGTCAAGTACAAGAACTGGCGTGGCCCGGCAGTGCGCAACATCGCCACCACACACCTGCTGGACAAGGTAGCCGAATCGTTCGGCGAGGTGTGCTACGAGGTGCCCGTGGGCTTCAAGCACATCTCTAAGGCGATTGACGACCACAACGCGGTGCTGGGCGGCGAGTCGTCCGGCGGCCTGACGGTGCGTGGCCACATCCACGGCAAGGACGGCATCTACGCCGCCGCGCTGCTGGTAGAGATGCTCGCCGTCACCGGGCGTAAGCTCTCCGAGCTATACGCCGAAATCACCCGCCAGTTTGGCGACCATGTGATGGTGGAGAACAACTACGAATTTGACGCCACGCGCCGCCCGGCGCTGACGCATCTGCTGATGGTGGACAAGAAGCTGCCCGCGTTCGATACCCCGCCGGAGAAGGTTTCCTACCTGGACGGCTGCAAGGTATACTGGGAGAACGGCTGGGTGGTGGTGCGCTTCTCCGGCACGGAGCCGCTGCTGCGCATCTTCTGCGAGATGCCCACGCAGGCGGAGGCGCAGGCCGTCTGCGAGACGTTCGCGCGGTTCCTGGACCTGTGAGCGGCGCGCCCGCGGCGTCCGTGCTGATCGTCGAGGATGATCCTGTCATTGCTTCTGCGATGCGGGATTGCCTCGGCGCGTGGGCGCTGAACGTGCGCTGTGCTGAGGATTTTCAGAATGTGCTGGGCGAGTTCCTTGCGTTCCGCCCTCAGCTGGTGCTGCTGGATATCGGCCTGCCGTTCTTCAATGGCTACCATTGGTGCCAGGAAATCCGCAAGGTTTCCACCGTGCCGATCATCTTTATCTCGTCCGCGTCCGACGCGATGAACATCGTCATGGCCGTCAACATGGGCGGCGACGACTTCATTGCCAAGCCGTTTGACCTGCACGTGCTGGCCGCCAAGGTGCAGGCGACGCTGCGCCGCGCGTATGACTTTGGCGGGCAGGCAAACTACCTCGCGCACGCGGGCGCGGTGCTCAGCACCGACGACGCGACGCTCCGCGTGGGCGACGCGAAAGTCGATTTGACGCGCAACGAGTACCGCATTCTGCTGACGCTGATGGAGAACAAGGGCAAGGTGGTCAGCCGCGACCTGCTGATGGAACGCCTGTGGGAAACCGACAGCTTCATCGACGAGAACACGCTGACCGTCAATGTCACCCGCCTGCGCCGCAAGCTGGAAGCGGCCGGGCTTGCGGACTTTATCGCGACCAAAAAGGGCCTGGGTTACCAGGTAGGTTCATGATGAAAAAATCCGTGCTGCTCGCATACCTGAAAAGCCGCCGCATCAGCCTGCTGCTGTTACTTTTGTGCGCGGGCATTTTTGCGGTGGTCTTCTCGCTCTATCACCTGCCGGTGGATGCGGTAGGGTATGCCGCGTTGCTATGCGGGGCCGTCGGGGCGCTGCTGCTGGCGGCGGATTTCGCACAGTTCCGTGCGCGGCACAAGGCGCTGGCGCTGCTGGCAGAGGGCGCGCCGCACGACCTTGCCGATATGCCCGCGCCGCGCGGCCTGATCGAGGCGGACTATACCGCCCTGCTCGCCGCCGTCATGCGTGAGAAGGACGGCCTGCTCGCGGCGGCCGAGGCAGAGCGCGCCGATATGCTGGACTATTACACCCTCTGGGCGCACCAGATCAAGACGCCGATCGCCGCGATGCGACTGCTGCTGCAGTCCGAGGAGACGGCGAAAACCCAAGCGCTCACCGCCGAGCTATTCAAGATTGAACAGTATGTGAACATGGTGCTCTCCTACCTGCGGCTACAGAGCGAGACGAACGATTTTGTGATCCGGCGCGTGCCGCTGGACCCGGTCGTCCGGCTGGCGGTGCGCAAGTACGCGCCGCAGTTCATCCAGAGCAAGATTCGCCTGGATTATCGGCCCATTCGGGATGAAGCGCTGACAGACGAGAAATGGCTGGGGTTTGTGATTGAGCAAGTCCTCTCCAACGCGCTGAAATACACGCCCAAGGGTACGATCACCATTTATGCGGAAGCTGGTCCGCGCATCGTGATTGAGGACACGGGCATCGGCATCGCCGCGGAGGATTTGCCGCGCCTGTGCCAGAAGGGCTACACCGGCTACAACGGCCGCACGGAACACAAATCCACCGGTCTTGGATTGTTTTTGTGCAAAAAAATTCTGACAAAGCTATCACATTCGATACAAATTGAATCAACCGTTGGCAAGGGCACAAAAATCACCATCGGGCTGGAGACTGCCGACATACGGATGGAATAGCGCGGACAACCTTACAAATGCGTAAGCCTGACCGGAGAAATGTAAGCCAAAACGATGGCGGCACGTTTCTCCGGTCGTGTATACTTACGCAGAAACAAAAAGGAGGCGACCTGCGTGACCATTCTCGAAGTGACGAACCTGAAGAAGATTTATACCACCCGTTTCGGCGCTAACTCCGTCATGGCGCTGTCGCGCGTATCCTTTACGGTGGATGAGGGTGAGTACGTTGCCATCATGGGCGAGTCCGGATCGGGCAAGACGACGCTGCTAAACATCCTGGCGTCGCTGGACAAGCCCACCGCCGGCGATGTGCTGCTGGCCGGGAAGAGCATTACCACCATCCCGGAGAAGGACCTGGCGGCGTTTCGGCGTGACAACCTGGGCTTTGTCTTTCAGGACTTTAACCTGCTGGATACATTTTCACTGCAGGACAATATCTTTCTACCGCTGGTGCTGTCGGGCAAGAGTTATCCGGAAATGAAGAAAAAGCTGGACCCTCTGGCGCGCAAGCTCGGCATTGGCGATATCCTGAACAAATACCCCTACGAGGTTTCCGGCGGGCAAAAGCAGCGCGCCGCCGTCGCCCGCGCGCTGATCGCGGGGCCGCGCCTGGTGCTGGCGGACGAACCCACCGGCGCGCTGGACTCGCACGCCACCGACGGGCTGCTGCGCCTCTTTGGGGAGATCAACGACGAGGGCCAGACGCTGCTGATGGTGACCCACAGTGTCAAGGCCGCAAGCCATGCCAAACGCGTGCTGTTCATCAAGGACGGCGAGGTGTTCCACCAGCTCTACCGCGCGCAGCAGAGCACCGAGCAGATGTACCAGAAGATTTCTGATACGTTGACGATGGTCCTGACGGGAGGTGCGGCGCATGCGTAGTTTCTTCTACGCGCGCCTGGCCGCCGCCAACATCCGCAGAAACAGGCGCTCGTACGTACCCTATACCCTCACCTGCATCGCTTCGGTGATGATGTTCTATATCATCTGCGCGCTAACGCTCAATACCGGCCTGGGCGGTATCGTCGCCGAAGTCATGCTCATGGGCGCGATCGTGGTGGGCATTTTCTCTGTCATCTTTCTGTTCTACACCAACAGCTTCCTGGTGAAGCGCCGCAAGAAGGAGCTGGGCCTGTACAACATCCTGGGCATGGAAAAGCGGCACCTTTCGCGCATGATGCTGCTGGAGACGGGCTATATCGCCATCGCGAGCATGGCGCTTGGGCTATTGCTCGGCGCGCTGCTCTCCAAGCTGGTCTTTCTCTTCGTGCTTAGTCTGCTCAGCTTTGACGCCCGGGTGCCGTTCGAGCTGCCTGCCCCTGCACTGGCCGTGACGGTTGTGCTTTTCAGCGGCATCTTCCTGCTGACGCTTTTCTCGAACCTATGGCAGGTGCGCCGGGTCAGCCCGATCGAGCTGCTGCGCGGCGGGCAAACGGGCGAAGCGGAGCCGAAAACCAAGTGGGGGCTGACGCTGCTGGGCGTGCTGACGCTGGGTGCGGGCTATTACATCGCGCTGACGACCAAGAACCCCATCGCAGCCATCCCGATGTTTATGGTGGCGGTGGTGCTGGTGATGATTGGCACGTACTGCCTCTTCACGGCGGGCAGCGTCGCGCTGCTCAAGCGCTTGCGCAGGAACAAGAACTACTACTACCAGACCCGCCATTTCACGTCCGTATCGGGCATGATCTACCGCATGAAGCAGAACGCGGTGGGCCTGGCGAATATCTGCATCCTCTCCAGCGCGGTGCTGGTGATGATCTCCTCCACCGTGTCGCTCTACCTGGGCGCGGAGGATTCCCTCACCGCCCGCTACCCGCGCGACTACATCGTCACCACCGCCAGCTGGGACGAGGCGAAGCAGGCGAACATCCGCGATACGCTGGATGCCTCGCTGGCGGAGCAGGGGCTTGCAGCCGAGTCCGCGGTATCGGTGACGTACCTATCGTTTGTCGCACTGCAAAAGGGTGACGCATTCGAAACTCGCAAGGCTGACGGGGTCAACTACGCGCTGGGCGACCTGCGGGAGCTGTACTTCATATCGCTGTCGGATTACAACCGCCTGGAAGGCCGCGACGTAACCCTGGCAGAAAACGAGGTGCTGCTGTACGCGAACCGTGTGCCTTACGCGCCAAGCACGCTGTCGCTGTTTGACATGCGCTTCACCATTGCCGAGAGGCCCCAGACCTTCGTCGCATCGGCCATCAGCATATCCAGCGCAGCATCGAGCCTGTTCGTAGTCGTGCGCGACACGGACATCCTGCACGCGCTGGACGCCCGGCAACAGGAAGCCTACGGGGAAAATGCATCCGATGTGGCGTATCTCTACGGGTTTGACGTAAACCTGGACCGGGAAGCCAAAGCAAGCCTAACCAGCCCGCTGGCGGCGGCACTGCGCGAAAACGGATTCAAGGGCAGCTTCGACGGGCGCGACGCAGCTCGCACCGATTTCTATATGCTCTACGGCGGCCTGCTCTTCCTGGGCATTTTCCTGGGGCTGCTGTTCATCATGGCGACGGTGCTGATCATCTACTACAAGCAGATCTCTGAGGGGCACGACGACAAGGAGCGCTTCGCGATCATGCAGCGGGTGGGCATGAGCCTTGCGGAAGTGAAGCGGACCATCCAAAGCCAGGTGCTGACGGTCTTCTTCCTGCCGCTGCTCACAGCGGGCGTGCACATCGCATTCGCCTTCCCGGTGATCACTAAACTCCTCGCGCTGCTGAACCTGAGCAACGCCGGACTGTTCGCGATATGCACGCTGGGGTGCTATGTGGTGTTCGCGGCGGGGTATGCGGTGATCTACGGGCTGACGGCCCGGGTGTATTACCGGATTGTGCGGTGATTTCTAGCTTGGTGGGGTACTACTCCAAGAGCTGCCGGATCATTCCTTCTGGGTTGTTCAAAAACTGGCGCATGATGATGTAGTGTTCGGTCTCCCGGTAGGGCGTCTGCGCGATCCCGTCGTCCCCCAGCACGTAAATCTCCGCGCCGGGGTAAGCCATCAGCATGGGCGCATGCGTGGCGATGATGAACTGCGAGCGCTTCTCCACCAGCGCGTGCATCCGCGTGAGCAGCGCCATCTGCCGGGACGGTGACAGTGCTGCCTCCGGCTCGTCCAGGATGTACAGCCCGTCCCCGCCAAACCGGTGCAGCATCAGCGAAAGGAAGCTTTCCCCGTGCGATTGCGCATGCAGTGACTTGCCGCCATACGAATCCACGATCGGCGGTCCAAACGACGCCTCCTCGTCCAACCGCTCAATCTCCGTGGCAACATTATAAAAGCTCTCCGCCCGCAGGAAGAATCCATCCCGCGGGCGTTTGACACCCTTAATCACCGTCAGCCGGTCCCCCAGCGGCGAATGCGTCTCCTTCGTCGCGAACCGAAAATTGCGCGTGCCGCCCTCAGCATTGAACCCCATCGCCACCGCCAGCGCCTCCAGCAGCGTGGACTTCCCCGTGCCGTTCTCCCCCACAAAAAACGTCACCGGCGCGCGAAAGCTCAGGCTCTCCAGGTGACGCGCCACCGGCAGCGAGAAAGGGTACTCGTCAAAGTCGATCTCCTCACGGCCAGAGAGGCGAAGGCCCGTTACATACAGCTGTTTCATGCTGGCAGTATACCCTATCTGGAACGTAGGCGCAAAGCGTGGTATACTGGGGAAAGAGGCGGGGAGGGAACGCCAGGGGAGCTCTGCTCCCCTGGACCCCTCGCCAAAGGGCCTTGCCCTTTGGAAACCCAACACTGCTCACGCAGGGGTTTGGGAGTTTTGTGTATTGAACGGTGTAGGTAGATAGAGAGGCACGATATGGCGATTGCATTTGGTACCGGTGGCCTTCGGGGGCTGATGGGCGAGGGAGAGGATTGTATCAATGCCCGGACCGTCGCGCGCGCTTCGCGCGGGGTGGCCGCTTGGGCGCGGCAGCGCAGCGTGGTGATCGCGTATGATACGCGGCGGCAGTCGGATGTGTTGGCGCGCGTCGCGGCGGATGTGTTTGCCGAGGCGGGGTTTGCAGTGTGGCTGTTTGATGTACCGACGCCTACACCGGTGCTGTCCTTTGCGGTACGGCATTTGGGCTGCGCGGTGGGCGTGGTATTGACAGCGAGCCATAACCCCAAGGAATATAATGGGTACAAGGTTTACAACCGGGATGGGTGCCAGCTGGTTCCTCATGAGGCAGATGCGGTGATCGCGCATTTTGCCGGGGCGTCTGACGCACCCGCACCGGTATCGGATTTGGTACGCGTTGTGCCCGCTTCGGTGGGTGAGGCTTTCTTGGATGTGGTGATGGCGCAGTCACGGCTGGGTGATGTGGACGCGGCGCGTGCGCTGCGCATGGTGTACACGCCGCTGCATGGTACGGGCGCGGGCTATGTGCCCGCGGCGCTCGTGCGCGCGGGGTTTGCGCCGTCGGTTGTTGAGGTGCAGGCGATTGCCGATGGGGAGTTCCCCACCGTCAAAAGTCCCAACCCGGAGGACCGCGCGGCATTGACGCTGGCCATTGCGCAGGCGGAGGCCGATGATGCGGACATCGCGCTTGGGACCGATCCGGACTGCGACCGCGTCGGCGCGGCGGTACGGCACGCGGGGGCGTTTCAACTGATTACCGGCAACCAGATGGGCGCGCTGCTGACGGATTTCCTCCTGCGGGACCGGGCTGCACTCCCGAAGAATGGCGCGGTGGTCAAGACGATCGTCACCAGCGAGCTGGGCGCGGCGATTGCGCGGGATGCGGGCCTGGCTGTTTTTGAGACGCTGACGGGGTTTAAGTACATCGGCGAGAAGATTGGCGAGTTTGAACGGAGCGGCGCGCATGCGTTCGTCTTCGGGTATGAAGAGAGCTACGGGTATTTGGCTGGCACCCACGCCCGGGACAAGGACGCGGTAGTCTCCTCGCTGCTGATCTGTGAGATGGCGGCGTGGCACAAGCAGCAGGGCCGCACGCTGGTGGACGCGCTCGATGCGCTCTATGCGCACCATGGTGCATACGCCGATGATCTGGATTCGGTTGAGATTGATAGCCTGGCACGGACAGACGCAATCCTGCGATCGCTGCGACAGGCGGGCGGTGCGCTATTTGACCCACCGGCCCAGGTGCGCGATTACGCGCCGGGCCTTGACGGGCTTCCGCCTTCCGATGTACTGAAATATGCACTGGCGGATGGTTCTTGGGTGGCAGTGCGCCCTTCCGGCACCGAGCCGAAGCTGAAGATTTACTATTCCGCGCGTAGCGAGACGATGGACGCAGCGCGCGCCGTGCTGGAAACGTTGCGCACTCGCGTGCAGGACGCCATGCAGGAGGCCGACTGATGCCGCCGCTTTCGATTATGATCAAGCCCGTTTCCGGACTGTGCAACATGCGCTGCGCCTACTGCTTTTACGAGGACGTGAGCGAGCACCGGCAGGTGAAATCGCTGGGCCGCATGGACCTGGAAACGCTGGAGATGCTGATCCGTCGCGCGTTTGCGTATGCCGACGGGTCGGTCAGCTTCGCCTACCAGGGCGGCGAGCCGACGCTGGCGGGGCTGGACTTCTACCGCACGGCGATGCGCCTTCAGGCCAAGTACAACACGCGCGGCCTGCGCGTGGACAACGCACTACAAACCAACGGTCTGCTGATCACCGACGAGTTTGCCGCGTTCCTGGCGGAGCACAAGTTCCTGGTGGGCGTATCGCTGGACGGGAGCCGCGAAACGCACGATGCGCTGCGGCGTGATGCGGGCGGCGCGGGCACCTACGATCGTGCGCTTGCGGGGATTGAGCGGCTGAAGGCGCACGGCGTGCCGTTCAACATCCTGTGCGTGGTTACCAAGGAAATTGCGGAGCGGGGTGCCGAAACGTTCGACGCGCTCGCGCCGTACGGGTATATGCAGTTCATCCCCTGTCTGGACGGGTTTGACGAAGCGCCCGGCCTGCACGCGCTGACCGCCGAGGCGTACGGCGAGTTTCTCAAGGTCACATACGACCGCTACGAGCGCCAGATGCGGCGGGGGAAGCCGGTCAGCGTGCGCATTTTCGACAATTATCTGCAAATGCTAGCCGGATATCCGCCGGAGTTATGCGGCATGCGCGGCGTGTGCGGGCGGTATTTCCTCGTCGAGGCAGACGGCAGCGTCTACCCGTGCGACTTTTACGTGCTGGATGAATGGCGGCTGGGCAATGTGCGTGAGGATTCATTTGCGCGGCTCGCGCGTGCAGCGGTGGGCGATACGTTTGTGCGGCGGTCCGCCGCGCCGGACCCGGAATGCCTTGCCTGCCAATGGAAAGACCTATGCCGTGGCGGGTGCCGCCGCGACCGGGAGCCGTTCCTGGAGGCGGACGGACGCTTCGCGCGGAACAGGTTTTGCGCGGGGTATCAGGCGTTTTTTGCGCATGCATACGATAGAATGGTGCGGCTGCAAAAGGAGCTGGGGATAGCTCCGTAGGCTGGTAAAGCCTGTCATTTGCCTTGACAGCCTATAGGGACACGGTATAATCTGTGTAGGGAAACCGATAACAACACATGAAGAGGCAATATGAAGCGCTATATCGACTTTCAGAACGAAGGCTGGCCCGACCGAACGAACGGCAGGATGCAAGCGGCGCGCTGGGAGGCGTGTTTGGAAGGGATCGGCGATGATCCGCCCTGCTCGGGCGTGATCGATTCGTGGCCGATTGACCAGCTGGGCGAACTCATCGCCGAGGACTGGGTCAGCGTTCCGCATGTGACGACCGATGTGCTGCTGCGGCGTGCCGCGCGCCGTCAGGTCATGGCGACGCTTAAGGACGATTTGGACTGCCTGTCGCCCGAGGAGCACACGCTCGTGGAGCGGATGCTAATCGGGAACGGGCGCGTTTTTTTGGACACATTGCGCGAGTTTGAGGCCGCGTATACGCTCAGACTGCGGCTGTGGTGCGACATCGGCGTAGCGCATGAGCGCCCCTGCGTGCGGCTGGATAGCGGGCTGATGCGCGCGCTGCCCCGGCTGATCATGCGCCAGGAGCATCAGGAGAGGCGCGGCCGCATCTTCGTCTTTGACGGCATGATCCACGGGCTGCTCTACATGACCGGCTTCCTGGACGACCGGCTGCCGCGCCGCCGCTTTGTGGAAGAGGTGCTGCAGGCGGATGAAACGCCCGAGACGCTGCGCCTGGCCCGCAATTACCTGGAGGCATCCTTTGACTGTTCACATGTGGCAGGCTGCAACCTGCTGCTGCACGAGGCGCTCGCCGCGCCGGAATCACTCGTGGGCACGCTGGCCGCGCACGGCGCGTTCCAGATGCCGGCGGTGACCAGCGAGCAGCTGATTGGGTCGATGAACGGCCTGCTGCCGGAGGAAACCGCATCCGACCGTAAGCTGCGCCTGGCGATTGCCGGGGCGCTCCGCCCCGAATGGGAGGCGGACGAGGCTGCGTCGGACCTGCGGATGCTCATCAAGCAGGGCGCGCCGATGGATGTGCTGCGCAGCGCGCTGGCGCGGATGCTCTGTGTGCTGCCGACGGCGCACATGGAGGACGTGCTGCATGAGCTAAGCTGCCAAACGCCGTGCTGGATCAGCCCATGGACCGCGCCGATGCCCGCGCACATGGCCCGGGGATCGGTAGGGCTGCTGCATTGAGGCGGCTGGATCTGCGTGTGCCGGAGGGTGCCGCGCCCGTGCGCGCCGACAAGGCGCTGCGCGGTCTGTTGCCCACGCTGCCCGCCTGGCAGATCCGCGATCTGTTCGCCAAAAAAGATGTTAGGCTCAACGGCAAGCGCGTGCCGCCCGATGCACTGGTGCAGCCGGGGGACACGCTCTGCGTGTTCGCGCCGGGCGACGCGCCGGATCTGCAGGAGATCATCTTTGAGGATGCGTCCTACATCATTATCAACAAGCGGCAGGGCGTTGCCACACAGGGCGAGGCCTCGGCCGAGGCGCAGTGCGCCGCGCATACCGGCGCGCCGGTTTTTGCGTGCCATCGGCTGGATGTACAGACCGGCGGTCTGCTCTTGCTGGCCAAGCACGAAGCCGCGCGCGCTGCGGCCGAGGCTGCGTTCCGCGACCATACCGTCCAGAAAACATACCGCGCGGTGGTGGTGGGCTGCCCCTCGCCACGCGATGCGGCTCTCCATGCCTATCTGCGAAAGGACGCCGACGCTGCTCGCGTGCGCATCTTTGACGCGCCCGCTCCGCACGCACTGCCCATTGAGACGCGCTATCGCGTGCTGGAATCCGGCAGCGGCATCGCCCGCCTGGAGATCGATCTGATTACCGGACGCACCCACCAGATTCGCGCGCATCTGGCGCACATTGGGCATCCGGTGCTCGGCGAGGACAAGTACGGCGACCGCGAGGCGAACCGCCGTTACGGGGCGCGAAAGCAAAAGCTATGGGCGACGGGGCTAATGCTGTGGGACGGGCGGAGGTTTTGGGTGAACGAGGGGTTTTGACCGAGGTTAAGAACGTTGGGGCTTGCCGCCCCCAACCCCGGCCCAAGGGGGATTGCCCGTTGGACACCAATCTTCGCCAGCGGGCGGGGGGGGGCGAGGGTTTTGTTCTTCGACACCCAAGAGGGACGGCATGTTTATGG
>JAVBQK010000181.1:0-16710 GCA_031549105.1 Eubacteriales bacterium
ATTGCAAAAGTTAGCCCCTGCGTGAGCAGTGTTGGGTTTCCAAAGGGCAAGGCCCTTTGGCGAGGGGTCCAGGGGAGCAGCACTCCCCTGGCGTCTCCCCGTCCCCTACCTCGCCTTCTTCTGTCGCCGTACTTCGGCGGCGCAGGCGCCGACTAGGATGATGCCGATGATCATCATCTGCCAGAAGGAGTTGACGCCGTTGAGGTTTAGGCCGTTGCGGAGCACGCCCATGATCAGTGCGCCGATGATTGTGTTGAGGATGTTGCCTTCGCCGCCGTTGTTGGATACGCCGCCGAGGACGGCTGCCGCGATGGCTTCCAGCTCGTAGCCGGAACCGGCGGTGGGCTGCGCGGAGGAGACGCGGGAGGCGACCAGGATGCCGCAGATTGCGGCGGAGAAACCGCTGACGCAGTAGGCGAACATGCGGGTACGGACCGCGTTGATGCCGGAGAGCTTGGCGGCTTCGAGGTTCGAACCGCAGGCATAGATTTGGCGGCCTACGCGGGTTTTGGAGAGGATGATGCCCAGGATGATGCCGTATACCAGCATAATGATGACACTATAGGGAAGGCCGAATGACATGCGGCCGCCGCCGAGAATGTAGAACTGGTCCTGGATGGCCTGGCTGGGGATGTTGGTGGTGTAGATCGGCGCGCCCTTGACCAGGACGTTGGCAAGGCCGCGGTACACCCACTGCGTCCCCAGCGTGGCGATGAAGGGAACGACGCCGAGGATTTCGATGGTGAATCCGTTGAGGATGCCAGTCATGATGCCCATCAGCAGACACAGCGTGATGCACAGCCACAGCGGGATACCGGCAGTCAGCAGTGACACCACGATGATGCCTGAAAGCGCCATCGACGCACCGGCGGACAGGTCCGTGCCGCCGCAGATCAGGCAGAAGGTCAGGCCAAAGCCGATGATCGAGTAGGTGACCACCTGCTGTAGCACGTTGATCAGGTTCTTCTGGTCCAGGAACAGCTTGGGCTTGAGGATTGCGAACGTGGCAAAGAGCAGGATCAGCGCGCATCCGGAGAAAAGCGCTTTCTTGGAAGCCACGCTCCAGTTGTCGAACAATCCCCGTTTGGTGAGCTGCGAGCCGCTTTGTGCGTTTTCCATGGTTTCCTCTCCTTCATGCAAGGTATTGTATCGGTCACGCGCCAGCGGCCGCGAGCTGCGGCGCGGCTTTGCCTTCGAGCTTGTTATAGCCCGCCGCCAGGTACAGGATTTCTTCCTGCGTGGTCTTCTTCGCGTCCAGTTCGCCGTTAACCGCGCCTTCGTGGATGACCAGCACGCGGTCGCTCATACCCAGGATCTCGGGCAGCTCGGAGGAGATCATGATGATCGCGACACCTTGGTCGCTGAGGCGGTTGAGCAGCTCGTACACCTCGAACTTCGCGCCCACGTCGATGCCGCGCGTCGGCTCGTCGATGATCAGCACCTTGACATCGTTGCACAGCCACTTGGAGAGAACGACCTTCTGTTGGTTGCCGCCGGATAGGTTATAGCAGCGCTGGCGAAGGCTCGGCGTTTTGGTGCGCAGCAGCTGGCGGTACTTCTCGGCGTTGCGCGCGCCTTCACGATCGTCGATGAAGCCGTAATGAGAAAGCTGACGCAGGTGCGCCATGTTGGTGTTGTACTGCACGTCCAGGTTCAGCGCCAGGCCGTCACGCTTGCGGTCCTCCGTTGCATAGCCGATGCCGTGGGCGACGGCCTGCCCGACCGAGCGGACGGTGATGCGCCTGCCCTCCAGGGACAGCTCCATGCTGTCGGCCTTGTCCGCACCGAAAATGCAACGCATGATCTCCGTCCGGCCCGCGCCGACCAGCCCCGCGATGCCCAGAATTTCGCCCTTGCGCACCACAAGATGGTCCAGGTTAACCTTCTTGCCCCGGCGAACGTTCTTCGCCTCCAGCATCACATCGCCGATTGTGCGGGCGTATTTGGGGTACTTATCCTCCAGCGAGCGGCCGACGATCATGTTGACCAGCTCGTTTAGCGTGATTTCTTTGAGGCTGCGGGTACCGATGTACTGGCCGTCGCGGAGCACGCTGACGCGCTCGCAAATCTGGCTGAGCTCCTCCATTCGGTGGGAGATATACACCATGCCGACGCCCTTTTTTTGCAGGTTGCGAATGATGGTGAATAGCTGCGCGATCTCGCGCTCTGTGAGCGTCGCGGTCGGCTCATCCAACACCAGGATACGGGAGTTGTAGGAAATAGCTTTGGCGATTTCGACCATCTGCTGTTGCGCGACACTCAGCGTGCGCACCACGGTATGCGTGTTGATATCGATGCCCAGTTCGTCCAGGATCTTTCTGGCGTTCTTGTGCATCTGCGTGTCGCTGATCAGCCCGGCCTTTGCCGGGGGGCGGCCGATGAAGATGTTGTCCGCGACAGTCAGGTGCGGGCAGAGGTTCAACTCCTGGAAGATGATGCTGATCCCCAGCTCATGCGCCTTGCTGACAGAGTCGATATGCACTTTTTGATTCTCGATGTAGATTTCACCCGCGTCCGCGCGGTAGACGCCCGTCATGATTTTCATCAGCGTGGATTTGCCCGCGCCGTTCTCGCCCACAAGGCCGTGTACCTCGCCCTTGTTGACGGAGAAGGAGACGTTGTCCAGCGCCTTCACACCGGGAAACGCCTTGCTGATGCCCTCCATGCGGAATAATTCTTCGCCCATGCCGACACCTCGCCTTTTCAGCCGATGGGATTACCGTATGAGCAATTATAGGCTGGCGGCGAGGCGTGCGGCAAGGGTAAAAAAGGAATGAAACTGAGTAAAAACGTATTAAGTTGACAGGTTTGTTTTGTGGGATTGTTAAAGTAGATAGGTCAAAATGAGCTGCATGACGATGGCGGAAGCGCTGGCCAGCACTGCCACCAGCGCCATAGGGAGGCTGCGCCATGCGGCAACCAGCGCAACAACAAGTCCTATTCCGGCGGTCCAAAAGCTGCCTGTGGAGTAAAAGATATCCGGGAAGGTCATCGCGCCCAGCACTGCATACGGAGCGTAGTAAAGCACTGAGAGGATGAGCTGGTTTTCAATCCGCTTACGAAACAACACGAGCGGCAGCGCGCGAATCAGATACGTAACGCCCGCCATCACCAGCATATAGCGTGCAAACGCCCAGCCGTCCATGCTACATCGCCTCCTGTATCGGCCGCCGGATCGCGCAGACGACGGACGCCATCAGCGCGCAGAGCACGATGGCAAAGCCGCCGGAGAGATCGCGCAGGCCCGGCAGAAAGGTAAACGCGGTGCGCAGTGCCGCCGCCAGCAGCACCGCCATGCGGATGGAAGCGTTCTGCTTCGCGGGCGGCACAATGACTGCGATAAACATCGCGTAGAGCAGAATGCCCATGCCGTCGCGGACAACGGCCGGGAGCACCGCGCCCGCCACCGCGCCGGTCAGCGTGCCCAGTGCCCAGCCAAGGTACGGAAGCACCGCAAGTCCCGCCATGTATGCGCGGGGAACGCGGCCCTCCTGCCCGATGGAGACGGCGAAAACCTCGTCCGTGATGACGAAGGCAATGCCCATGCGGCCCGGCGCGCCTACCCCGTCCTCCAACTTCTGCGACAGTGACAGCGACATCAGCGCATAGCGCATGTTGATAAACAGCTGTGAGACGGCCATCTCCACCAGCGACCCGCCCGCGAACATGATGTTCACCCCGGCGAGCTGCCCCGCCGAAGTCAGGTTGACCATTGACAGCAGTACCGCCTGGCCGATCGTCAGGCCGCCGCTGACGGCGAGCAGGCCGAAGCCGATCGACACAGAGAAATACCCCAGGCCGATCGGCAGGCCGTTTTTGAATCCTCTTTGAAACGCTCCCATGCTCAGAAGGCGTAGTTGCCGTTCGTGAAGATGGGGACCTCGCGGCCGTCCCGTGTGAGGCCGGTAATGCTCAGGTCGGCAGTGCCGATCATGAAATCCTGGTGGGTAACGGATTCATTGATGCCGCGCGCGGTCAGCTCCTCCTGTGTCATCTCGGCAGCGCCCTCCAGGCACGGGTACGCCCGGCCGAACGCGAGGTGGCAGGCGGCGTTCTCATCAAAAAGGGTGTTGTAGAACAGGATGCCAAGGTTGCGGATGGGAGAGTCATACGGCACCAGCGCCGCCTCGCCCAGGAACGCCGCACCCTCGTCCACGCTGATGGCCTTCTCCAGCAGTTCCTTGTCGCTGTCCTTCTCGGTTTGCACGTCAACGATCTTGCCATCCTTGAACGTAAACCGGAACTGGTCGATCACGTTTCCGTAGAGCGAAAACGGCATGGAGGAGACGGCAACGCCGTTTACCCCGTCGCGCCTCGGCACGGTGAACAGCTCCTCTGTGGGCAGGTTGGGCATGAACGCCAGGCCACCCGGCCCCTTTTCCGCGCCACCGACCCAGAGGGCCCCCTCGGGGAGTTCGACGGTCAGGTCGGTTCCCAGGCTGTTTTTGTAATGCAGCGATTTGAGGTCCATCTCGTTCAGCCGCTTGCTGCGGGCCGCGCTCTTTTCGGCGTGCTCCTGCCAGCGGGCGGTGGACTCGCCGTCGCCGGTGAGGCGCAGGGTCGCGAAGATCGCGTCCCACAGCGCCGCCATGCTCTCCGCTTCGCTCTTTTCAGGGAAGACCTTCGCTGCCCAGGCGGGCACCGGCAGCGCCGCGACGCACCAGGTGGCTTCGCCCCGGATCGTCGCGTCTTGGAAAGGCTTCAATGCTTCGCCGCGCGACTTGGCGCTGCGCTGCAGGCGGTCCGGGTCAATGCCGGCGAGGGCGTCTGGGTCGTCCGCAAGGATGTTCAGGAAAGCGGCACCCTCACGCGCAAACAGGTTATATTTATCGGCCAGCCAGCTGGGGCAGGTGTCGAAAACCGTGCTGTCGGCGTGTAGGAAACGCAGACGCGCCATCGTATCGTCGTTCCACTCCACAATGACCTCGCGGCAGCCCGCGCCGTACGCCGCCTCGGCACACTGGCGCACAAACGGGGCTACATCGACTGGCGCCATGATGACCACCGTCTGCCCCTTTTGCACATTGAGACCTACCCGAATCAGCAGGTCCGCATACTCCTTGAGTTTCGCTTGCATACTCATCCTCCTCTTTATTGTTCTGATAGTATATTGGTGTATGTGATGTCCGCAATGACGACTTCCGGCGGGTTATAGACCCGGATGGGGAAGCTGGAATTGCCCAGCCCGCGCGATACGATCATATGCGCGCCGTCCTTTTCATACAGGCCCTTGGTGTACTGGGGGAACCAACCCTGGCCCGGCGCGTACAGCGCGATATCAAAGAACGGCAGGCGGAACTGGCCGCCGTGCGTATGGCCGCAGAAGGTCAGCGGCACTTGATAGTAGGCGAAGAAATCCAGCTTGTCAGGAAAGTGACAGAGCAGGATGTCAATCCTATGATCGAGGCGGTTTAGGTATTCGGCGCGATACAGCCCGCCAATGCGCAGGTCAAGCTGGCCTACGGAGACGGTAACCGCGCTGTTGTTGACCACCTGCACGCCGACATCTTCCAGCTGCTGCAGCAGCTCGCGCAGGTCGTCCCGGTCGGCCTCATGGTTTCCTATGGAGTAGACCACCGGCGCGATGGCAACAAACCGGCGGAACAGGTCCAGCGTATCATCAATCTCCGGGGTGGATACGTCGATCATGTCGCCAGTGGCAACGATGATATCGGGTTTCTTGGAGGCGACCAGGTCGACCAGCTCCTGGTTGTTTTCTCCATATACCGCCTTATGCAGGTCGGACACCTGCGCGATGCGCACCGTGCCAAGCACGCCGTTGGGCGAGGGCAATACCACGCGGATGGGCGTGGACTCCAGGTGCAGGCTGCGCTCAATGCCGACCGCGAAATACGCGGTCATTAGCAGCGCAAAGGCGATTACAAGCCCCCATATGATCTTTCGTTTCGTCAGTGGAAACAATCAGTCTTCCTCCATGATCCGCTGATGGCGGTCCATCAGCCTTCTGACGTGTGCGCGGGCCGCGTTTTCCTGTGCCAGCATTTCTGAAGTTGGGGTGGGCAGGTCGCCCATCAGCGCCAGGAACTGGCTGACCTTCAGGCCCAGCGCCTCCTGCATGTCCCGGTCCGACCCGGCGGGGCTGACCAGGTAGTAACAGAGCAGCGAATCCTCTTGGCCGATCCGATGCGCCCGGTCCTCCGCCTGGCTATGCACGGCGGGCGACCAGTCCAGTTCGCCGAACACTACGCACGTGGCGCGCTGCAGGTTCAGCCCCGCTGCGGAGCGCAGCGATATGCAGCACAGGTCCGTCCGCCCGTCCATGAACATTCGCGCCGAGCGGTCCTTCTGCTCGTCCGTCTCGCGCCCTGTGATAAACACCGGCGTGAATGCGCGCAACTCGCGCTCGTAGGCGTCCATCACCGCGTGATGGTGCGCGAACAGCAGCACGCGCTCGCCGCCTTCCAGCAGCGCCCGGACGAACGCCGCGACGTACCCCGCCTTCGCAAGGCCCGTCGCCTGCCGCTCCTCCTGCGACACCTGCTCCTCCAGGATAGCTCGCTTGGACGCGGTCAGCGTCTCATCTCGCCGCAGCACGCGCAACTTCTCCAGCACCTCGCGCGTCATGCGCTCGTACAGCGCGTCGTCCGCGTCGATCTCCTGCACCAGGCGGCGCTTGGGCGGCAGCTCCGGCAGCACATCGGTCTTTGTGCGCCGCAGCATCATCCCCTCATGCCGCAGGTACTCGCCCAGCACATCCGGGTGCAACACCACGCCGCGCCCGTACCCATCGCACCATTCGCGCGAAAAACTCTCCCAGCTGCCCAGGAAATGAAAATCCAGGATGTTGACGACATTCCAGATCTCGCCGCCCCGGTTGTAGATGGGCGTGCCGGACAGGCCAATCACCCGCTCGCATGCGCTGGACAGCAGGCTCGCCGCGCTGTACTTTTCGGTGCCCGCACGGCGCAGCTCCTGGATTTCATCGAACAGCAGCGTGCGAAAGCCCAGATTCGGGAGCACATCTTTCCAGCCGCGCAGCACCAGGTAATGCACCAGATAAACCTCCGCCTCCGGCAGCGGGTACGGCGTCAGACCTTTGATGATGTGCAGGCGCATACCATCCGGCAGGACGAAGAAGCGCTCCAGCTCGCGCCGCCAGTTGCGCAGCAAATGCGGCGGCACGACGATCAGCACAGGCAGTTGCCGTGTCGCGGCAAGCAGCGCGATGGCCTGCACGGTCTTGCCCAGGCCCATCTCGTCCGCGAGCAGCGCACGCTCATTGGCCAGCAGGTACGCCAGCCCCTTCTGCTGAAAGGGCATCAGTTCACCCGTGAAATACGCGGCAGGTGGCTGCGCAATTTCCGGCATCGCGTCGGCCTGCGCACGGCGGGCGGCCCATTCGCGCGCGTTTTCCAGCGCCTGTTCCCAACGGTCCTGGTCGCGCTCGGCAATCTCCAGCGGATAGCGGAGCATCAACCAGTTCAAATCCCCGATGATGCGCCGGTGCGCGGTAAAGCGCGCCTCACCCCGGCCATGCCCATCACAGCCGGGAAACAGCCGCTTGGCCAGCTCCGTCACACACGGCTCGCCCTTGATGGTCCAGCACTTCGCCCGGCGGTTGTAGGAAAGCGTGCCGTAGGTGCGCACGCCCACCGGCTGGTCACGCAAATAAGCCGGCATGCTCATAGCGCAATCCCCCACAGCCGGTACAGGCTAACAGCCCGCAGCGGCTTGCCCGCAAGGGATGCAGGCAACCGCGGCGGCCGCTCGGCCACCAACACCAGCGACGTCACAGCGTCACTCTCCGCATAAGCCGCCAACTGCCGCAGCAAAGGCGCAAGCGCCGGCTTACCGCGCTTAACCTCCACCCCAATCCCGCCGCAGGCAAAGTCAATGCGCCGCCGGGGCCCAACGGGCGCTTCATGCCGAAACGAAAGCCCGGCGGCGGACAATGCGTCCGCCACCAGCTGATGCAGATCGTATTCACTTGTCGTCCGTGGCGCGCGAATATTGCCTAGCGCCGCCAGGACGGATTCCAGTTCTGGCATGGGCTTATTGTAACACGAATGCGGCGGTTACGCTATAGATGTGTAGAGAAAGAACACGAGGGAGACGCCAGGGGGACTTTGTCCCCCTGGACCCCCTACCAGGAGGCCAGCCTCCTGGACCTCCGACATTTCGCCTCACGGCGGGTTGGACGGTAAAATACTGCTTGTATACCCCTACCCGCCCGCAGGCGAGCTTGGGAGTCCAGAGGGCCAATGGCCCTTTGGCCGGGGGTCCAGGGGGCGGGAAGCCCCCTGGCGTTCCCCATCCCTCGTCACATCCCCCTCGTCTCCACTTCCTTCACAAGCTTCTCCACAAACGCCCCCAAGCCCATCACACCCAGGTCGCCTTCCTTGCGGCTGCGTACGGCTACTTCGCCTGTTTCGACTTCCTTGTCACCGATGACGAGCATATACGGGGATTTTTCCATCTGCGCTTCGCGGATTTTGAAGCCGATTTTTTCGTTGCGTAAGTCGCACTCGGCGCGCAGGCCACGCTTTTCCAGCTCGGTTACGATTTCTTGGGCGCGCGCATCGCCGCGCTCTGTGATCGTTAGGACCTTCACTTGGACCGGGGAGAGCCATGCCGGGAACGCGCCCGCGTAGTGCTCAATCAGCACGCCGATGAAGCGCTCCATCGAGCCCATTACTGTGCGATGGATCATCACGGGGCGGTGCTCCTGGCCGTCCGGGCCGATATACATCATGTCAAACCGCTCGGGCATCTGGAAGTCCAGCTGGATCGTGCCGCACTGCCAGCTGCGGCCCAAGCTGTCCTCCAGGTGGAAGTCGATCTTCGGGCCGTAGAACGCGCCGTCGCCCTCGTTGACCTTGTAGGGAATTTTGACGAGTTCCAGCGCCTGGCGGAGGGATTCCGTCGCAAGTTCCCATGCCTCGTCGCTGCCCATGCTGTTCTCCGGGCGCGTGGACAGCTCCACCGTGTACTTGAAGCCGAACGTGTCGTACATATCCATGTCCAGCTGGATCACGCCGATGATCTCCTGCTGCACCTGATCGAGCGTCATATAGAGGTGGGCGTCGTCCTGCGTGAAGGCGCGCACGCGCATCAGCCCGTGCAGCGCGCCGGACAGCTCGTGCCGGTGTACCAGGCCCAGTTCCGCCATGCGCAGCGGCAGGTCGCGGTAGGAGTGGCGCTTGTTCTTGTAGACCAGGATGCCGCCCGGGCAGTTCATGGGCTTGATGCAGAAGTCCGCCTCGTCGATCTCCGTGGTGTACATGTTGTCGCGGTAATGGTCCCAGTGACCGCTCTGCAGCCATAGGTCCTTGGAGAGCATGATGGGCGTGCGGATCTCGCTATACCCGCGCTCGCGGTGGAGCTTCCGCCAGTAATCCTCCAGGGTGTTCCGCAGCACCATCCCCTTGGGGTGGAAGAACGGGAAGCCCGGCGCTTCGTCATGCATGGAGAACAAATCGAGTTCGCGGCCGAGCTTGCGGTGGTCGCGGCGCTTGGCCTCCTCGATGCGCTCCAGGTGCAGTTCCAGCTCCTCCTTGGTGGGGTAGGCCGTACCATAGATGCGCTGCAGCATCTTGTTCTGCTCGCTGCCGCGCCAGTATGCGCCCGCCACCTGTGTGAGCTTGAACGCCTTGACCTTACCCGTGGAGGGCAGGTGCGGGCCTGCGCACAGGTCGACGAAATCGCCCTGCTTGTAGAACGAAATAACCGCATCCTCCGGCAGGTCCTGAATCAGTTCGACCTTGTACGGCTCGTTCCGCCCGGCCATATAGGTGATGGCCTCGGCGCGCGGCAGCTCGAAGCGCTCCAGCCGCTCGTTGCGCTTGATGATGCGGGACATCTCTTTTTCAAACGCGGCGAGGTCCGCCGTGGAGAACGGCTCGTCGGTGTCAAAGTCATAGTAGAATCCGTTTTCAATTGCCGGGCCGATGGCCAGCTTGGTTCCGGGCTTGACGGCCTGCACCGCCTGCGCCAGGATGTGCGACGCCGTATGCCGGAACGTGCGGCGGGCCTCCTCGTCCTCAAAGGTGAGAAGCTCCACCCGGTCGCCATCCTTCAGCGGCCGCCATAGCTCCGTCACCGCGCCGTTCACGCGCGCGGCAAGCGCCTGCTTCTTCATCTCCAGACCCTGTTCATCCGCCAGGCTAAACGGCGTCACGCCGTCCTTCGCGATCAATTCCATGGGATCTGCCTCCTTTTTTGATGCAAAAAAGCCGTCCCCAATTGCGGGGACGGCGTATCGCCGTGGTTCCACCCTGCTTCGTTTGCAGTAAACCTCATTGGGCCGTATCGCTGCTCTGCGCCTTCCATCGGGAGGTGGTCTTCACCCAGGGTGCCCGCGCGTTTCCACCGTCTAGCGCTCTCTTTGGGGCATGGTCCGGGGTACTCTTCTCCGTCACCTGAAAGGATGGGCCTATCCTACACCGCTAGGGCGCAATTGTCAAGCATTTTCCGGGACAAATTCGATGGTGTCCGCCGACATGCGCTTTACGCGGACGAGGGAGAATACGTCGTAACCCTGGTCATCCAGGCGCTTGCGTCCAGGCTGGAACGTCTTCTCGATCACAATGCCGATGCCCGTCAGCTCACACTCGGCTTCGCGGATGATTTTCGCCGCGCCCAGCGCCGCCTCGCCCATCGCGAGGAAGTCGTCGATGAAGAGCACCTTCTCGCCCTTGGGCAGGTACTTGGTGGATACGGTCATCTCATACTGCATGTTTTTCGTGAAGGACTGCACGTTCGTCTGGTAGACGGTGCCGTTGGTAATGCGGGATGTCTTCTTCTTGAATACCACCAGCGGGACGCCCAGCTCCAGCGCCGCCATACCCGCCGGGGCAATGCCCGAGCTTTCGACCGTCATCACGCGGGTGATGCCCTTGTCCTTGAAACGCTCGGCAAACGCATGGCCAACCTCGCGCATGAGCTCCATGTCGATTTGATGGTTCAGGAAGGAATCCACCAGCAGGATGTTGCCATCCAACGCACGGCCGTCACGCTCGACGCGGCTCTCCATAAAATTCATGTTACTCGCCTCCGCAAAAACAGTAGGGATTTCTTACGAAATCCCTTTGTGGCACGATATCTTCGAATTCGCGCCGTAGAATGTAGAGCCAATTGTACTCCATATTTCGCGTAAAGGCAATCCATTTTGTCGAAAAACCGAATATTTTTTCCGATTCTCGCTAAAATTGTTCGGGTTTATACCCAATGCGCTCGGAGATCACATACAGGGGGCGGCCCTTTACTTCATCATAAATGCGTCCCAGATATGCGCCCAGGATACCCAGGCAGCCGATGATCGCGCCGGAGAGCAGCACGGACAGACCGGCCAGCGCCCAGACGCCAAGCCCCTCCCGGCCAACCAGCGCAAGCACGAGCACCACCAGCAACCACAGCCCGCCGCTCCCGGCGAGGAAGGCACCCAGCCAGGTGATCCAGTCCAGTGGCTTTAGCGAAAAGGAGAGCATGCCGTCAGTGGCCAGCTTGAGCATTTTTCTCAGCGGATACTTGGTTTCGCCCGCGAAGCGCTTGTCGCGCTCATAGAGCACCTCCGTCTGGCGCATGCCGATCCACGCAAACATGCCGCGCAGATAGCGATTATGCTCGGGCATCGCACGCACAGCGTCGGCAGCCTTGCGGCTGACAAGCCGGAAGTCACCGGTATCAGCGGGTATCGGAAAACCGACGATAGCCTGCATCGTCCGGTAAAAGCCCCAGGCTGTCAGCTTCTTGAACGCCGTCTCGCCCGCGCGCTTTTTCCGCTTGCCGTATACCACATCGTACCCATCGCGCCACTTGGCGGCCATCTCGGGGATTACTTCCGGCGGGTCCTGAAGGTCCGCGTCGATGATGACGACGGCATCCCCCTGCGCCGCGTCCAGCCCGGCCGTTACCGCGATCTGGTGCCCAAAATTGCGCGCGAACTGCAGCACGCGCACCTCGGGGTGCCCTGTGGCCAACGTCCGCAGCTTCTCGCCCGTGCGGTCACGGCTGCCGTCGTTGACAAAGATCAGCTCATACGTTTCGCCCATGCCGCGCATCGCAGCGTCAAGGCGCGCGAAGGACGCGTCCAACACCTCTTCCTCGTTGTAACAGGGGATGATCACCGAGAAAACCGGGTTCATACGCCGTCCCTTTCTGCGCGTTTCACCGCGTCCCAATACGCATCCATCTCGGCCAATGTCATGCCGGAGAGATTTTTTCCGTCCGCCAGGATGGCCGCCTCCATCGCCTCAAACCTGCGCACAAACTTTGCCGTTGCTTCGCCCAGCGCGAGTTCCGACTGCACCCCGGCAAGCCGCGCCACGTTAACCGCAGCGAACAGCAGGTCGCCCAGTTCTTCCGCAGGGTCTCGGCCGACATCCAGTTCCGCGCGCACTTCGCCCGCTTCTTCCAGCACCTTGTCAAGCGCCAATAGCGGCGAATCCCAGTCGAAACCTACCTGACGCGCCTTTTTCTGCACCTTTCCCGCGCGCATTAGCGCGGGCAGATGGCCCGGAATGTCGCGCATCGATTCGGCGGCGCTCCTCAGGCCCTTTTCCTTTTTCTTTATATTTTCCCAACTTTTGAGCACATCATCCGCCGTTTCGCAGTGAATGTCACCGAAAATGTGTGCATGCCGGGTGATCATCTTGTGGCAGATGGCGGTTGTCACATCGTCGATGTCGAACTCGCCATGCTCGATCGCGACCTGCGCATGGAACACTACCTGCAAAAGCACATCGCCCAGCTCATCCGCAATGCGCATCGCGTCGCCTTGGTTTACCGCGTCGACGAGTTCATACGCCTCTTCGATCATATACTCGCGAAGCGTTTCGTGCGTCTGCTCCAGGTCCCACGGGCAGCCATCGCCCGGACGGCGCAGGCGAGCCATCACATCCAGCAGGTCAGCAAACGTATAGCGTACCCGCTCGGTCAGCGGGCTGGCCGGGATGTAGACGGTTGTGAGGTGATCGTAGTGCTTCTGGCGATCCAGCAGTTCCAGCGGGATGCTCGCCCTGCCCAGGAGCACCTGCGTCTCGGGCGCGTATAGCGTAAGCAGCTGCACCTTGACCTCGCCGGCCAGCAGGCGGCTGTTTAGCTCCGTAATGATTAGCGGCAGCGCCGGGTTCAGCTGGAAGCCCGTCAGGTCCACCGCCGCCAGGGTCACATACCCGCCCTGTGCGGGCAGTGAGCTTTCCAGCGCACCCGCGCAAGCAAGGCTCGTCTGCGTAACGCCCGCAATAACGCGCATAGCCACGCCGCTCTTCTTAAGCTCCGCAACCGTCGCATCGGTCATAGGGTCCGGGACGCCGTAGCAAAGCGAGCCACCACCGTCCATCTTCCGCAAGATTTCCGCGGCGGCGGCCTCGTTCAGCCCATCAAAATCATCCGCGCTCTCATACAGCGCATCCAGCGTCTCATACCGTACCCCCTGGCCGTCCATCCAGTCAGCTGCCCCATGCAATCCCGTGCGCAACAGCACCGCGGATGCGCTCCGCAGCGCGTCCGCCGCCTCCAGCGTCAGTTGCTCCGCCCGGTCAGGCCCAAGCGCCACCACCGTCAGTCGCTCCATCGTATCCTCCCAAACGGGCAAAAAAAGCCGCAATCTGCCAGTATAATAGCAAATTGCGGAAAAAAGTTCAAGCGAGAGAAAGAGAACGCAAGGGGCTCTGCCCCCTCGACCCCCGCGAAGGGCCTTGCCCTTTCGAAACCCATATCTGCTCACGCAGGGGTAAAATCCATGCAAACCCAAACCCGCGCGTGAGCGCAACATGGGTTTCGAAAGGGCGAAGCCCTTCGCGGGTTTCCCAAGGGCAGAGCCCTTGGGCCGCCGGAGGCCGTTCCCCTCTTCCCTCGTCACTGCTCCATCTGCCGCCCGACGATGCCCGCGGTCGTCTCCGCAACCTTCAGCTCCGTATCGCCCATCTTGACGCCTTGCTCGCGGCTGAGCAGCAGCACCCCGCCGATGGCTTCGCCGTCTGCGATGATGGGAGAGAAGACCTGCGCGGTATAGCCGATGGCCTCATCCTCGTTGGTGATGGCGAATACCTTGCCGCCGGCGGACTTGTTGATGGCAACGCTCTGGCGGTTGGCAATGGCCGCCTCCAGATCGCGGCTGATGGGCTTGTCCCACAGCTCCTTGCGCGGTACGCCCGATGCAGCGACGACCATGTCGCGGTCGCAGATGCAGGCGATGTGCCCGAGCGAGCGGAACAGCGACTCGGTGTAGTCCTTGGCAAACGCGGCAATTTCACCGATCGGGGAATACTTCTTGAGGATGACCTCGCCATCGCGATCGGTATAGATCTCCAATGGATCGCCTTCGCGAATGCGCAAGGTTCTACGAATTTCCTTGGGAATGACCACCCGGCCCAGTTCATCGATTCTGCGGACGATGCCCGTAGCTCTCAATGTAAACGCCTCCTCATGTTCTGAAAAATCCTGTGCGACGTGACGGAGCTATTATGAGATTGCTAGAGCATTTTTATCCCGGTTGATTTTTTTTATGGACAAGCGTATAATTGCTGGGAAATCCCATTACGAAAAAAGGAGGGCTCCGGCATGAAAACCGTAACCATTCGCCTCAGCCTTGCCGAGAACGTCAAAGCGTTTGTTAACGCCGTCAACCGTTACGCTTTTGACATGGATCTGCATTCAGGCCGCCACATTGTGGATGCCAAATCCATTCTCGGCATCTTCAGCCTTGACCTGTCCAAACCGGTTACGCTGGAAATTCAGAGCGACGACTGTGACCAGCTGCTAGAGGACATCAAGCCGTTCACCGTGTGACCATGCAGCGCCGTCCATCTGACACAGAAAACAAGCTGCTGCTGCTCTACGCGATTGACCGCCTTGGCGCGGTCACTGCGCAGCAGCTTTTGGTGTTTATGGTGGAAAATGACTTTATGGACTATATCTCCATGCAGCTGGGCCTCGCGGAACTGGCGGACGCGGGCCTGTTCCGCAGGCAGAAGCACCCGCTGGGCACGCTGTACGCGCTGACCGGCAAGGGGCACGACACGCTGGATATGTTCCTGGCAAAGCTGCCTCACTCGCGGAGGACCGCGCTGGAGGAGCTTGCCGCCACGTGGCGCGTGCGCTTCCGGCGGGAAAAGCAGATGCTGTCTGACATCCGCAAAGAAGAAAGCGGAGACTACACCGTATGTCTCCGCCTCATCGAGCGCGACAGCGACCTGCTGACAATGAACGTCAGCGTGCCGACCCACAAGCAGGCGCAGCGCTTCTGCGATGCGTGGATCGCGCAGGCAACGAACATCTACGCGCACATCATGCACGCGCTGGGCGAAGGCGCCAAAGAGCCAACGCCGGAGCGGAAGGACCCAACGCCTATCCGCAAATAAGGCAAGCTGCCCGTCGGACGCTTATAACGCCGCCAGCCCGGCAGGCTCGGGCACACGCAGACGCCGCAGCACGGTGCCGCGCCGCAACTCGATCAGGCCAATGAGGCCATCTAGGCTATCCGCAAAACACGCCGCTCTGCCCAGGTCGATGATTTCGGTGGGCAGTCCGGCGATTTTTGTTTGCCAGCGGATGCGGCCGTTGGGTGGATCGAGCATCGTCAGGTTCTGCATATGGCCCACGAGCAGCCCCCCGCCGCACGCGGTCATTGCGCCCGGGAGGCCCGGCAGCCTGATCCACGGCGTCCATTTGCCGTCCGGGGCCACCGCCCCGACGATGGTGCCCATGTCATACTCGCCCGAGGCGCACAATACCATTAATTGCCCGGCGAAGAAGCAGACGTCCACCGCCACGCCCTCTACGGGGAACGTGGCGCATATGCGCAGCGTTGCCGCGTTCTGCACGGTCACTTCGCATGCCCCGCCACAGGCCACCGCCACGCTCTGCCCGGACGCATCCTGCGCCATGGCGCGCGGGTGCATGCCTGCGTGGGCGACATTGAGCAGCCGCCCCTGCGCGACATCCAGCATCTGCAGGCTGTCAGCGCCGCCCGCCAGCGCATACAGGCACGTGCCGGTGCGGGAAAGCATCATGGCCTCGATCTCCGGCGCGGCGGTGATACTCCGCTCCAGTGCCAGCGTCTCGGGGCTGAAGAGATATATGGTGGGTTCGGAAGCGTCGGCGCAAAAGAGCTTGCCACCGGCCAACAGCTTGCCAGGCCGGAACGGCACGCGTGCCTTGGCCCCGACCGCCAGGTCCGGTAGCGTTACAATCGCCAAGAGACCCTGCAGCGAATCGGAAACAGCCAGCCTTTCACGCATGCCACGCCCTCCTTTACCCGCCCTTGCTTCTGCATCCTATGTTGCGAGGTGAAAGCGGGTGCGGCAGGAAAAGCGGCGCGGGCGTCGAAAAAAGGTGTAAACTTAGCGGAGGGATGAAATGATTACTTACAAGACAAATGGAACCTGTTCTAAGGCGATTTACCTGGACGTACAGGACGGCGTCATCAAGCACTGTGAGTTTGAGCGCGGCTGCCACGGCAACGCGGTGGGCGTCTCCCGGCTGGTAACCGGACAGAAGGCGGAAGACGTGATTCCGCTGCTGAAGGGCATCCAGTGCCAGAACGGGACATCCTGTCCGGACCAGCTGGCCAAAGCGCTGGAATCATGGCAGGAGAACAACGGATGACGAAAGAAGGGCTGCTGCGATAGGAACGCCAAGGGGCTTTGCCCCTTGGATCCCCACCAAAGGGCAAGGCCCTTTGGAAACCCCACATTTCGCCTGCGGGCGGGAGGGATATATAACCCACCCGCCGTGAGGCGAAATGCC
>JAVBQK010000084.1:0-12836 GCA_031549105.1 Eubacteriales bacterium
TGTTTAGCCTCACGGCGGGCAGGTTTGCACTCTGCAAAAACCCAGCCCGCCATGAGGCGAAATGTTGGAGGTCTAGGAGGCGAGCCTCCTGGCAGGGGGTCCAGGGGGACAGCGTCCCCCTGGCGTTCCTTTTTCGTTATCCTTTCGGCGGCCTGCGCACGGCGATGATCCGCTCTATGTCGCGCAGAACATCCGCGTCCGTCACGTGTGCCATCAGCCATTTCGCGCCCATCAGCGCACCCGACCGGTCATAGAGCGCATGCGTGTATGGGCTGAACGACGGCAGCAATAGCTCCACTTCGGTTCGCTCCTTTTCGCCCACGACGACCAGCGCGATGAACGCCCCTTCCATGGGATAGAGCGTGCAGAGGGCTTTGCCGCCTTTCTGATACTTAACATTCCAGCCGGGTTGGCCGGAGCAGGTGCTGAAGCTCTGCTTGGGCGTGGTCTGGTACGCGTTTTGCAGGTAACCGTTCAGATCACCCCAGAGTGGGTTTTGGATGTACGCCTCCATATCGGCAAAGGTAGGCTGCTTGTCCTTGGGGAACAGGGAAAGCCAATCCATGTAGCGCGCCCCCTCGTTATCGTTCGTCGTACTTGGCCTGCCAGAGGGATACGAATTCTTCCATGCCCAGTGTGCGCAGTTCCGCCTCAAAGGCGGCCCATTCGGTGTCGTTCAGCTCCACAAGGCCCATCGCGAAGTTGGCGATCGCGTTGTCCACGCAGGGGCCGAGCACTGCTTGCAGCTCTGCGATGCGCGCCTCCCGGGCAGCGTCCGTCGGCCAGGTGATGGGGAAAGGCTCCACCAGGTATGAACGGATGGTGTCGGTCTGGCGGCGCACGTGGTTGTCGTCGGTGATTTCGGAGTTGCGCATGAACGCCGCAGGTTCGAGGCCGGGCGTGGTCGCGTCCCCGGCGATGATGCTGTTATCGACGATGGTTTGAAGCTCCGTATACGCATCGCCGCTGTTCCATTTCCAACTGCCGTTCTCCTGAATGGTGTAATCCGTGTCCACCTGCCCCGCGAAGGCCAGACGGCCGCCCGCTTCCGTGTACAGCGTGTCGACCCACTGGAGCGCGGCGGGCACATCGGCGCACGCGCTGGTGATCGCAAACGCGCCGCGGCCGACGCCGCTTAGCAGCTGGCGGTAAACCTGCTTACCCTCATAAGCCAGCGGGAGAAGAACCTGATAGGAGGGGGACTGCGCCATGTTGACGACAGTGTACGGCGCGATGCTGATCATGCCGCCGATCGTCTTGTCCGCGTCATCTTCCGACATCGCGGTGGTGCGCGAGCCTTGCATCTGGCGGAACGCGTTGGGGTCAATCAGCGACTCCTCCAGCGCCATCTTCAGCCACTCGACAAACGAGCGGAAGCCCGGTTCAAGCGCGGAAAAACGCACCGTACCGGCATCGTCCACGTAGATGTTGTAGTCGTTGGGCGTAAGGCCAAAGGCATGCAGCAGGAACTTGCTTTCCCACGGGCCGACAACGCTCAATGGGATTTCGTCTGCCTTGTTGTTGCCGTTGGGGTCCTTGTCGCGGAAAGCGCGCAGCACCTCGGTGTATTCGTCGATGGTGGTGGGCATCGGCAGCGACAGCGCATCCAGCCAGCTTTTGTTGATCCAGATGCAGCACTGCCTGTCCGCGCCATTGAGCACGGGCAGCGACGCGATCGCACCGCTGGGCTGGGTGATGGCGGCGCGCCAGTCCGGGCGGGCGTTTAGGATAGTGTTAAGGTTCGGCGCATACTCCTCCAGCAACGGCGCGAGATCGACCAATTGGCCGGATGCGAGGTAGTCCATCTCCTGCTGCGGCGTGAGGTTTGCCTTGAAAAGCACATCCGGCAGGTCGCCGGTGCGGAACGCGTCACTCAGCGCGGTGCCGTATGCCGCCTTATCCGTGTACTGGCGGAATGTGAAGGAAACGCCCGTCATTTCCGCCATGCGCGAAAAGAAAAGGCTCTGCGACCAGTCGCGGGTCGATCCCTCGGACTCAAGGCCCATCAGGGTAAGCGTTGTCTCGGCCTGGGTGAAGGTGGGAACCAAAAGCAGCAATGCAAGCAATACGACAAAAAAACGACCGTTTTTCACGGGCTAGTCCTCCTATTTTATGCATGTGCCCAGTATAGCACACGCGGGGCGCATGCACAACGAAAAAACGGATTGGCGTGCTTTCGCGGGCCTGCCTCTTGCCTTTCCTGAACAAAAAGGATACAATATACGAAATGAATGGCCAATCCAGCCGACAGGAGTGTGGAATTGTATGGAAAAGATCATCGAAAGCGCGAAGGACAAGATGGCGAAGACAGCCGCCGTACTGAAGAAGGACCTGTCCTCGCTCCGCGCCGGGCGCGCGAATCCGCAGCTGCTGGACCGCATCTCAGTGGATTATTTTGGAACGCCGACGCCCCTGAGCCAGCTTGCCAATATTTCCGCGCCCGAGGCGCGTCAGCTCCTCATCGCGCTATGGGATCCCAAGCTTATCCCGCAGGTTGAGAAAGAGATCATGAAGTCGGACCTGGGCATGACGCCCGCCAACGACGGCAAGATCATCCGCCTGATTGTGCCGGAGCTGAACGAGGAGCGCCGCCGCGAGCTGACCAAGGTAGTGCGCAAAAGCTGCGAGGAATCCAAGGTCGCCGTGCGGTCCATCCGCCGGGATGCCGTGGAGCAGATCAAGAAGATGAAGAAGGCATCCGAGATCACCGAGGATGACCAAAAGAACGCCGAGGCGGAAATCCAAAAAATTCACGACAATGCAATCAAGGACCTGGACAAGATCGCCGCCGACAAGGAAAAGGAGATCATGTCCGTTTGATGCCGGATTGCCTGCTGGGGTTGCCGCTTGAAGAAGCGGAAAAGAGGTTGCTTGCGCGGGGAATTACGCCGGAGATCACCGTTTCCCGCGCGCCGCGCCGCCCAGATGGGACGGGCGCGTTTCGTGTTGTCCGTGTGCTGGATGGCGGCAGGCGGCTGACTGTCTGCGCATTTGAAACAGCCATCAAGGAGCAACGCGAATGAACGAATGGAAAGCGCCTGCGCGCATGCCGCGCCATGTGGCGATCATCATGGATGGCAATGGCCGCTGGGCAAAGAAGCGCCTGCTGCCGCGTGCGATGGGGCACCGCAAGGGCGTGGAGGCCCTTCGCGCGATTCTGCGGGAGACGGGCGAGCTGGGCATCGAGGTGCTGACGCTGTACGCGTTTTCTACGGAGAACTGGAAGCGGTCATCAGATGAGGTGAGCGCGCTGATGGGGTTGATCCTGGAGTATTTCTCCGGGGAGATGCAGGACCTGCACGCGAACAATGTGCGGGTACGCATCGTGGGCGATGTGGATGGTCTGCCGGAGGCACAGCGCAAGGTGGCCTACGAGGCGATGGCGATCACCCGTGAGAATACGGGCCTACAGATGAACGTTGCGATCAACTACGGCGGTCGGGACGAACTGGTGCGCGCCGCGCGCCTGCTGGCGGAGCGCGCGCTAAGGGGCGAGATCACGCCGGGAATGATCGACGAGGCGATGTTCGCGGACGCGCTCTATACACATGGACAGCCGGATGTGGATCTGCTGATCCGCACCAGCGGCGAGAAGCGCCTGAGCAATTTCCTGCTGTTCCAGTCGGCCTATGCGGAGTTCCTTTTCCCGGACGAGTTATGGCCGGACTTTGGACTTGACGCGTATCATGCGGCGCTGGACGCCTATGCGGCGCGGGATCGGCGCTTCGGCGGCCGCAACGAAAACGAGGGGAAATAGCATGGCGCAACGGATTGTTACGGGAGTTGTCAGCGCAGTGCTGCTGTTTGTGGTGCTGCTCATCCGCGGCTGGGTATTTGATATCGCGATTGCGCTGGTTGCGCTCCTGGGCTGCTACGAGATGCTCAATGCGTTTACCAAGGCGGACCTGCACCCGCCCCGCGTGCCACTCTACGGCATGGCGGTGCTGATGTTGCCGGTCTACCTGACGATGGGGGCCGTCGGCGTGTACCTGCTGGGCTGCTCGGCCACGCTGGTGATCATGCTGCAGATCGCGCTGCGCAAGCAGCCGCGCTGGGTGGACGCCGCGGCATCGCTGAATGTGCTGATCAGCGTGCTGATTCCGCTGACGATGCTCTACCCGATCATCCGCATCCAGCCGCCGGAGCTGGGCGTGTTGCTGGTGCTGTCGGTGTTCGTCATCGCGCTGGTGGGCGATACATTTGCATACTTTGTCGGGGTAACGATCGGCACGCACAAGATGACGCCGGTGCTCTCGCCGAAGAAGACCTGGGAAGGGTCCGCGGCGGGGCTTCTGGGCAGCGTGGTGGGCGCGGTGCTTCTGTGTACCAGCGGCGCGTCGCTGACGGATATGCCGCCTGTGTGGCACTTCATCATCCTGGGCTTGGTGGGCGGTGTGGCGGGCCAGCTTGGCGACCTTACCGCGTCGCTGATCAAGCGGTTTTGCAACATCAAGGATTTCGGCACGATGTTCCCCGGCCATGGCGGCATGATGGACCGCATCGACAGCGTCATTTTTGTCTCCTATGTGCTGTTTGGCTACTGCATGGCGACGGGGTTGATTTAGAGGGACTATGAGCAGAGCAATTTCGGTTATCGGCAGCACCGGTTCCATTGGCGTACAGGCACTGGAGGTAGCGGCCCGCCATGCGGACCGCTTTCGTGTTGTAGCGCTGACGGCCCATTCCAGCGCTGAAAAGTTGTTTGACCAAGTGCGCGCGTTCCGTCCGCTGATGGCCGGATTGGTGGTGGAGTCTGCGGAAATCCCGGAGGATGTCAGGTTTTGCCAGTGGCACTTCGGCGCGGACTGCCTGCGCGTGGCGGCGTCGCTGCAGGAAGCGGATGACGTGCTGGTATCCGTTGTGGGCTTTGCGGGCCTGCCCGCGGTGCTGGACGCGTTCGCGGCGGGGAAGCGGGTGCTGCTGGCGAACAAGGAAGCGCTGGTCGCAGGCGGCGCGCTGGTGACGGCGGCGGCCAAGAAGGCCGGTCAGCCGCTGCTGCCGGTGGACAGCGAGCACAGCGCGATCTTCCAGTGCCTGCGCGCGGCGGACGGCAACGCGCCCGCGCGCATCATCCTGACGGCGTCGGGCGGCCCGTTCCGTACCTGGGACCCGCCGGCGATTGACGGCGCGACGGTGGAGCAGGCGCTGCGCCACCCCAACTGGGCGATGGGGCGCAAGATCACCGTCGACTCGGCATCGATGATCAACAAGGCGCTGGAGGTCATTGAGGCGCACTGGCTGTTCGGCCTGCCGCCGGAGAAGATCGACGTGCTGATTCACCCACAGAGTGTCATCCACTCGATGGTGGAGTTCGTAGACGGCGGGGTGCTGGCGCAGCTGGGCACGCCCGATATGCGCCTGCCGATCCTCTATGCGATGTCGTATCCGGAGCGGCTGCCCACCGGCGGCGCGCCGCTGGATTTGGCACGCATTGGCCAGCTCTCATTTGAGGAGCCGGACCGGGCGAAGTTCCCGGGGCTGTTCCTGGCCTACGACGCGCTGCGCGCGGGCGGCACGGCCCCAGCGGTGCTTAACGCGGCAAATGAGATCGCAGTGGAAGCGTTTCTAGCAGGGCGCGTTCCGTTCGGGCGCATCTGGCGGGTGACGCGCGAGGTGCTGGAGCGTGTGCCCAGTTGCGCGGCTGCCACTGTGGAAGATGTTTTTGAGGCGGACGCGGAGGCAAGACGCATGGCGCGGAGCCTTCTTTCATAAACTTGGCGGGGGAATATATGCTTCCTTGAGGAGGTAGGCTTTGATCAATTTAACCTACTGGGTGCTGGCGATATTGATGTTCGGCCTGGTAATCATCCTGCATGAGCTGGGCCATTTCTGGTCCGCGCGGCTGACGGGCGTCAACGTGATGGAGTTTGCGGTGGGGTTTGGGCCCAAGCTGTGGTCGCGCAAGGCGCGCTCGGGCATCACGTACTCGCTCAGGGCGCTGCCCATCGGCGGGTACTGCCGGTATGTCGCCGACGATGAGGACGGCGTGCCCGACCGCGAGGACGCGTATGCCAAGCAGAAAATATGGAAGCGCGTGGCGATTGCGCTGGCTGGGCCGTTCATGAACATGCTGACGGCATTTCTCGTGCTGTTTGTGATCTATTTCGCGCTGGTAGGTCTGCCCGTACCGATCAACACTGTCGGCACGGTGTTGCCGGGGCTCCCGGCGGAAATGGCCGGCCTGCAAGTCGGTGACAAGATTGTCAGCGTCAACGGCGCACCGGTGCAGACCACTGACGAAATCTCGCGCATAATTGACGCCGCGAAGGGTGAGCCGCTGGATTTCATTGTGGATCGCGAGGGCATCCAGACGGGCCTGCGTGTGCAGCCAGCGTGGCAGGAGGCCGAGGGTCGTTTCATGATCGGCATCATATACCAAAATGCGATGGTTAAGTATAAACCCATCAAGTCGCTGGAGGTTGCGTACCTGATGACCGCCGACATGGCGTCGACGATTTTCGATGCGCTGAAGAAATTGATCTTCGAGAGAGAAGGCGCGGACCAGCTGACCGGGCCGATCGGCACCGTGACGCTGATCAAGGAACAGACGGAATCGGGCGGGCTGCTTACGTATCTGAGCCTGATGGCGATGATCAGCGTGAACCTGGGGCTGTTCAACCTGCTGCCCGTGCCGGGGCTGGACGGCAGCAAGCTGATCTTCCTGACGATTGAAAAGATTCGCGGCAAGCGGATGGACCCGAACAAAGAGGGCCTGGTGCTGCTCATCGGCTTTGGGTTGATGATGGTGCTGATGGTCGTGGTGATGTACCAGGATATTGTGAGGTTGTTACAGTGACAAAGCAAGTGACGTGCGGCGCGGTCAAAATTGGCGGGGGCGCGCCGGTATCCATTCAATCGATGACAAACACTGACACCCGGGACGTGGAAGCGACGCTTGCGCAGATTCGCGCGCTGGCGGATGCAGGCTGCGACATCGTGCGGGTATCGGTCTATGACGAGGCATGCGCGCAGGCCGTGCGGGCGCTGGTCGATGGATCGCCGGTGCCGCTGGTGGCGGACATTCATTTTGACCACAAGCTGGCGCTGCGCTCTGCCGAGAACGGCATCCACAAGCTACGCATCAACCCCGGCAACATCGGCGGCGCGGCCAATGTGCGCGCGGTCGCCGACTGTGCCAAGGCGCACGGCATCCCCATCCGCATCGGCATCAATTCCGGATCAGTGGAAAAGGACCTGCTGGCCAAATACGGCGGGCCGACGCCGGATGCGATGCTGGAAAGCGCGCTTTCGCACGCGAAGATGCTGGAGGATTGCGGGTTCTACGACATCGTAATATCGATCAAGGGCTCCGGCGTGCGTGACACCGTGGAGGCAAACCGGCTGCTGGCCCGCGCGTGCGACTATCCATTGCACCTGGGCATCACCGAGGCCGGACTGCCCGGCCAGGGCACGGTCAAGTCGGCGATCGGCATTGGGGCGCTGCTGCTTTCCGGCATCGGCGACACGGTGCGCGTATCGCTTTCGGGCGATCCGGTGCCGGAGGCTGGCGCGGCGTTGTCCATCCTGCGGGCGCTGGGCCTGCGCAGCGGCGTGGAGATCGTCTCCTGCCCGACGTGCGGGCGTACCTGCGTGGACGTGGCGGGCATTGCCAAACAGGTGGAGGATGCGACGCGTGGCTGGACGGAGGATATCAAGGTGGCGGTGATGGGCTGCGTCGTCAATGGCCCGGGTGAGGCGCGCGAGGCTGACCTGGGTATCGCGGGTGGAAAGTCGGGCAGTGTGCTGTTCCGGCGGGATGCATCCCCGGAAAAGATAGATGGTGACCTGGCGGAGACGCTGCTTTCAGCGCTACACGCGCTGCGCAAACAAAAGCAACTGGAGAAATCATGAACTGGCAAAGCATGCTCCCGGAAGAACTTGCGGAGCTTTCCGGCCACCTGACGCTGGAGAAGGTGCTGGTGGACCGCGCCGCGACGAAGCTGCTCATCTGCTTCCTATCGAACAAGCTGGTCGAGGAAGCGGAATACCTGCGCCTGCGCGCGGCGCTGCAGAAGGCGTTTCCCGGCATGAAGGCGTCGCTGCGCGTGTGCAGTCCGGCGCTGGCGGATGAGGCGCGGCGGGATCTGTCACAATACACGCCGTTTCTGACGGACTGCCTGGCGCGCTCATCGCCCGGCATACGCCCATGGCTCAAGGACGCTACCTGGTCTTTGACGGATGGCAGGCTGGTGGTTTCCGTCTCGTCCGAGGCGGCGCTGCGCTATGTGCGCCATGTGGAGCTGGACAAGCGGCTGGTTGCGCTGATGGCGGACGTGTTTCGCATGGCAGTGGAGGTTGCTTTCATCTGCGAGGAGGATGTGCAGGCCCAGCGGGAGCGCATGCGCCTGCTGGACGAAAAGGCGAAAGAGGCGCTTTTGCTACAGGCGAAGGAGACCGAAGAGGCCATCAAGAAATCACCCGCGGCGAAGGATACAGGCCGCATCTATGGCAGCGCGATCAAGGATGCGTTGACGCAGGTGGGTGAGCTGAAAGAGGATAGCGGCCGGGTATCCGTGCGGGGCGAGGTGGTATCGCTCGAATCAAAGGAACTGAAGGGCGGCGAAATGGCGCTGCTCACCTTTGGCCTGACCGACTATACCGGCACCATCGCCTGCAAGCTGTTCCTGCGCTATCGCCGCCGCAGGCCTTCCGGCGAGGAGGAATCGACGGCCCTTCCGCCCACGCAGGAGGACATCGCCCGCGTGCAGGGGATCATCGCCCGGATCAAGGCGGGGGACTGGCTGACCGTGCGCGGCGATTGCCAGTACGACAAGTTTGCGCGTGAACCCGTGGTGATGCTGACGGATATCGAAGCCGCCGAGGCGCCCAAACGCCTGGACACGGCGGAGCAAAAGCGCGTTGAGCTGCACCTGCACACGCAGATGAGCAGCATGGACGGTGTCAGCTCCGTGGATGCGCTGATCCGCCAGGCGGCCGAGTGGGGCCACCCGGCGGTGGCGGTGACGGATCACGGCGTGGTGCAGGCGTTCCCGGACGCGTTCTCTGCGGCGAAAAAGAACAAGATCAAGCTAATCCCCGGCATGGAGGGGTATCTGATCGATGAGGCGCAGATCGTCCAGGATGCCGACGACCGCCCGCTGGATGGGCCGATCATCGTGCTGGACTTTGAGACGACCGGCCTTTCGGCGGCGAACAGCCGGGTGATCGAGATCGGCGCGGTACGCCTGCGTGGCGATACGGTTGAGGATGAGCTGTCGCTGATGATTGACCCGGGTGGACCCGTCCCGGCGAAGGTGACGGAGATCACCGGAATTACCACCGACATGGTGCGCGGGCAGTCAACATTTGCGGACGTGGCGGAGCAGGTGATGGCGTTCATCGGCGATGCGCCGATTGCCGCGCACAACGCAGCGTTTGACCTGGCGTTCCTACAGATGGAGCTGCGGCGGCTGGGGCTTTCGTGGAGCGGCCCGGTGATCGACACGCTGGCCTTTTCGCGGAAGGCACTGCCGACGCTCTCTAACCACAAGCTTGCATCGGTGTGTCGCCACCTGGGCGTGAGCCTGGAAAACGCGCACCGCGCCGTCCATGACGCCCGGGCAACCGCGCAGGCGCTGCAAAAGCTGCTTCTCATGGCGCGCAGCAAGGGCGCGGAAGATTTGCGCGCGCTCAACACGGCGTTCACCGGCGACGGCATCGGCGATTCGTACCATGTGGTGCTGCTGGCGATATCGCAGACCGGCATGACGAACCTGAACCGTCTGGTGTCCGAGGGACATCTGAACTACTATAACAAGCGGCCGCGCATCCCCAGGAGCCTTTTGCAGAAGTGGCGCGAGGGGCTGCTGGTGGGTAGCGCATGCGAATCGGGCGAGCTGTTCCGCGCGGTGCTCGCCGGGCGGGATGACAGGACGCTCTCACAGATCGCCCGGTTTTACGACTATCTGGAGATACAGCCGGTGGGCAACAACGAGTTCCTTGTCCGTGATAAGCGGGTGGAGGACGATGATGACCTGCGCGACCTGAACCGCAAGATCGTGGCGCTGGGCGAAAAGTGCGGCCTGCCCGTGGTGGCGACGGGCGACGTGCACTTCCTGCGGCCCGAGGATTCGACGGCCCGGGCAATCCTGATGGCCGGCAAGGGTTTTAGCGACGCGGACGAGCAGCCGCCGCTGTACTTCAAGAGCACGGACGAGATGCTGAGGGAGTTCGCGTACCTTGGCGCGGAGAAGGCGATGGAGGTTGTCGTGGACAACCCCGTGAAGATCGCGGGCAAGGTGGGTGAAATCAGCCTGTTCCCTAAGCACCCGGAGGGGAAGGAGACATTCCAGCCATTCTGGGAGAGCGCGGAGGGGGATGTCCGGGACATGTCCTGGCGCGAGGCGCGCAGGCGCTACGGCGAGGAGCTTCCGGAGATTGTCGAGGCGCGGCTGAACAAGGAACTGAAATCCATCTGCGGGTACGGCTTTGCGACGCTGTACTCCATCGCGCAGAAGCTGGTGACCAAGTCGCTGTCCGACGGGTATCTTGTCGGCTCGCGCGGATCGGTCGGCTCGTCGTTTGTGGCGACGATGTGCGGCATCACCGAGGTGAACCCGCTGCCGCCGCATTATCTCTGCCCCCAGTGCCACTGGACGCAGTTTGATACCCGGCACGAGATCGCCAGCATGGGGGTGGACCTGCCGGAGCTGAAGTGCCCCGTCTGCGGAACGGACTGCCGCCGCGAGGGGTTCGACATCCCGTTCGAAGTATTTCTCGGGTTCTATGGAGACAAGGTACCGGATATCGATCTGAACTTCTCCGGTGTCTACCAGCCGCGCGCGCACAAGTACGTCGAAGAGCTGTTCGGCGCGAGCAACGTATTCCGCGCGGGCACTATCGGCACGCTGGCGGAGAAGACCGCCTACGGCTACGTAAAGGGCTACCTGGAGGAGCGCGGCATGCAGGCCACCGAGGCCGAGAAGAACCGGCTGGTGCAGGGGTGTGTCGGCGTCAAGCGCACGACAGGCCAGCACCCCGGCGGCATCGTTGTGCTGCCAAAGGACTATGAAATCTACCAGTTCACCGCGATACAGCACCCGGCGGATGACGCGAAGAGCCCGATCATCACCACGCATTACGATTTTGGATCGATGCACGATGTGCTGGTCAAGCTGGACATCCTCGGCCATGACGATCCGACGATGATCAACATGCTCGAACGTCTCTCTGGCGTGAACGCACGGGAGATTCCGCTCAACGACCCGGGCGTGATGTCGCTGTTCACCAGCCCCAAGGCGCTGGGCGTCACGGAGAAGGATATTCGCTGCACGACCGGGACGCTGGGCATTCCGGAGTTTGGCACGCGGTTTGTGCGGGGCATGCTGGATGATACGCGCCCTCATACCATGGAGGAGTTGGTGCGCATCTCCGGCCTCTCGCACGGCACGGACGTGTGGCTGGGCAACGCATCCGACCTGATCGCCAATGGCACGGCGACGCTGTCGGAATGCATCTGTACGCGCGATGATATCATGAACGCGCTGATGCTGCGCGGCGTGGAGCCGAAGATGGCGTTCCAGACGATGGAATCCGTCCGCAAGGGCAAGGGCCTGACGCTGGATATGGAGGCGGCGATGCGCGCGGCGGATACGCCCGCGTGGTTCATCGATTCGTGCAAGAAGATCAAGTACATGTTCCCCAAGGGGCATGCTGTCGCCTATGTGACGATGGCACTGCGCATTGCTTGGTTCAAGCTGTATCACCCGCTGGCATATTACGCGGCGTATTACACAGTGCGGGCCGACGCGTTTGATGTCAGCATCATGAGAAAGGATGCCGCCAGCCTGCGCGAGGCACTGGATGATTACGACCTGCGCTGGAAGGATTTGACAGCGGCGGAGAAGGACCAGGTGATTTTGGTCGAAATCGCGCTGGAAATGGTGATGCGCGGCATCCGGCTGCTGCCTGTGGATTTGTATCAGTCTGACGCCGAGGCGTTTCAGCTGGTGGACGGGGCGATCCTGCCGCCGTTTACGTCAATTCCGGGTCTGGGCCTTGCGGCGGCGCAGTCGCTGTGCGAGGCGCGGAAGGCGGGCCCGTTCATGTCGGTGGAGGATATCAAGGCGCGATCGAGGGTATCGACGGCGGTGCTGGACCAGCTGCGGGCACAGGGCGCGCTGCAGGATTTGGCAGAGACCAGCCAAGTTTCTCTATTCTAGCCCTTGTTTTCCTTATGTTCTCGTGGTATACTAGGGGCCGTAGGTTTGCAGTTTGCTGGCTTTGGGAAGCAAAGTAGAGAGTGGGTCTGCCCGCTCTTTTCTCTTGAAGGCACGATTTGCATCGCCTAACGCAGAAAAAGGAGACCGTATGGCGCGAAGGGATCTTACCACCTTTGTCATTCCGCTTTGCCAGAGGCTTGCGGCAGAAATGGACTTCGAATTCGTAGATGCCGAATTGGTCAAGGAAGGCCCCGGGCATTATTTGCGCATCTATTTGGATAAAGAGGGCGGCTTCACGCTGGACGACTGCGAGCGCTACCACCGCGCGGTGCAACCCAGGCTGGAGAATGTTGAGTATGACTTTCTGGAGGTTTCCTCGCCCGGCGTGGACAGGCCGCTGACCACCGAGCGGGATTATGAAAAGGCGCTGAATACGCTCATCGAAATAAAGCTCTATAAGCCGCTGGACGGCGCGAAGGCCTACCAGGGAACGCTGGTGGCCTACGATAAGGACACGCTGCGCATCGAAACCGAAGCGGGCGAGCGGGTCTTTACCAGGCGCGAGGCGGCATTGGTCAGGCCCGTAATCGTGTTTGAGGATGAGGACGAGGGAGAGAATCTGCCATGAACAAGGACGTTATCGAAGCAGTAGGCTTCTTGGCGAAGGAAAAAGGG
>JAVBQK010000038.1:0-4522 GCA_031549105.1 Eubacteriales bacterium
GCCGCCGGAGGCCGTCCCCCACTCCCACGCCTCACTCGTCCCCGCCGCTGTCCCCGTCGTCGTCGCCGTCTATTGTGGCCGCCGTGGGGTCGCCGATCAGCTTGGCGCGGATGATTGTGTCGATCTCCGCGAACACCTCGGGGTTGTCCTTGAGGTACTGGCGCACATTCTCGCGCCCCTGGCCGATGCGCTGGTCACCGTAGCTGAACCACGCGCCGCTCTTGTGGATAACATCCATCGCGACGGCCCGGTCAAGCAGGCTGCCCTCGCGGGAAATGCCTTCGCCGTAGAGAATATCGCACTCCGCGATGCGGAACGGCGGCGCAACCTTGTTCTTGACCACCTTGATCTTCGTGCGGTTGCCCAGCGTCTGCGTGCCGTTCTTCAGCGCCTCGCCCTTGCGGACGTCCAGGCGCACGGAGGCGTAGAACTTGAGGGCCCGGCCGCCGGTGGTCGTCTCCGGGTTGCCGTACATCACGCCGATTTTTTCGCGCAGTTGGTTGATAAAGACCACCGTACAGTTCGTCTTGTGCACGATGCCGGCCAGCTTGCGCAGCGCCTGCGACATCAGCCGCGCATGCACGCCAACAAATGAATCGCCCATATCGCCGTCGATCTCGGCCTTGGGTACCAGCGCGGCAACCGAGTCGATCACGATGATGTCAATCGCGCCCGAGCGCACCAGCGCCTCGCAAATCTCCAGCGCCTGCTCGCCCGTATCCGGTTGGGAGACATAGAGGTTGTCGATGTCCACGCCCAGTTTCCGCGCGTACTGCGGGTCCAGCGCGTGCTCCGCATCAATAAACGCCGCCATACCACCCAGCTTCTGCGCTTCAGCAACGATATGCAGAGTCAGCGTCGTCTTGCCCGACGATTCTGGCCCATAGACCTCTATGATGCGCCCGCGCGGAACGCCGCCGACGCCCAGGGCGATATCCAGGTCCAGGCAGCCGGTCGGAATCACGTCCACGTCCACCTTGCCCCGCTCGCCCAGCTTCATGATCGCGCCCTTGCCAAACGCCTTTTCGATGTTTCCCAGCGCCATATCCAGCGCCTTCTTCTTCTCATCGACGTTTGTGTTGAGGTTGACAGTCTTTGACTTTGTTTCCTTCGCCATGTTTCTCTTCCTCTCTATGCGGCGCAAGTTCATAAATATCGCGCCATCAAGGGATTTCGCCTTAAATCCCTACTGCATGCGGGCGTATCAGGCCTGCTTCGCTGCCTGCAAAATCCAATGAAGCCCGTTCAGTGTGGCAAGCGTGCGGATGCGGTCACGATCGCCGGTGAGGGACAGCTTCTTGGCCTCCGCGCCGTTTTCCGTCGCCAGCGCAAGCCAGACTGTACCCACGGGCTTTTCCGCGTCTCCCCCGCCTGGTCCTGCAATGCCGGTCACCGCCAGGCAGATATCCGCACCCGTCCGCGTCCGAAGGCCGTCCGCCATCTCTCGCGCCGTCTCCTCGCTTACCGCGCCATGGCGCGCGAGCGTCTCTTCCTTCACGCCCAGTGCGCGCACTTTCGCGCTGTTGGCGTAGGTCACGCACCCTTCCAGGAACGCCGCCGACGCACCGGGGATATCCGTCAGCCGCTCGGCAATCATGCCGCCGGTGCAGCTCTCCGCAGTAGTAACGGTTTTGCCCTTTTCCGCCAGCGCGTCGATCACCGCTCGCTCCATCGTATAGCGCGGATCGTCGGTCACGGCGTAGATCACATCGCCCACTCGGCTGCGGATTTCGGCTTCCAGCGGGTCTAGCAGCGGCGCGGCCTCCCCTTCGGATGCGCAGCGCACCGTCAGGCGCAGCTGCATCTCGCCCGTGGAACAATAGGGCGCAACAGTCGGGTTTACCGCACCCAGCATCAGATCAGCGATGCGGCTTTCCACCATCGACTCGCCCATGCCGAAGATGCGCAGATACCTTGAAATGATCATCGCGCCGCTGCGCGCCGTCAGGTACGGCATGACCCCGGCGTCGAACATGGGCACCAGCTCGCGCGGCGGCCCGGGCAGGTTGATCACCGCCTTGCCGTCCGCCTCTACAATGCAGCCTGGCGCGGTGCCATGGTCATTGCGCAGGATGCGCGCGCCACGGGCAAAATCCGCCTGCCGCAGGTTGTTGTCGGTCATCGGATAGCGCCCCTTGGCAAACCACGCGCGTACCGTAGCCTCCGCCTCCGCGCTGCGCTCCATCGGCAGGCTGAGGGCAGCGGCAGAAAGTTCCTTGGTGATGTCGTCCGCCGTAGGCCCGAGGCCGCCGGTGGTAATCACCACATCCGCACGGGACAGCGCGATCTCTATCGCCTCGCGCAGGCGCGCGGGGTTGTCGCCCACGGTGGTCTGGTGGTGCAGCGTAACGCCCGCCTCGGACAGCCGCCGCGCGATGTACTGTGCATCGGTGTTGACGATCTGTCCCATCAGCAGCTCAGTTCCCACGGAGATGATTTCGGCGATCATGTGGTTTCCTCCAGCACCTTGCGGTTGCGCACGAGGATTTCAATGCCCGAGTATGCGGAGAGAATGGCCGCCAGCCACGTGGCCTGCCAGCCCAGGGGCAGGTGCAGCGTAAGCAGCAACACCGCGACCATCTGGATGACCGTCTTGATCTTGCCGGACCAATCGGCCGCGATCACGACCCCTTTCGTCACGGCCACCAGGCGGAAGCCGCTGACGACGATTTCGCGCGCGACCATGATGATCACCGCCCACACGTCGATCCGACCGCCCTGTGCCGCCAGCAGAATCATCGGCAACAGCACGAGCAGCTTGTCGGCGATCGGGTCCATGAATTTTCCAAAATCCGTCACCAGCCCGCGCTTGCGCGCGATGCTCCCATCCAAAAAATCCGATGCGGAAGCAACCGCAAAGATCACCGCGGCGGGCCAGTTCGGTCCCTCCGGAAGGATCGCCATCAGCAATAGATACACCGGGATCAGCGCGATCCGCACCAGCGTAATCCGGTTGGGTAGGTTCATGGGCAGTTTGCTCATACCACTTCTCCTGTGAGGTCATATGGTTCCGCGCCTGTGATGCGCGCTTGGACAAATTCGCCGGGCGTCAGCATCCGGTTCGCACGAAGCAACAGGCTGCCATCCCCTTCCGGCGCCTCCAGCGCGGAGCGGGCAACATAGCAGTCCCCTTCACGGCGTTCAATCAGCGCTTCACACACGGTACCGATGCGCTTCTGATTGGCGGCAAGCGAAATGCGCTGCTGCAGCCGCATCAGGCGGTCCAACCGCGCTTGCTTGATATCCTCCGGCACCTGGTCCGGCATGTCGGCGGCGACGGTGTCTTCCTCCGCGGAAAACGCAAACGCGCCGAGCCGGTCAAACTGTGCCTCTTCCACAAACGCCAAAAGGCGCTCAAACGCCGCCTCCGTCTCGCCCGGGAAGCCCACAATCATCGTCGTGCGCAGCGCCAGCCCACGCTCACGCGCGCGACGGATCAGGCCGCGAATCAGTTCGGGTGATCCCTGTCGGTTCATCGCGAGGAGCAGCGCAGGGTCGATATGTTGCAGCGGGATATCCAGATAGCGGCATGCTTTCGGCTCATTCGCCAGCGCATCAAGCAGCCGATCATCCACGCGGCTGGGGTAGCAGTACAGCGTGCGCACCCAGTGCGTGCCGGGCAGCGCGCAGGTGTCGCGAATGAGATCGGCCAAACGCATGTCCCCCGGCAAATCGTCGCCAAAGCGTGTGGTGTCCTGCGCGATGTAAGTAATCTCTCTTACTCCGCCCTCGCAAAGCGTGCGCGCCTCGGCAAGCACGGAGGCGTATGGCCGCGAGCGGTACGGCCCCCGGATTAGCGGAATGGCGCAATACGCGCAGCGGTTGTCGCAGCCATCTCCTGTGCGGACAAACGCGGAATACGGCGGTGTCGTCAGCACGCGCGGCGCCTCAAAGACATCCATGCCGCGCGCACAGAAAACAGGGCGCTCGCCCCGCCCCGCCGCCTCAATCACCTCACGCAGGCGGGGATACTCCCCCACCCCAAGCAGCGCATCCACCTCCGGGAGGTCCGCGTGCAGCGCCTCTGCATAGCGCTGCGCAAGGCATCCCGTCGCAATCAAAAGCCTGCACCGGCCCGTTCGCTTATACTCGGCCATTTCCAGCAGCGTATCGATGGATTCCTGCTTGGCCGGATCGATGAACCCGCAGGTGTTGACAATCAAAATATCCGCCTGGCCCGGGTCGTCCGTGATGCGATAACCCCAACCGCGCAGCAGGCCCAGAATTTGCTCGGTATCCACGCGGTTTTTTGCGCACCCCAGCGACACAACGCCGACGATTTCACGCGAATTTATGTTCGTATTCATACTTAGAATATTATACCACGCGCCGTTTGGGCTTGCAATCACTTTTACGGGTTGGCGCGGAAAACCTAAAATGAACCTAAAATGAAAAAGAAAGATCACTATTCAAGGAGAATGCAAGAGTAAGTTGAATGTGCAGAGGTAAGGGAAGAGGTAAAAGAAGTTAATGGTGCACAGAGAAAGTGAATGGTGCAGAGGACGAGAAAAAAGTAAAGGAA
>JAVBQK010000060.1:0-11201 GCA_031549105.1 Eubacteriales bacterium
TCCGCCGCGGTTGCAACGCTTTCCAGGTTGATGTTGCCGCCGGTGAACACGCCGGAGATATCGGTGCCATGCGTCAGCTTGGACCGTTTTTGCCCACCGACGAGGAATTCCACCGTGTCCACGGTGTCAAACGTCGTCAGCGTCTCGACGATGGCGGAAACCATCGCGCTTTCCGACTCGGCGTCAACGGCGCTGAGCACATCGCTGCTCAGGTCCACGCGCGCATGCCCATCGGCAATGTCCAGGTCGTACGTCGTCCCCTTTGGGGAGACCGTCAGAAGCCCCAGCGACGCTGCTTCCATGTCGTTGAGGGTGCTGGCCGTCATCAAGGCCAGCGTCGCTTTGGCGATGCCCGCCTGTTGCGGCACCTGCATCGTCACCGGCACGAGATACCCGCTGCCATCACGATAGTACAGCGTGGTCTCCTGCATTGGAACGCTCGGCTCGGCGGCCGTCTGCACCCCCGTGATCGGCGCCTGTTCATAGGGCACCTCCACGAGGGGCGTCTGCGTGCCGCGCGCCGCCAGAAACAGCACCAGCGCGGCCGCACCGCCGATTAGGACGCGTTCCAAATGCTCGCGCTTGAGCTTCAATTTCCCAAACTTCACGCCCATCACTCCTTTGCCGTTTCAGCATATGAGGGGGGACAGGGTTTTAGGACACGTTTCCGGCGGGGTGTGAGAGAAGAACGTTGGGGGAGGAACGCTGGGGGACGCTGTCCCCCAGACCCCCTGCCAGGAGGCTGGCCTCCTGGACCTCCGACATTTCGCCTGTGGGCGGGTTGGGGTTTGCTTCTGCTTTACAGTGTCTTGGTGAGCCGCTATAATGGCTGCGAGAGGTGAGCACATGGATGGATTGTTGCTGGGTTTTATTGCCCGGGAGTTGCAGGATAGAATCATTGGCGCGCAGGTGGATCGCGTGCAGCAGCCGGAGAAGGATGAGCTGCACTTGCTGCTGCGTGGGCATGGCGGCGGGCAGCGTTTGTTGCTATGCGCCTCCGCGAACAGTGCCCGTGCGCATCTGAGCGCGCAGAGCAAGACGAACCCGGCAGAACCGCCGATGTTCTGCATGCTGCTGCGCAAGCTGCTCGGTGGTTCGCGCATTGCAGAGATTCGGCAGATCGGCGGCGACCGGGTGCTGGAGATCGACTTTGACTGTCTGGACGAGCTGGGCGAACGCGTGCGGCGCACACTCGTCTGCGAGTTCATGGGCCGGCACAGCAATCTGATCCTGCGCGGGCCGGATGGGCGCATCCTGGATTCCATCCGCCATGTTGGTGCGGATGTGAGCCGCGTGCGCGAGGTGAAGCCTGGGCTTCCCTATACCCCACCACCGCCTCAGAACAAGCTCGACCCTGCCACCGCGACTGAAGCTGAACTGCGCGATGCGCTGGCCTCTGCGGCCACCCGGCTGGACAAGGCGCTCGCCGATACCATCGCAGGGCTTGGTGCGCCCAGCGCGCGGGAGATCGCCTTCCGCCTGACGGGGGATGAAGCACCGCATCTGGACGGGGATGCGCGCATGGCGCTGGCCGGGCCGCTGTTCGCGTTGCTGAGCGAGCTTCCTACTTATAGCCCCCCGGTACTGCTCGTCGATGAGGACGGCGACCCGGTCGATCTGTATCCCTTTGTGCAGGCACGGCTGGATGCCGCGTACCAGCAGCCCATCACGGCGGGCATCAGCGCCGCGATGGATGCGTTCTACGTGCAGCGGGACAAGCGCGAGCGTATCAAGCAAAAGTCCGCGTCGCTGGGCCGCTCGCTCAGGACGCACATTGAGCGCTGCCAGAACAAGCTGGCCATCCACGAGGATATCCTGGCCGGGGAAGCGCGCATTGAAGAGGCACGTATCTCGGGAGAGCTTTTGACGGCGAACATGCACCTATTGCACCCTGGCGCGGTACGGGCCGAAGTGTCCGATTACTATACCGGCGGCACGCGCGTTATCCCACTGGACGCGCGGCTGACCCCTGCGCAGAACGCGCAGGCGTACTATAAACAGTATCAGAAACTGCGTGCGGCACAGCGCCACGCAAAGGACCAGGCCGAGGCTGCCCGCGCGGAGCTGGGTTTGCTGGAATCGCTGCTGGATGACCTGCGCAAGTGCGGTGATGCACTGGAACTGGATGAAATCCGCGCCGAGCTGGTCGCGGCCGGATACCTCCGCGCCGTGCGCGGCCGCGGCAAGCCCAAGAAACCCACGCCCTCAAAGCCTCTGTCCGTTCAATCGTCGGACGGGCTGACCATCCGCATTGGCCGGAACAGCGCGCAGAATGACCGGCTCACCGCCGGGGCCGCGCCCGACTGGCTGTGGCTGCACGTCAAGAACATGGCAGGGTCGCATGTCATCGTGGAGTGCACGGGCGAAATCCCCGAAGAGACGCTGCGCGAAGCGGCGTTGCTGGCCGCATGGTACAGCCGTGCCTACGCTTCCGCCCAAGTCCCCGTGGACTACACCCGCAAAAAGCACGTCAAGAAACAGGCCGGGGCCGCGCTGGGTCTGGTCACCTACACCCACCAACGCACGCTGTTTGTCACGCCCGAGGAGCGCGCGGTCAAACGCTTGGCCGGAGAAGCGCCAAAAGGATAAGGGCCGAATCTCTCGGCCCTTCAAAACCCCCAAATTCATCCCGCCCGCAGGCGAGCCCAGGAGTCCAGGGGGACTAAGTCCCTCTGGCAGGGTCTGGGACAGCGTCCCAGCGTTCCCCCCCTCCCCGGGCTCTGCGTCAGCTCTCCACCGGATCCTCCAGCGGGACCAGCACCAGCGGCATCAGGTCTTCCTGGTATATCCAGGTGCCGTCCTCCGGCACAAAGATCACGCAGTCGTCAGCGGTGCCAAAGATCACGTTGCTGACGGGCTTTTCGTACTTCTCAGCCGCATCCACCACCGTGGCGATGTCGATGATGCGCTCGTGATAGACGGGCTCTTTGTTGGTGTAGGCCAGCTGGGTCACGCCTAGCGAGGTCAGCTTTTTCAGCGCGGCGAGCGTCGATTCGACGATCAGCCACTCCTGCGTGGATGTCGCAACAAGCACCAGGCGCACGCCTTCCGCGCCATCGCTCATCAGGTACTGGTTAAACTCCAGGCGGCTGAGGCGCTGGCCGTCATAGACCGATATCTTTAGACCGCCGTCGTTGACCTTCGCCTGGGTGACCCGCCCACGTTCCACGGTGAGGCCGCCAAACTTGGTTTGGAGGTCGCGGGTGTTCAGGCCATTCTCGACGGTCTCCGGTACGAACCGGTTGTTCTGCTGGCTGAGCGCGCTATTGATGATCAGCGCCATATCGCTGGCCGGATGCGGGTCGGTTTCCAGGTCCAGCTGCGCGCCTTCCAGCAGCACGCGCGCGTCCATCGCGCCCGCTTCCTCGCAGTCGGTCAGCGCTATTACGGATGAAGCCTCCGTGCAATACGCACCGCTTGTAAACGATGGCTCGCCGTCATACTGAATCCGGCAGCCTATGGCCGTGATGGCCGCGCCCGAAGTATCGCCCGCCGCGCCAAAGAAGCTGGGCTGCCCCTGGATGGTCAGATCAAAATCAGGTATGGCCTGCTTGGTCTCACCGCGTTCGATGTACAGCGCGCTGCCACCCACCTTTGCCGCGCCGCCAAAGAGCATGCTCTCCCCACCGATGGATACGGCGGCATGGAAGTCGCACACATCGCATGCGTGGGAGAAGACGCCATGGCCGCCGTCATATGAGCTGCGGCCCGCGCTGGCCTTCGCCCGGTCACTCAGCGTGATCTTGCAGCAGGCGGGCGCATTCAGGCCCGCGCCGCCAATGCCCAGCCCCAAATCGCCCATCAGGTTTGTGTCGCCCGCTGCCATCACATTGCCATTGCAGCCCAGCACGCGCACGCCTGCGCCGCCATAAAACTTCCCAATGCCGCCCCTGGCGGACACCTTGCCGGAGAGCAACAGCCCTTGGCCGTTTCCTTCCATTAGGACACCGTCTCCGCCGAACTCGCCTTCCGTGCCGCTGCGGCCACCGGTGGCGCGCGTGCCCTCGGTAAAGACGGCGATGGTTCCATCACCCTGTAGCGTCAGGCCAGGGCCGCCGCTTTCACCGGCAAGGCCGTCAAAGCCGACGAGCCGCACATTCTGGAAAATGACGGTGCCGCTGCCCAGCGTGATGTCGGCCAGCGTGTGGCCGTTGCCAATAATTGTCAGTTTCCCTTTAGGAAGGAGGACCTCGTCGTTTTCACAGGAAATGTCGCACGGCAGGGTTATTGTTTCCGCGCCGGATTCCACCTGCGCTACCAGCCATGCCCAGTCGGCGGGCGGGGCGGTTGCGGCGGCGGCAACACTGGTTGCCAGCGATGCCGTGGGGGCAGCCAGCAGGGCCAGGAGGAGTATCGTTAAAAGGAAATTCTTACGCATGCTTGCCTCTCTTTCTGGTGTTTCGGTGAATAGTAACAGTATACCATAATTAAATCAATGGGGAAAGTGGCAGTCCTTGACAATCAACCCTTCATCCTTTATGATGATAGGTGGATAAATCTATCCATTTTACCCGTGTATGGAGGTGCGATCGATGAAAGTTGATCTTTCATGCCCGATCGAGTTGTGGGCGTATACGCTGCCCACAGAGGAAAAGCCCGCCTGTTCCTTTACCTTTTTCAACCTTGGGGAGAGGCCCATTTCTTCTATACAAATCACGGTTACCTGCTTTGGCGAAGGGGACGAGGTGCTGTCACGCCGTGTGGAGCGGCCAATGGCGCTGGAGGCCTCCGGGCGGGAACCGTTCGCTGTCGAGCTGCCGACCGAGGGGCTGGATGTGGACGCCATCGACTTGACGATTGACAAGGCATGGTATGAGGACGGCGACGAATGGCGGCGGGCGCAGGAAGCGCGCCTGCTTGACTACGAGCCCAACGAGCTGCCGCCCAACCGCAAGCTGGAGCAGCTGCGCTATATCGCGGGAAGCGATGCGGTCGGTTACCCCAGCGATCAGAAAAACGTTTGGATTTGTGTCTGCGGCCGGGTAAACGCCGCGGAAGAAGCGAACTGCCGGCGCTGCATGCGCGACAAGGAAGAGGTGTTCGACCGCTTTTCGTTTGAGGCGGTGCAGGATACGATCGATTTTCGCGAGCATCAGCTGGAGGAGAAGGCCAGGCAGGCGCGGGAGGAAGCTTCGCGGCAGGAGTTCATCCGCCAGGAAAAAGCCCGCCGCCGCAAGCGCAGCCGCCGCATGCGTACCGCGGTCATCTGCGTGGTGCTGGTGCTGGTAACCACGTCTTATTTGTTCGTCGTGCTGGGCATGCCGGAATTGAGCTATCAGACCGCGATATCCGCGCTGGCCGCCGGGAATGTCACGGAGGCGCGCACCACGTTTGTGGAGCTGCTCGATTACCGCAACGCCCCCGCGATGGTCAAGGAATGCGACCTGCGCATCGCCACCGAAAATGTGCAGAGCGGAAACCAGGCCAAGATTGAAGAAGCCATATTGATTTTGCTGGACCTGAGTGGCTATCCGGGTGCGGCCGAGATGACGGTCGAAGCCTCCTATCAGCTCGCTCGCCTTCAGTATGAAGCAGGCAGCTATGAGACAGTCCTTGGGGCGCTGGCAGAGCTGGGCACCTATAAAGACGCGCCGGATATGCTTAAGGAATCGGAGTACCAAGTTGCTGCGCGCAAGATGGCTGCCGGCAACTATGATCAAGCGGCTGAGGACTTCCGTGCGCTGGGCAGCTATAAAGACTCCGCCGTGCAGGCGAAGGAGTGCGTCTATCTGCCTGCCGTACGCCTGATGGCAGATGGGCAGTATGATGAGGCGGCCACGATGTTTGGCAGCATCACCGGGTACAGCGACGCCAACGCACAGCGGTTGCAGTGCATTTACCAGAGCGCGCTGCAGGCGCAGCTGCTGGGCGATTACGAGTACGCGGCAGAGCGTTTCATGCTGCTGGGCAACTATGAGGATGCCAATGAGCAGATGAGGCACAGCATCTGGCTGGCGGCCAACACAGCGCGTGACACCGGCAAGTACGACACTGCCAAGAAGCTTTATGAGTCGATCTCCGGCTACAGCGATGCGGATGATCAGGCGAGAGAGTGCGTGTACCGTCCGGCGAAGGCGCTGATGACCGAAGAAAAGTATGCGGAAGCCGCCGCGCTATTCAAGCAGATTCTTGCCTACCAAAACAGCCAGGAGCTGTACAACCAGTGCCTGTACACCCCCGCGGTCGCCGCGATGACCGCGGGCGATTACGCGGCGGCGCTGGAGCTGCTGAAGCAAATCCCCACGTATAGCGACGCGGCCAAGCGCATCCAGCAATCGGAGTACAAGATCGCGGAGGAACTGGCGAGCAGCAAGGATTACGACGCGGCCGCCAAGGCGTTTGCTTCCTTGGGCGACTACACCGATGCCGCCAAGCTCGCCGAGGAGATGCGCTATGCGTTCGCACAGCAGGCGTTTGACGAGGGACTGTTCGCGGTCGCGTCGGAGCGTTTCGCGGCGCTGGGCAAGTATTCGGACGCGGAAACCCGTGTGAAAGAGTGTGCGTATGAGCTTGCGCTGTTGCTGATTGCAAACGATGACCTGGAGGGCGCGTATGATGCGCTGATTGCGATCGAGGGCTACACCAAGGCGAAGGATAAGGCGTTTGAGACGATCTACGCAATCGGCGACAAGTATTTCAATGCCGGCGATATGGACAAGGCAATCGAAGCGTTCACCAAGGCTGGCAAGTACAGCGATGCGCCGACGAGGGTAAAGGCCTGCACCTACCGCAAGGCAGCGGATCTGATGGAGGCAAAGGAGTATCCGGAGGCCGGTGATCTGTTTGACAAAGTCAGCGGATACCTGGATGCCAGCGATCGGGCCACCGAGTGCTACGACCTGTGGCTAAAGGAGCGCTCCGACAAGGCAACCGCGCTCTTTGACGCGGGAGACCTCAAGGGCGTGCTCAGCGCGCTGGAGGATCTATCTATTGCCTCGCTGCCGAAGGATTATGAGAACCTGCGCACCATGTTCTACGAATCAAACCTGCGTCTGGCGCGTGAATACATCGACAACAACGAACCGCTGGAGGCCTACGGATACCTGCTGGCCTGCATCGGGTACAAGAACGCGAACGAGCTGCTCTCGAAGAACATTTACAGCCTGCTTGGCACCTGGGAGACGAAGGATGGCGTGACCTACGCGTTCTATCTCAACGGAACCTGCAACCTCGCCGGGACGGAAGGGTACTTCAACATGTCCAACGCCTACACCATCCTGACCGGCGCGAGCAAGGATTCGCTGGTGCGCACGCACAGCCTGACGAACAGCAGCAGTATGACGCTGACGCTAACGGAGATCGGCACCGACAAGATAATCCGCCTGAACCGGGTGCAGCTGGCTGAGTACAGCCCGAACTGGCGCGAGCAGGAGGCGGCTGACGCAGTTGGTGACACCGATGAGCCGATTGATGTGGCGGATGATGTGGCCCCACCGGACAGTGGTGGGGACGAGGGATAAGAGGCGGGAGAAGAACGGGGGGGAAAACGGGGTGGGGACGTCTACTTTTCTTTTAGAAGAAAAGAAAAGTAGCAAAAGAAAACCACTTGGGGAACGCCGAGTTTCGTAAGTAATCCGCCGTTATTCTACGCTTTCCAGGAAAAGGCGCTGCTCGAACGCTCCGTTCGCCAGCGCCTTTTCCTTTCGGAAGCGCTCCATTTCTTGCACTGTTACGCCCTTCAGCGTGAGAATCGCGTGCAGCACCTCCACAATGTCGCAGATTTCAGCAACGCTCTCATCCTGGAGGTATTCGGCCACCTCTTCCTGGAGCTTTTTGTTTAGTGCCTCTTTATACGCCTCAGCGGACAATACGAAAAAGGCAGGTGTTTTTCCCTGCCTTTCAATTATCTCCGGGATTCTGTCCCGTACCCGCTTGTTATGAAATTTCTTCATTTGTAGACCACCTCATCCGTGAGACGGTACAGCGTCGCGCCGTTTCCGCCTTCCGCTGAAATCCAGCCGGCCACCTCGTTCAGCGGCCACGACTGGTATCCACGCACGACCCCGTATTTCACACCGTCGACCATGCGGTTTGCAAAGTTGGAATCCGCCCAATACAGCATGTCACTGCGCGGGTCATAGGGTTGCGTGAACATCAGTGTATGCGTGCCCCGCCCCCCGCTGGAGTACGTCGCCAGCATCTGCAGCTGGTCGCCCGCGCGCACATTGGTGAGGAACTCACGGGCTGCCTGCAGGTTCTCTCGCTGGGACAGGCTCGCATCATAGTCGTAACGGGCCACCTCAACAAACGCGTTGCCCGTGGCGGTATCCGGCATATCCCAGCACGCACCAACGGGCCTGCCGGAAACCGCCTGGGTAGCATGTTCCGACGGGAGATACAGCTCCACGTCCGGGTATCCCGCCAGGCGGTATGCCTCCGCCGCCTCCGCGAACGAGTTGATCTGAAAGCGCCTGCACTGGCCCGCATCCTGCCGCGTAGCACTGGGGTTGGAAACATCCTCCCTGGAAACCTCCAGCAGGATCATCTCCGCCAGCAGCGTATCGCGCGGCGCGGGCGTGACGGCCATCATCGCCGACAGCAGAACGGACAGCGCCCCAATCATTTCTTATCCGCCGGGATGTACTCGCCGTAGATGAACTTATGAAGCTCTTCCACGTTCGTCTGCTGGCTGAAAGAAAGCACGTCCATGCTCTTGCCGTTGCTGTCCTGCACGATGGTGGGGTGGTAGCTGCCCTGTATCGGGATGGACATGTTGCTGATTTCGATGGACGGTGCCTTGACGATCTCACCGATCAGGTTGCCCACGCGTGTGCCCGGAACCATCGGCAGCAGCATTTCGCAGTACTGCGTGGCGGTCATCGCAAGATTGTAGACAGTCGAAGTCGTCAGCGGCAGCACTTTCTTCATCAGCGACTCCACCAGCGTGCGCTGGCGGCTGTTGCGCTGCAGGTCGTCATCCAGCTTGCGGATGCGCGCGTATGCGACCGCCTGCAGGCCGTCCAGGTGCACCACCATATCGGTATCCGCCTCGGTGAGACGGCGGCGCGCGGTACTCTTGGCAAAGCCTTCGTAATCCTCGCTGACGGCCACATTGTAATTGATCTGCTCGTATTCCTTGCCTACCAGCGGGATATCCACACCGCCCAGCGTGTCGATAAACGACGCCATACCGATAAAGTTGACCGCCACGTAGTTTTCGATGTTCATCTCAAAGTTCTGGTTGACGGTCTTCACCGCGAGAGGCCACCCGCCGTATGCGAATGCCGTATTGATACGGTTCTGTCCCTTGTTGGGGATGGTGACATACATGTCACGGGCCAGCGAAACCAGCTTCACCTCGCCCGTCTTGCCGTTCACCGACGCGATGATCATCACGTCGGAGCGGGATTTGCTCAGGTCGGACGTGCGGGTATCCAGCCCCAGCAGCAGCACGTTAAACCAGTCGCTCGGCAGGTTCTTGTTGACAGACAAATCCTTCTTGTCTATGGTGATCACGTCTGCATCGGTGATGTCGCTGCCATCATCTGGTGTGAGTTCAGTTACCAGCGAGTCCAGGTCCGCTATGGCGGGCGTCTGCGCGGGTACCTCGTTCTCATCCGCATCCGTCTCATCCGCTTCAGCAGGTACGCCCTCTGCACCGGCGGAGGCAAACAGCCAGCTCAATAGCGAACTTTTCGGCGGCTGGGTTGCAAGGTCCAGCGGCTGGGTATCCGCCAGGGCGCCATACCCGCTCGGCGCGGAATCAAACAGACCCGTCATATACAGCGCAAGGCCGCCTAGCAGGATCAGCCCAAATACCACGATCAAAACGAGTTGCGCAGCCAGCTTGTCGCGCGCTGAATATTGGTTTTTCAATGCCATCATCGGTAATTCCTTTCAACATATAGGGTTACAGCCATCTGGCGGGAAAACGATCAGGGTTGCATGGCTATATGTGTATCATACACCAGCAGTCCAGTTATGACAAGTAGTGCCAAAAAAAGGCAGCGGGCGGACCATCCCGCCCACGCCTCTATCCACCAGACGAACCAGTGGGGTTATTTCTTCCCATATAGTGGGCCGAAGTTCGCGCACGCACGGAAATCAGCGCCTTCCAGGTCCTTGGTGCCAAACGCGGTCCACGCGCTGGGCCGGTAAATGTTCTCCTCCGGCACGTTGTGCATGCAGACCGGGATGCGCAGCATCGCTGCCAGCGTGATCAGCTCCGCGCCAAAGTGGCCGTAGCCGAACGCGCCGTGGTTCGCGCCCCAATTGGCCATGACGCTGTACACATCGCGGAAGGCGCCGCTATCGGCCAGGCGCGGCACAAACCAGGTCGTTGGCCAGGTGGGATCGGTGCGCTTCTCCAGAATGTTGTTGACTTCTTCCGGAAGATCCACGCTGTAGCCTTCAGCGATCTGCAGCACCGGGCCAAGGCCGTCGACCAGATTCAGTCGGGCCATCGTCAGCGGCATGCCGCCGGGCGTCTTCAGATGGGACGAGTACCCGCCCCCGCGGAAGTAGCCGAGGTCCGCGTAGCTATAGTCGACCGCGTCCATCGTTTTCGCGGCCTCTTCCGCCGTGATCGTCCACCAGGGCTTGATTCCGGGCTTACCGTCCACTTCGCACTGGCCGGCCGCCTCCAGCGTCACCGCGCCGGAGTTGATCAGGTGGATGAAGCCCTGCGCGGCCATCCCGTCGGGCTTCCAGCCGCTGACGCGCTCCACCGCCTCGGGGCTCCAGTAGGTGCGCACATCGGCAAAGCCCTGCGCGCAATTGGTCAGCAGCTTGCCCATCAGCATCGTCAGGCCGTTGAGGTGATCGTTCTCCGTTGCGACGATCTTCGGCTCGTGGATGCCGTTCCAGTCAAACGAGGTGCACAGCAGGCTCTCGACAAAGTCGGCATTGGGGAAATGGTCGGTCCAGTTCCGCTGGCCCTGGAAGCCGGAGAGGATCGCGTTGTGGCCCATCGATTCCTCGGCAAAGCCCATCTCGGCAAGCTTGGGGTTTCCAACCATCAGATCGCGCGCGATCAGGTACATCTTGATGTTGGTTTCCAGCACCTCGCGCTTGCGCTCGTCGCTGTGGCGCGCGGAGGGCTCGTTCTTGTCCCAGTCGGCGAAGGTCACGTTCGCATCCACCCACTTGACGGCGAGGGCGAACTCATCCTTATAATAGATGCCCTCTTCCCAGCGGAGGACAAACTCGGACAGGTCTACGCTCACCGACCGCAGGCCGAAGGTATTTTCCAGCAATTCGGG
>JAVBQK010000130.1:0-13505 GCA_031549105.1 Eubacteriales bacterium
GCCGCCGCGCTGGAAAGCGCATGGCGCGATATTGAGCGTACCGCACATGCCGAGAAAGCGCCTGCGCCACTGTTTGATGATGGCAGCCTGTTGGGCCGCGCAGGGCGCGATTTGAATGCTGAGATCATTGCCGGGCCGATAGACGATGTGCTCGCCGCGAAGCTGGACAAGTTGCTGCAGCGGAAGGTATGGTTGGATAGCGGTGCGTTCCTGGTCATCGACCGCTGCGAGGCGATGACGGTGATCGACGTCAACAGTGGCAAGTACGTCGGCAAGAAAAGCCTGGACGACACGCTATTGCACCTTAACTGCGAGGCTGCGCGGGAGATCGCGCGGCAGATACGCCTGCGGGACATGGGCGGCATTGTGGTGGTGGACTTTGTCGATATGGCACAGGAAGAAGACCGACAGTCGGTTTTGGATGTGTTCATGATAGCGCTTGCGCCGGACCGCGCGCGCTACCATGTGCACGGGTTCACGGCGGCAGGCCTATTGGAAATGACGCGCCGGCCCGTATACCAGCCGGTGGAAGAAGCGCTGCGTGCGCCGTGTCCGCATTGCCATGGCGAGGGTACGGTGCTTGCGCCCAGTGAGGCCGCCTATCGGCTTTCCCGCGACATCCGCAGGCGCCGCCTTGCGGGGGATGAAAGTGAGATCACCGTACGCGCCGCGCCGGAGCTGATCGAAGCGATGCACCGCACAGGTTCATGGGAAGGCGTGCGATTCATCGAGGAATCAACGCAAGGAGGAACGCCATGACGCGCACGCAGCCGCCTCTCGTACCTGCGCAGGAAATGGAGGCCCAACGGCAGGTTGCGCGCGAGGTGGCAAGCCTTCCCGGCCGTCCTACCTCCTATTATATTGTGACCTACGGCTGCCAGATGAACGCGCATGACTCGGAGAAGCTCGCGGGGATGTTGGCCGAAATGGGCATGGTAGAGGCTTTGTCCCGCGAGGAGGCCGGACTGATCGTGTTCAACACCTGCTGCATCCGCGACAACGCGGAGCGCAAGGCGCTCGGCAACATGACCTGGCTCAAACAGCTCAAGCGGAAGCGCCCGGAGCTGATGCTGTGCGTCTGCGGGTGCATGATGCAGCAGGAAAAGATGGCGCAGATCATCCTGCGGCAATATCCGTTCTTCGATGTCGCGTTCGGCACGCATAACCTGTACCGTTTCCCATCACTGCTGCTGCGCGCACTGGAGACGCGCCGCCAGGTGATTGAGGTGAAGGACGAGACGGGCTGCATCGCCGAGGGGATGCCGGTGCGGCGCGAAAGCCCATTCAAGGCATATCTCACGGTAATGTACGGGTGCAACAACTTCTGCTCGTACTGCATCGTGCCGTATGTGCGCGGCCGGGAACGTTCACGCGATATGGACGCAATCCTGCGCGAGGCGGAGGGTCTGCTCCAGGACGGCGTGCAGGAGATCATGCTGCTGGGGCAAAACGTCAACTCCTACGGGAATGACCTGGCGGGAGAAGCGTCGTTTGCGCACCTGCTCCGGCGGCTTGACGCACTGGGCGTGCCGCGCATCCGCTTCATGACCTCGCACCCCAAGGACCTGTCCGATGATTTGATCCAGGCGATCGCCGATTCGCCCCGCGTAGCGCGGCATCTGCACCTTCCCGCACAGTCGGGCAGCGATGCGATGCTTTCTGCGATGAACCGCATCTATAGCCGCGATGGTTATCTGGAACGCGTACGTAGCCTCCGCAAAGCGGTGCCGGACATCGCGCTGACGACGGATTTCATCGTCGGGTTCCCGGGCGAAACGGAAGAAAACTTCCAGGATACGCTTTCATTGGTGCAGGCGGTTCGGTACGATTCCGCTTATACGTTCATCTTTTCGCCCCGCGAGGGTACGCGTGCTGCACGGCTGCCGGACCCCACACCACCGGAGGTGGCGACCGACCGTATCACGCGACTGATCGCCGCGCAGGAGGGGATTTCCGCGGAGATATACGCGTCACTCGTCGGCTCTCGCCAGCGCGTGCTGGTGGAGGAGGTCTCCCGGCGCGACGCGCTGCAAGTCGCGGGCAAATGTGACCGCAGCGTCACCATCAACTTTGCAGGCGATGACAGGCTAATCGGCCACTTTGTGGATGTCGCCGTCACCGCCGCCGGGCACAACACACTCAAGGCCCAGGCCCTGGAAGAACACGAATGAGGGGATGAAGCAAATGGCCCTGACGCCCATGATGCGCCAGTACCTGATGATGAAGGAAAAGTTCAAAGACGCCATTTTGTTCTTTCGGCTCGGGGACTTTTACGAGATGTTCTTCGAGGACGCACAGACCGCCTCGCGGGAGCTGGACCTGACGCTTACCGGGAAGGATTGCGGGCTGGATGAGCGCGCGCCGATGTGCGGCGTGCCGTTTCACAGCAGCGAGGGGTACATCAGCAAGCTGGTGCAAAAGGGGTACAAGGTTGCCATCTGTGAGCAACTGACCGACCCCAAGGAAACCAAGACGCTGGTGGACCGCGGCGTCATCCGCGTGGTGACACCCGGAACGATCGTCGAGCAGTCGATGCTGGACGAGAAGCGCAACAACTACCTGCTGGCGCTGTGCATGGACGGCAGCCGCGCGGGCATTGCATATGCCGACGTATCCACGGGCGAGTGCTGCACGTTTGAGATGGACGGCGCGCCGGCATCGCTGCTCAATGAGATTGGCAGGATTGAGCCGACAGAAATCATCGCCAATGAGGCGGCGGCGCTTGCCTGCGCCGGGATGAGCTTCACCGCGCCGCTGACGCCGTACCTGCCCAAGGCCTGGACACCCGCGAACGCCGAAAGGATGATCCTTGACCATTTCCGTGTCCGCACGTTGGATTCCTTTGGGATCACCGGCCAGAAGTTGGCGATTGGCGCGGCAGGCGCGCTGCTCAGCTACCTGAGCGAGACGCAGCTCAACGCGCTGGGACATATCAGCAGTTTGCGCCAGTACACGGCAGGGCAGTACATGGTGCTGGACCAGACCGCACGGCGCAACCTGGAGCTAACGCAGACGATCCGCCGGGGCGTGGGGAAGGGCACGCTGCTGCACCTGCTGGATCATACCGCCACCGCGATGGGCGCGCGGCTCCTGCACGCGTGGGTAGAACAGCCACTCGCGGTGCGGGAGGCGATCGAGCGGCGGCTCTCGGCGGTCGCGGCGCTCTCCGCGTCGCCGGTGCTGATGGAGGCGCTGTTTGACACGCTGAAAAATGTGCGCGACGTGGAGCGCATCGTCGGCCGGATATCCTACAATACGATCAGCGCGCGGAACTGCCTGGCGCTTCGTCAATCATTTGACGCGGTGCCGTTGGTTGCTGACCTCATCGCGGAACTGGATGCCGAGATGATCCGCGAGGCGTACGCCGATCTTGATCCGATGGACGATGTGGTCGACTTGATCGACCGGATGATCGACCCGGACGCGCCGCTGACGCTCAGCGAAGGCGGGGTTATCCGGGCCGGATACAGCGAGGACCTGGACAAACTCCGCCGCGCTTCATCCGATGGCAAGCAGTGGATTGCCGAGATGGAGGCGCGCGAGCGTGAAGTTACCGGAATCAAAAACCTGCGCATCAGCTTTCACAAGATATTCGGCTACTGCATCGAGGTCACCAAATCGTATTACGAGCTGGTGCCGATGCGCTACATCCGCAGGCAGACGCTGGCCAACTGTGAGCGCTACGTGACGCCGGAGCTGCAGGAGATGGAAAAGCAGATTCTTGGCGCGGCGGAACGTGCGGTGCGGCTGGAGCAGCAGATATTCGCGACATTGAAAGAAAAACTCGAAGCGAACATCGCCCGCATGCAGCGCACCGCCGAGGCGCTCAAGACGCTGGATGCGGCGCTTTCGCTCGCGCTGGCCGCGCAGGAAAACGGTTATGTGCGCCCGACGATCAACGATGAGGGGATCATTGACATCGTGGATGGGCGGCACCCGGTAGTGGAGAAGATGCTGCGCGATGAGCAGTTTGTGCCCAATGACACGCGCATGAACCTGACCGACCACCGCATGCTGATCGTGACCGGCCCCAACATGGCCGGCAAGAGCACCTACATGCGGCAGGTTGCGCTGATCACGCTGATGGCGCATATGGGCAGCTTCGTGCCCGCAAAGTCCGCGTCCATTGGGCTGACCGACCGCATCTTCACCCGCATCGGCGCATCGGACGACCTGTCCAGCGGGCAGTCGACCTTCCTGGTGGAAATGAGCGAGACAGCGCAGATTTTGCGCAACGCCACCCGGCGTTCGCTGCTGATCCTCGACGAAATCGGCCGCGGGACAAGCACATTTGATGGCCTGTCGATCGCCTGGGCGGTGGTGGAGCATATCTGCGGCAGTGAGGTGGGCGCGAAAACGCTCTTCGCGACGCATTACCATGAGCTGTCTGAGCTGGAAGGGCGGCTGGACGGTGTGGTCAATTTCCGAATTGCCGTCAAGGAGCACGGCGAGGACATCATTTTCCTCCGGCGGATCGAGCGCGGAGGCGCGGATAAGAGCTTCGGCATCCATGTCGCGCGGCTGGCTGGGGTTCCGCAGCCGGTGGTGGCGCGCGCGCAGGAGATCTTGGCTCGGCTGGAGACGGCCAATGTCAGCCAGGCGTCGATCGGCGCGAACATCCTGGAGGACCACCGCCAGGAACGCCATAAACAGGTTGGCTTTGCGGATTTTGAGGCCGTGGGCCTGGTGGAGGAGCTGCGCGGGCTGGATGTCAACAGCATGACGCCGATGGAGGCGCTCAACATGCTCTTCACCCTGCGCGAGAAAGCGAGGAATGTATGATCAACCGGCACGCCATCCGCGCGCTCGACCCGCTGGTGGTTGGCAAGATCGCCGCCGGCGAGGTCGTGGAGCGCCCGGCGTTTGCTATCAAGGAGCTGGTGGAGAACTGTATCGACGCGGGCGCGACGGCGGTCACCGTCGAGATACGCGAAGGTGGGATGACGTACTTTCGCGTGACGGACAACGGCTGCGGCATTCCGCCGGCTGATGTGCGCATGGCGTTCGTCCGCCATGCGACGAGCAAGCTCCGCACCGCCGAGGAGCTAGATGCGATCCACACGCTGGGATTTCGCGGGGAGGCGCTAGCGTCCATTGCGGCAGTCGCGCGGGTGGAGATGGTGACGCGCGCGGCGGGGAGCGAGACCGGCATCAAGGCGATCGTCACTGGCGGCGTGATGGAATCCATCCAGGATGCCGCCAGCCCTGAGGGGACATCTATTACGGTGCGCGATCTCTTTTTTAACACCCCGGCCAGGCAGAAGTTTCTCAAGAAACCCGCGACCGAAAGCAGCCTGGTTTCCGACCTGATCATGCGGCTAATCCTTGCGCGGCCCGATATTTCGTTTCGGCTGATGAATGCGGAGCGGCAAATTTACCGCAGCCCCGGCAATGGGAACCTGCGCGATGCGATGTTCAGCGTGCTGGGCCGGGAGGCGCTGGCGTCGTTGGTCGAGGTACGTGGCAGCGCGGCAGGGTGCGTGCTTAGCGGCTTTGTCGGCGTGGGGGAGGCCTCACGCGGAAGCCGGGCAATGCAAACCTTCATCCTCAACGGGCGCTATGTGCGCAACGCGTTCCTTTCGCAGGCACTGGAAGAAGCGTGCCACGAGCGCGTGATGACAGGCAAATACCCGGTCTGCGCGCTTCACCTGACAATGCCCTTTGAGGCAGTGGATGTGAACGTGCACCCCAACAAGCTAGAGGTGCGCTTTCAGGATGAGCGCGCACTAATGGCGGGGATTACATCGATTGTCCGTGCGGCGTTTGAGGTGGAACCGCTGAAGGCTGCGCCAAAGCTGACTTTGCCACCAGAGGCTGCGGCGCCTATACAACCGGCGCCGCAGCATGGGCTAAGCGACGAAGCACCACTTACTCCGCGTGTGCCAGAGCATCCCGTGATATTTTCGCAACCGACCGACCGACCGACGGTACGATTGATGGATGCCGCGGTTATGCCACTGCCTATTCCCGACCGACCGGCGGTTTTTGTACCGCCACCTGCTGTGCTGCCTGTCGTCAATGCTGAACAGACCAGCTTTGCCGAGCCGAAAGGTGCGGAACTTCCGCTGAAGCTCCTGGGGGTAGCATGGTTTGAATACGTCTTTGCCGAGCAGGGCGATGCGCTTTATATCATTGACCAGCACGCGGCGCATGAACGCATCCTGTACGAGCGGTTTTGTAGGGCGCTTGACCAGCATGCCGCATCACAGCAGCTGCTTACGCCGCAGGTGGTGCAGTTGACGCACCGCGAGCACGCGGCGATCATGACAAGCCTCGACGACCTTCGGGCATCAGGGTTCGATATTGAGGATTTCGGCGATCGCTCCATTCAAGTGCGCGCAGTACCTATGATTTTGGGCGTGCCGCAGTTGAAACCGTTTTTTGGCGATCTGGCAGATAGCCTGAATGAATACAGAACCATGCCAACAGAGCAGAAACGGCGGGATGTGCTCGTCAAACTTGCATGCCGAAAGGCCGTCAAGGCGGGCGACATGTTGCCGCGCGCGGAGATTGAGGCGTTGATCCGCCAGATGCGCGAGACCGGCGCGCCGCCAACCTGCCCGCATGGGCGACCGCTGGTGGTTAGAATCGACAAGAGCGAATTGGATAAGCGGTTCCGGAGAATCGTATAGCGTATGAGCGAAGCAGGGAATAAGCAGAAACCGCGCGTCGTCGCCATTGTTGGGCCGACCGCAACGGGTAAAACCGATGCGGCGGTCGCTGTTTGCACGGCCCTTTCGGGCGAAGCTATTTCGATGGACTCGATGCAGATTTACAGGCGGCTCTCCATTGGCACGGCGAAACCCTCAGCTGCAGAGATGGGCGGCATCCCGCATCACATGCTTTCGATCGTTGAGCCGGAGACAGCATACTCGGTGGCCGAATACCAGAGGGATGCACTGGCCGCGATGGAAAGCGTGCTCGCGCGAGGGAACCTGCCCGCTTTTGTCGGCGGCACGGGGCTGTATCTCCAAGCGGTCAGCCATCCGCTGCGGTTTGCCGAGGCGGGCGGCGCAAGCCCTGTTCGTGAGCGCTTGCAGCAGGAGGCGGAGCAGCCCGGTGGCGCGGAAGCGTTGCATATACGTTTGGCGAAAGTTGATCCAGAAAGTGCGGAGCGGCTGCATGTGAACAACACACGCCGCGTGATTCGCGCTCTGGAGATATTCGAGACGACAGGAACGCCGATGTCCGAAGCAATTAGCGATTGGGAGGCTGAACCCGACCAGGATTGGCGTATCTTTGCGCTGACGATGCCGCGCGAAGCGCTCTATGCGCGAATCAATGCACGGGTCGACATCATGGTGGCTCGCGGTCTCATCGATGAGGTGCGATCGCTGCTGCAAAGTGGTCTGCCCCGGGAGTGTCAGGCATTGCAGGCGATTGGCTACAGGGAGATTGTCGAGATGCTGGATGGGCGGTGTACGCAGGCCGAGGCAGTCGAGGCCATCAAGATGAACTCGCGCCGGTATGCCAAACGGCAGCTGACGTGGCTGCGGCGCGATAGCCGTATTGAATGGATGAACCTGGCCGACTTTGACAATCCCAGTGCGCTGCACGCGATGCTGGTAGCGCGAATTTGGGAGGGGAGAGGGGGAGACAAAAATGCCGGGAATTGAGGCGGTTTTGCAGCGTGCGGAGGCGGATCTGGCGCCGGTTTGGGCGGAGTTTGCCCGCGTGGAGCGTGTGAATTTTGCCCGCGTGCTGCGCGCACTGCAGGAGGCGCGCATCGGCGCACAGCATTTTGCGCCGACGACGGGCTACGGATATGGCGATACCGGGCGTGATGCGCTGGAAAAGGTCTATGCTGATGTGCTGGGCTGCGAAGCCGCGCTTGTAAGGCCGCAGATTGTCTCCGGCACGCACGCGCTGGCGGTGGCGCTGTTCGGCCTGCTTCGTCCGGGTGAGCGGCTATTGTCCGCAGCCGGAAAGCCGTATGATACGCTGGATGAAGTTATCGGCATCACCACGCCGGTGGATGGTTCGCTTGCGTCATGGGGTGTTTCCTATGACCAGGCCGAACTGACCGAGGCGGGGGAGATCGACCTACCCGCGATCGTCGCGGCGATCAGGCCGGAAACCCGCGTGGTGCTGGTGCAGCGCTCACGGGGCTATGCCTGGAGGCCCACGCTGAGCCTAGCAGCAATCGGGCAGGTATGCAAGGCTGTGCATGCGGCGAATCCGCACACAGTTGTGCTGGTTGACAATTGTTATGGGGAGTTCACATGTGAGGCGGAACCTTCGTCCGTTGGGGCGGATGTGCTCGTCGGCTCGCTGATCAAGAACCCGGGCGGTGGACTCGCGCCGACGGGCGGATACATCGCCGGGCGCGCATCGGCAATCGAACGGGTGGCAACCCGGCTAACCTCACCAGGAATCGGCGCGGAAGTCGGTTCCTATGCGGCGAGCTATCAGCCGTTTTTCCAGGGGTTGTTTCTTGCGCCGCACACAGTATGCCAGGCGCTGATGGGCGCGTCGCTGGCGGCGCGCGTGTTCGAGGAGGAAGGCTTTGCCGTTCATCCGGCCTATAATGCGCCGCGCGGCGACATCATCCAGGCTGTTCGCCTGGAAACAGCGGAGCGACTGATCGCATTTTGCCAAGCCGTGCAGGCCGCGTCACCAGTGGACAGCTACGCGCTGCCAGAGCCATGGGACATGCCGGGCTATCAGCATCAGGTGATCATGGCGGCCGGGACATTCGTCTCCGGCGCATCGATCGAACTGAGCGCCGACGCACCAATCCGCCCGCCGTATATCGCGTATTGGCAGGGAGGGCTCACCTACGCGCACTGCCGGGTTGCGGTGGGGGAAGCACTGCGCGCGGTGCGCCAGGTGTAATCCTTTACAAGCGGCGCAGCAGCGCAACCACCTTGCCCAGGATGACGACATCCTGCACGATAATCGGTTCCATCGCGTCGTTCTCCGGCTGAAGGCGGAAATGGCCCTTTTCCCGGTAAAAGCGCTTGACGGTTGCTTCATCCTCCACCATGGCCACGACGATTTCGCCGTTGTTGGCAGTTGCCTGGCTCCTGATGACGATATAATCCCCGTCGTGGATGCCGACATTGATCATGCTGGAGCCCTGCACCGTCAGGATGAAGTGCTCGCCATCGCCGATCAGTTCGGCCGGCAGCATCATCTGCTCGGAAATGTCTTCCAGTGCGGTAATGGGTTCGCCAGCAGCCACCTTGCCGACGAGCGGGATGGGGACAGCGGCGTGCCGGTTGAACGCCGGATCACCTAGCACCTCAATGGCGCGCGGCTTCATGGTATCGCGGTGCAGGAGTCCTTTTTTCTCCAGACGCGTGAGATGCCCATGCACGGTGGATGTGGATTTTAGCCCAACCGCGTCGCAAATCTCACGGACGGATGGGGGATAGCCCTTATCTTGAATTTCCTGCTTAATAAAGGCGAGTATTTTGGCTTGATTATCGCCCCGTGGTCTTCGCATTGTCTTCACCTCGCGACCGGTTTTCTCTATTATACCATGCAAAAGTGGGCAATACAAGGCAAAACGAAACATTTGTTCGCTATTTTATGCGAATGTTTGAGGAAGAAGAGGGAGGCGTTACGCTATGGCTCATCCCAAGGACTGCATTCTTTATGACCGGGCCTGCATTGAGTGCGGCGAATGCGACCGTTGTGACCTGGATCCAGAGAAAACGTGCGATAACTGTATGCGATGCGTAAAGACGGATGCCGAGTACATGGGCATTCGGATCGACGGGGTGCTAACGCCCGATGAATCGCTTGACGGCGAAGCGCCGCCAGACGTTTAATCGTCGCGCAGTTTCACAGCCCGTGCCGCACTGCGGCGGTTTTCTTCGCTCATTGCGGCGTAGTGCTTGCGCGTGGTGTTTACATCGGCGTGGCCCAGCACATCGGCGACCAGGTAAATGTCGCCGGTGCTGCGGTACAATTCGGTGCCGTAGGTGCTGCGCAGCTTGTGTGGGCTGATCTTGCGCTTAAGCGGCGCGGCGACGGCAGCATGCTTTTTGACCAGATTCTCGATGGCGCGCTGGGTAATGCGCCGCCGCTGCAACGACAGGAACAGCGCCTCCTCATGGCCTTCCAGCGTGACGACCTCATTTCGCTCCTTGATATAGCGCTTGAGCGCGTCAGCCACCTCATCGGAAAAGTAGAGAATCATCTGCTTTCCGCCCTTGCGGGTGATCAGGAAGGCATTCTCTTCAAAGTTTAAGTCGCCCAGATCCAGCCCGACGCATTCGCTTACGCGGATGCCGGTACCCAGCAGCAGCGTTAGGATGGCTACATCGCGCGCCCGCGTGTGCTCGGTGTACTTTTTTTGTCGATCCGCGAATGCCTCGCCGCTTTCTGCCAGGTCCAGCATGCGGGCGATTTCATCCGGTTCCAGGCGCAAAATGGGCTTTTCGTGCAACTTGGGCAGCGGCACAAGGGACGCCAGATTCCCTTCAATATATTTATTCTCAAATAAATAATTATAAAACGAGCGAAGCGAGCAGAGCTTGCGCATCTTGCCTTGTTCGGCGTTTTCCAGCGGCTGATCGGGATCATCGGCCTTGAAATAGAGGGTCAGGTAGCTGGGATAGCGCTGCAGATCGCCGAGCGTGATCATACGGATATCGTCCGGCGTGAAGTCTACGCGCGCCTTGTCAGCGAAGCGAGTAATCTCGCGCTGCAGATAATCGAAGAACACGCGCAGGTCATGCAGATAAGCAAGCCGCGTCAGCGTGGAAGATTGATCTTCGAGCGACAAAATAAAGTCGCCAACGATGCGCGGCATTTCGCGCAGCTGTTCGCGGATCATGATGGTATGGCGCTGTGCGGCCGATTTGGCATAGCTGGGCGGCTGTGGCATGAAAATCCTCCTCCAGGGTCAAAATAGCCCACATCTATTCGTTAAAGATGCCTTTAACGAATAGATGTGGATGGCACTCTAAACCCCCTATTCGGCCTCAGAGAGCTCTTTCAGGCCCTCCTTAATGGCCGCACGGGCCAACTCATCGCACCGGTTGTTGTCCACATCGTCGGCGTGACCCGGCACTTTCACAAAGCGCACGTCGTGTCCGTGCTTCTTAATCGACATCAGCAGGATCATCCACAGGTCCTGGTTTTCCACCGGCTGCTTTGTGGAGGTTTTCCACCCGTTCATCCGCCAGTTATCCCGCCAGCCCTTTTCAAACGCGTTGACCAGGTACGCCGAATCCGAGCAAACCGTCACCTTGCAGGGTTGTTTCAGCGCGCTCAGACCTTCGAGCGCCGCCATAATCTCCATCCGGTTGTTCGTCGTTCCAGCGACAAATCCACTCATCTCTCGGACATGCTCGCCATAGCGCAACACCGCTGCCCAACCGCCCGGCCCAGGATTCCCGGAGCACGCGCCGTCGGTATAGATTGTTATTTCCTTCACAAAATGTCGCTCCTTATTTGCCCATCTTTGCGGCCTTTTGCACGCACGCGTCCACGGCGTCCATCACCGCGCCGCGAAGTCCGGCCTTCTCCAGCGCATAGATCGCCTCGATCGTGGTGCCGCCGGGCGAACAAACTGCATCTTTCAGCGCGCCGGGGTGTTCCCCAGTTTCCAGCACCATCTTCGCCGCGCCCAGCAGCGTCTGGGCCGCCAGCGTATACGCCGTGTCGCGCGCCAGGCCCTGCCGAACGCCCGCGTCCGCCAGCGCCTCAATAAAGACATACACATAGGCAGGCCCGCTGCCGCTGACGCCGGTCACAGCGTCGAACAGGTTTTCCGTTACCACGACTGTGCGCCCACAGGACGCCAGAGCATTCTGCAGCCAATCAAAGCGGTCCCATGTCAACGAGTGATTGGATGCCAGCGCGATGACCCCTTCCCGCACCAGCGCGGGTGTATTGGGCATGCAGCGGGCAATGCCGCGAGCCTTCGGCAGCGCCGCCTCCAGCATCTTCTGCGTCCAGCCGGTGACGATGGACAGCACATCCAGCACCTCCGCCTGCCCGTTCAGCACGCTCAGCAATGCCGCCGTGTCTTTGGGTTTCACGGCAAGCACCGTCATGTCACAGGCATCAGCCAGCTCCACTGCGTTTGCGAAGGTTTTGACTCCGATGGCGCGCATTGCGTCCATGCGCGCGGTGCTCACATCATACGCGCCGATTGCAGACGCTTCCATTCCCCCGCCGATCATTCCCTGGATCAGCGCCGTCGCCATGTTGCCTGCTCCAATAAAACCAATCATCATCTGCGGTTCCTTTCCGGATCAATCGCCAATCGTCATCGAATCCATAACCAGCGTGACAGGGTGCTGCAGCTGGTAGTCGTAGTCTGCCAGCGCCGCGCGGTATTGCGCGGTGAACTCCTCCAGGCACAGGTTGTTTTCGGTCATATAGGTCGCAACCTCTACCCCAACGTAGCGCAGATGCCACGGCTCATACTTGATGCCGGTGATCTCCTCTTTGTCCTTGGGATAGCGGATGATGAAGCCGAAGCGGGCGCAGTTGGCAGCCATCCACTGGGCCTCCTGCGTCTGCGCGAACTTCTCGTTCATCGCCGAATCCCGCCAGGCCCAGCTGAGGATGTCCACACCCAGGCCGGTCTGATGCTCGGACGCGCCGGGCTTTTGCACGTAGCCGTCGTCCTTGCCGTTGTTCTTCTTGAGCCGGTTTTCATAGATGGTCGCCTGCGTGCTGTAGGCGCGGTAGGCGGATTCCAGGTACAGCTTGATGCCCTCATCCTTCGCCGCCGCAAACATGGTGACCATCGCCTCGTGGGCAATTTCGCGTACCTGCATCTTGCTGGACGATGTCTTGGAGACGGTAGCGTTCACCAGTGTGCTGGCATCCGGATACGATTTCTCCAGCAAGTTTTCCTTGTTCACCAGCCGGATGACATCGTCCGGGTCCAGCAGTATTTCCCGGGAAATGGGGTATGTCCACTCTGGGTCCTGAACCACTGTGTCCATCGTGGCCGGCGGTGCCTGCGGGGAGCCAAATGTGAAGAAGGTCTCCTCTGCCAGCGCCGGAGCGCCAATCGAAAGAACTAGCAACAAGGTTAGCATTCGTGCGATAAACTTCATGGTTCCTCCGTATCGTGTATCCAGGCATCCACCCGCCGCTTCTGCAGCAGCTCATGGTACTCTTCAAATGTGATGCCCAGCGAATAAACTTCGGTAGCGGCATGCTTGCCGATATAGCGCAGGTGCCAGGGCTCGTAGGCATAACCAGTGATATCCGTCGCACCTTTGGGATAGCGGATGATAAAACCAAAGCGATGCGCGTTTTTGTGCACCCACTCCCCCTCCGGCGTTTCACCAAAGGTTGTCACCAAGCCTGCATGCAAGGTCGTTTCCCCATTGATATCCATCGCTAGGCCCAGCTGGTGCTCGGACGTGCCCGGCGGGGCCACGGTGCGCATCGCGGCCTTTTCGCCGACCTCGCCCACCTTTCGCTGGAAGATGGTCTTCTGCAGCAAATAGGATCGATAGCCGGACACGGCGTACAGCGCATGCCCGCTATCCTCCGCGGCTGCGAACAGCTTTTCCAGCGCCTCTGCC
>JAVBQK010000162.1:0-17088 GCA_031549105.1 Eubacteriales bacterium
TGGGGGACGCTGTCCCCCAGGCCCCCTGCCAGGAGGCATCTGCCCGGGTTTTCCTATTGTCGCGCTGCTACGCATCGCTCTGTAGGAAAACCAACCTTCACCGCATTTGATTCCGCCACTGGCGGAATGCGGTTCAGGTTCCCCTGGACCTCCGACATTTCGCCTGCGGGCGGGTTATGTTCTATGCAAATGCAAAATTCCATACCCGCCGTGAGGCGAAACATTGGGTTTGGAAAGGGCAACTCCCTTCCCGGGGGTCCAGGGGGCAGAGCCCCCTGGCGTTCCTCCGTTCCCCCTGCTCACTTCACCAAACTCAAATGCCTCTCCAGCGCCGCCGTGGCTTTGGCCAGCGTGCAGTGCGTGATCGTCTCGTCGCCTACCATCAGAACCGGGCCCTTCTGGCAGCGTTCCTGGCAGAAGGTCGCTTTGAACGTCACGCGGGCATTGAGGCCGTGGCTGGCGACATGCTCGGTCAGCGCGGTGTAGAGCTTCTGCGCGCCGCGCAGGAAGCAGCTGGTGCCGAAGCACACGGTTACCGGGAGCGCGTCGCCTACCGGCTCAGCCTCGGAGAGCTGGATGTCCTCGTTGTCAATGCGCTTGCGGTTCTTGTAGTGGGTATGCAGCAGATCGTGCGCGCGGTGGCCCACCAGGTGCTCGTCATAGAGCTTACGCAGGTGCGGGTTGTCCTGCGAGCGGTGGAACTGCAGCATCTTATCGTTGTCAAAGAGGCCCTTGGTGCGCTTCTGGATCGTATCGCCGTGCTCGTGCACCGGCTGGCCGCCGCCGTTGACGCAGCCGCCGCAGCACGCCATCACCTCGATCAGGTCATAGTTCGCCTCGCCGCCACGGATTTTGTCCATCAGCGCGCGCGCGTTCGCCAGGCCGCTGACGACCGCCAGCTTCAGCGTCGCGTCGCCTACCTGTACCTCGGTGGTGCGTACGCCGCCTTCGCCGCGCAGCTGCTTAAACTCGCCCGGCACGCCCAGCTTGCCCGCCGCGTAGCGCAGCACAGCCTCGCTGACGCCGCCGGAAGCGCCGAAGATGACGCCCGCGCCGGTCTTGAAGCCGAACGGCATGTCGAATGATTCGGGGTCGAGGCTCCCAAACTCAATGCCGCTCTCCTGGATCATCTGGATGAACTCCTGGCTGGTCAGCACGATGTCAACATCCGGGTTGCCCTCAACGGCCATTTCAGGGCGCTTGGCCTCGAACTTCTTCGCGGTGCAGGGCATGATCGATACGACGACGATGTCCTCACGGGACTTGCCCAGCTCCTTGGACAGCACTTCCTTGCACGCGGAGCCGAACATCTGCTGCGGCGACTTGCACGTGGACAGGCCCGGCAGCATCTCCGGGTAGTACTGCTCGGCAAACTTCACCCACGCCGGACAGCAGGACGTGAACTGCGGCAGGTTCTGGCCATGCTCAAACCGCTCCAGGAACTCGTTCGCTTCCTCAATGACCGTCATATCGGCGGCAAACGACGTATCAAACACCTTGTCAAAGCCCATCAGCCGCAGCGACGCGACGATCTGACCGCTGGTGGTTTCGCCGGGCTTAAAGCCGAACGCCTCGCCAACCGCCACGCGGACGGCCGGGGCAATCGCAACCACCACGGTCTTTGCCGGGTTGTGCACGGCCCTCCAGGCATTCTCCACCTGCGACTTGGGCGTCAGCGCGCCGACCGGGCACACCTTCACGCACTGGCCGCAGTTGACGCATTCCACGTCTCCCAGCCCCTTGCCGAAGCACGGGAGCACGCGGGCGTTCGCGCCGCGGTGGGCAAAGTCCAGCGCGCCGACGGACTGAATCTCGCTGCAAACGCGCACGCAGTCGCCGCAGAGCACGCACTTGTTGGAATCGCGCTGGATGGCGTCGCTGGACAGATCCAGCGGCAGGTCCTTCATCGTCTTTTTGAACCGCACTTTGCGGATGCCCAGCTGGCCCGCGATGCGCTGCAGCTTGCACTCGCCGGATTTGGGGCAGGTGGTGCAGTTGGAATCGTGGTTGGCCAGCATCAGCTCGACGATGACCTTGCGCAGGTCGCGGATCTGTTTGGTGTTGGTGCTCACCACCATGCCGTCCTCCGGCGGAGTGGAGCAGGCGGGCACCAGTCCACGCCCCTGCACCTCGACCATGCACATGCGGCACGCGCCGTAGACGCTGATGTCAGAATGGTAGCAGAATGTCGGCAGGTCAATGTGCGCCTTGCGGACAACCTCCAGGAGGTTGCGCTCGCCGTTTACCGGCACGGCAATGTTATCTACATGTACGATCGGATTCGTTTTCATCTCAGTTCCCTCACTTTACGGCAATCGCGTTAAACTTGCAGGCCGCGGCGCACGCGCCGCACTTGATACAGGTTTTCGCGTCAATGACGAAACCATGCTCCCGATCGCCGGAAATGGCGTTCACCGGGCACTTGCGCATGCACAGCGAGCAGCGCTTGCAGGCCGCGTCGTCAATTACATAATTTGCCAGCGCCTTGCAGCGGCCCGTGGGGCAGCGCTTTTCCAGCACGTGTGCGTCATACTCGTCGCGGAAGTATTTGAGCGTGGAAAGCACCGGGTTTGGCGCGGTCTTGCCCAGCCCGCAGAGGGAACCGACCTTGATCGCGCCGGAGAGTTCCTCCAGCAGCGGGATCGTCGTCTCATCCGCGCGCCCTTCCAGGATGTCGTCCAGCAGCGCGAGCATCTGCTTGGTGCCCTCGCGGCATACGACGCACTTGCCGCAGGATTCGTTCTGCGTAAACTGCATGAAAAATCTGGCAATTTGCACCATGCAGGTCTCTTCGTTCATCACCACGAGACCGCCGGAGCCGACCATCGCGCCGACCTTTTGCAGGTTCTCATAGTCCAGCGGCATGTCCAGGTGCTCTTTCGTCAGGCACCCGCCGGAGGGGCCGCCGATCTGCACGGCCTTGAACGCCGCGTGGCGCACCGTGCCGTCGTCGTCCGTCACGCCGCCGCCGATATCATCGACGATCTGGCGCAGCGTCGCGCCAAACGGTACTTCGATGAGGCCCGTATTGACGACATGGCCGGTGAGTGCAAACGTCTTGGTGCCCTTGGAGGTTTCCGTGCCTAGCTTGGCATACGCCTCCGGTCCCATGCGCATCACCAGCGCCACGGACGCCAGTGTCTCCACGTTGTTGATGCAGGTGGGCTTGCCGAACAGGCCGCTCTGCGCCGGGAACGGCGGCTTGGGGCTGGGCATGCCGCGCTTGCCTTCGATGGACGCCATCAGCGCCGTCTCCTCGCCGCAGACGAACGCGCCCGCGCCTTCCATCACATGGATATCGAAACTCTTATCTGTATCGAAGATGTTCTTGCCCAGGAAGCCGTTGCGGCGGGCATCCTCCACCGCGGCACGGATGCGCTCCACGGCCAGCGGGTACTCGGTACGGACGTAGACATAGCCCTCGTCCGCGCCAATCGCCAGCGCAGCGATCGTCATGCCCTCAAGCACGCAGTGCGGGTTGCCCTCCATCACGCTGCGGTCCATGAACGCGCCGGGGTCACCCTCGTCGCCGTTGCAGATGACATACTTCTTGGGACCGGGCTGCACGCGGGTCAGTTCCCACTTGCGGCCAGTGGGGAATCCGCCGCCCCCGCGACCGCGCAGGCCGCTGGCGAGGATTTCCTTGCAGATTTCCGCGTCGGTCATCTGCGTGGCGGCCTTTTCGGCCATCTCATACCCGCCATGGGCGATATACTCGTCGATATCCAGCGCGTCGATGTGACCGCAATCGGCCAGCACCGTGCGGCTCTGGCGCTTGTAGAACGGCACCTCGTGCACATGCGCGACGTGTTCCTTGGTCTCCTGGTCCATATAAGAGAGACGCTCGACGATCTCGCCGCGGATCAGCGTCTTGTCAACGATCTCCTCGACATCATCGGCCTTGACTTTCGTGTAGAAGATACCCTCGGGATAGATGGTCACCAGCGGACCCATCTGGCAGAAGCCCTGGCAACCGCTGCGGGAGAGGACGTAGTCGGTATCCGCGTGGTCCAGCTGTACCGATACGGACAGCTTCCGCGCGCGGATGACCTCCTGAAAGCGGTGAAACACGTCCATCGATCCATTGGCCATGCAGCCGGTGCCCGCGCATATCATGATGCGCGCCTTGTATTCATCCATCTTCGAGGTGAAAACCTCGGCATGCTCTTCCAGCGACAGCCTCATTCCTGAGCGCCTCCTTCGTTCTTCATGATCTCACGGACCAGCTCGACCGCCTTGTCCGGCGTCATCAGCCCGTGCACCGCTTCCCCAACCACCAGCACCGGCGCCAGGCCGCACGCGCCCAGGCACGCCACAGTTTCCAGCGTGAACAGCCCGTCGTCCGTGGTCACCTTTTCTTCCGAAAGCCCCAGCTCCTTGCGCAGCGCGACAATGAGGTCCTCGGACTTCTTGACGTGGCAGGCGGTGCCGTCGCAAAGGCGCAGGATGTGCTTGCCCTTGGGCGAGAGGGTGAAATGCGAGTAGAATGTGGCAACGCCGTACACTGTCGCCGGGGAAATCTTCAGCGCCGTGGCGACGAAGATCATAATCTCCTCGGGCAGGTAGCTGTACTCGGCCTGCATCTCCTGCAGGATGGCGATCAGCCGCTGCGGGTTATGGTCATACTTGTCGAGGATCTGGCAGACCTTGTCGAACTTGCCGGTCATGGTGTTCATGGGGTTCCTCCTTCTTGGGCTTCGTTTCGTAATAGGGCGGATAATTTATTGGAAAGCATCGCGAAGGATGCGGCCATGCTCTCGTTTTGCACGACGATTCCCTCCGGAACCGTCAGGTGCGCGCTGGTGAAGTTCCATATGGCGCGGATTCCGCCTGCCACCATCAGCTCTGCAACCTCCTGCGCGGCGACGGTGGGCACCGTCAGGATGCCAATCCGCATCTGCATCCGGCGCGCGAGGTCCGGCAGCTTCTCCAGGGGAAACACCGGCTTGCCCGCCAGCTCAAACCCCTGCACAGTAGGATCGGTATCAAACGCCGCCAGGATACTCAGGCCAAGTTCGGCAAACTGATCGTAATAGAGCAGCGCACGCCCCAGCCTGCCCGCACCCACCAGGAACGCCTCGCTGACATTGGAAAAGCCCAGGAAGCGCTCCAGGTCGTCAATGAGCGTACCCAGCGGGTAGCCGGTCTTCGGCCTGCCCGCGTGCGAGGCCATCGCCAGGTCCTTGCGCACCTGCACGGGGTTGAGGTGCAGATCCTCCGCGATCTTTGTGGAAGAAATGGTGGCCTCTCCCTGTTTCTGGCGGATTTTCAGGTAGGCAAGGTACTTGGGCAGGCGGGCCATCGAAGCGTTCATCGCCATGCGCATACCTCCTTCCTTGTCCATCCTCCGCAGGTTTATCGATAAAATCTTATCGATATGTTTTTACCGGTTGTAGTATAAAGTGTCCTGTCCGCAATGTCAAGCAGCTTTGGCAAAAAAATAACGGAACGAGCATATTTTGCCCATTCCGTTGTCACCTTAAAAGTAGAAGGCTTTATCTCTCCACGGGAATGCACACCGGACACGGCGGGATATCCGGATTGCCCAGCATGCCAAAGTTGGCAAAGTAGAACTCGCGCTCTTCTTCCGGGATTGAGGAACATACATTGGACCAATGGTATACATCTCCCCCGGCAAGGCTAACATAGCTCCCCGGCATAAGCTTCAAAAAGCGCTCCCGGGAAATTTCCTCAAAGCCTGTCATTACGCCATATTCGTACGTTGCCAGCAGGTAGAGACCGCTGCCCGGTTCCTGATTGCCACGGTTGTAGAAATGCATTCTGCCGCCCGCTTGATCAACCATCCCCGTCACCTGATCGCCGAAATACTCGCCGTCCACATAGCCAAATCCGGCGTATGTCTCCTCCAGTCCATCCCGGTCAATCACTTGGATTGCTTCATATATCTCCCTGCCAATCTCCACAAACCCCGTGTGCTGCCCATCCACCAGAACAGCCGCCAGATAGACGGTGTCATCCGGCATATTTGCAAAGTCCGCATCCCCCGTCTCTGGGTTGTACCGCGGCTGTTCAAAGCATGTGTTAGATATCGGGTCATAGATACCCTGCAGCGGGCGGCCGTCATACCAAGGATAGCCGTCCTCTCCCTTTTCCACGCCCATATCCAGACTGAGCAGATAACCCAGGATGCTTCGCTCGCCCCAGTCTAACGTGGCGGCGTAAGGATCAAGCTCCGCGTTTGCGCCTATGCACACGACTAAAACCATGACAGCCAAAACTGCCCCGCCGATTCTCTTCATGATTTCCTCCTTACCGCTAATGACAATTATACCTTATCACATTGGGCTCTCCCTTGCAATCGCAATACTTGTTATCTATGCGTGTGTGCGGTATGATAGTGCATATTGTTGGAGGTGCAGATGATGATCAAGGCAATTGTGCTCGACTGTGGCGGGGTGCTGGTGGCCCCGGTGACCGGCGACTGGCTGCTTGCCCCCGCGTATGTGAATGTATTAGGCGGTGACTTCATCGCAACCAAAATGGATGATTACCGCCGCGTCCGCGCAAACCACGCCCACCTGATTCCCGACGGACACCGCATGGACACCGACGAAGAAGAGTGCGCGATGTTCGAACAGTTCTACGGGTATGTCATGGGCGATATGGGCATGGCGCTTCCTCCCGAAGCGATCAAAAGGCTGGCCGCCATCCAAACCTATGATGACGATCGCTACACCCTCTATGACGATGTGCTGCCCAGCCTTGCCGCATGGCGCGGCCGGTACAAGCTCGGTATCGTCTCCGACGCACCGCCGTCCACGCGCCGCATCATTGCAAAGCTCGGCGTCATGGACCTGATCGACGGTGCGACATTCTCCTGCAACCTAGGCGTGCTCAAGCCCGACGCGCGCATCTACCAGTCCACGCTGGCAAAGCTCGGCGCCCAGCCCGAGGAGGCGGTGTTCGTCGACGACTATCCGTCCAAGCTGGCCGGAGCGAAGGCGATCGGTATGCCGTGCGTGCAGATGCGCAGGCCCATGCCCGCGCCGTATAGGGTGCCGGAGCTGTGGGACGGCCCGGTCGCGCACGACTTTGCGGAGCTAGACGCGCTCATTGCGGAAATGGGTTGACAAGCCGCATAACTTCTTTATCTACCCATACAATAGTAACCATAACAAAATAATGGGTAAAGGGGTATTTGCATGGAGGGCGGAGCGCAAACCATCGCGCTGGTGCTGTTCATCCTCACGTATGTGCTGCTGCTAATCCTGCCAAAGCTGCGGGCGTATGTGGCGTTTGGCTCGGCGATACTGTTCGTCGCGCTGGGCATTGTGCCCGGGGACAAGGTGCTTTCCATCGTCAACTGGAACGTGATCCTGATGATCGCGGGTACGATGGGCATCATTTGGCTTTTCATCGAGTCACGAATGCCCGCACTTCTCGGCGATCTGATCATTGAAAAAACGCCCAGCGTCAAGTGGGCGGTCATCGCGCTGTCGCTGTTCGCGGGCATCATATCGGCATTTGTGGACAATGTCGCCACCGTCTTGATGGTCGCGCCGGTGGCGCTGAACATTTCAAAGAAGCTCAAGATATCGCCGGTGCCGTCGATCGTCGCCATCGCGATTGCCTCCAACCTACAGGGCGCGGCGACGCTGGTGGGCGATACGACATCCATTCTGCTGGGCGGGCAGGCCGGCATGGACTTTCTTGACTTTATCTGGTTCCAGGGACGGATGGGCATGTTCTTCGTGGTGCAGATCAGCGCGATAGCGGCCACGCTCGTGCTACTCTTTGTTTTCCGCGATATGGACCAGCGCATTGATGCCCAGCAACGGGAGACAGTGGATGACTACTTCCCCACTGTCCTCCTGCTAGGCACCATTGCGCTGCTGATCCTCGCCTCGTTCATCCCGGCGGATCAAAAGCCCGAGATCACCAATGGCCTGATCTGCATGGCGCTGTTTGCCATAGGTATCCTTCGTGAGTTCATCAAAACGCGCGACGCGAAGGTTTTTGCCCGCGCGCTGGGCGAGATTGATTTCTTTACGCTGCTGCTGCTGGCGGGGTTGTTCGTGGTTGTCGGCGGGCTGACCGAGTCCGGTCTCATCGACAACATCAGCCAAACATTCGTCCGCATCGGCGGCGGCAACATCTTCCTGATCTACACGCTGATCGTCTGGGTGTCGGTGCTGCTCTCCGCGTTCATCGACAACATTCCCTACATCGCCACGATGCTGCCGGTTGTCGCGGGCATCGCGCAGATGACCGGCGTATCGCCGTACCTGCTGTACTTCGGCCTTCTATCAGGCGCGACGCTCGGCGGCAACCTGACGCCCATCGGCGCATCGGCCAACATCACCGCACTGGGCATTCTGCGCAAGGATGGCCATGAGGTCAGCACAGGACAGTTCATGCGCATGAGCGTGCCCTTCACGCTGACCGCCGTGATCACCGGGTATGTGCTGATCTGGCTGCTCTGGAGCTGATTACTTCAGATACTTCCCCTGCATATAGCCATTGAAGCCGCCTACGTCTGTGTACACGTGGTACCAGCCGTCGTCCAAAATGCCCCATATCTGCACGGGCGTCTCGTTTGACAGGAAGCAGACAGGCGTGGCCTTTTCGTTGGTTACCTCGCGGATGCCCGGCTCTTTGGCGGTCGCGCCATAGACGGTCATTGTGGGAATTGCAGACGCCACGTTGCTGACATTCGCGCCAAACGCAAGGTATTTCTTCTGCATGAAGCCCACTATATCCCCAATCCGTACCAACGCCCAAGTATCGGATTCGTAGCGCAGTACTTCAAGCATGACGCCGTTATAGTACTTGCCCAGCGACACCGCACCGTCCTTGGCCTCCTTGCGTAGGTGCAGCCGGTCGGCGGGGTTGGGGTTGTTGGGCGTAGCGATGTCCATCGCGATGCCGATGGAGCCCGCTGTGGAGCCGCCCTTCTGGATAAATTTGGACATCATAAAGCCAGTGCTGCCTTCGACGCTCACATGATACCAATCCCCCACGACGCCCAGTATCTGCACCTGGGTACCGTTGTAATGCTTGCCGTAGGACGTGGCGGTTTCCGATGGCTGGGCGCGCAGATGCAGCCGATCGGCGGGATTGGGGTTGCTGACAAAACCGGAGGGCCGCGCATCATACACCTGCGCATTGCCCGGCATACCCTGGTCACCGTTGGATACCAGGAATTTTGCCTGGATATAGCCCTGACGTCCGCCAATCTCCACCTGCCACCAATCGCCGGTGGAATTGTTAACCACCACCTGCGTGCCGCTGTAATACAGGCCCAACGAATCCGTGCTAGTGCCCGCACCCTTGCGCAGGTGAACCTGATACGGGTCCTTGGTGTTCTCAATCAGCGCCAACGGGTATGAACCCGCCTGCGCGGAAACGGCTGCAAAAATCATCAAAAGTCCCATTATAACTGTGACCAGAACGCCTACACGCCTCATATGCGTCGCCTCCTTTGTTGATACCCATTAGACGCGCATGACGGGAAAAAGTTTCCAGCGCCCCTTTGCCCAAACAGCGCATCTGTGCTACACTACAGCAAAGGAAAGGGGCTTTGATTCATCCATGCCAGATACAAAAATACTTGCTTCGCTCGGCACCGAGCAGGCGGATGCGCGCAGCAGCTCACTGGACACGCTCACCCCGCTGGAATTTGCGGCACTCATGAACCGCTTTGACCGCGAGGCCGCGGAGGCCGTGGAGCGGGCATTGCCTGAGATTGCAAAAGCCATCGAGGCCATTTCCGCCCGGCTGGCCTCAAGCGGCCGGTTATTCTATATTGGAGCAGGCACCAGTGGGCGGCTTGGCGTGCTGGACGCATCAGAATGCCCGCCGACGTTCGGCGTGTCACCCGACCTGGTGCAGGGCGTGATGGCTGGCGGCGACGACGCGCTCCGCAACGCCATTGAGGGCGCTGAGGACGATATTGGCGCTGCCGCGCACGACCTTGCCGCGCGCGGTTTCTGCGCGGGAGACGCACTGGTGGCCATCAGCGCCAGCGGCTACGCGCCATACTGCATCGGCGGCCTGCGCTACGCCAGGATACTGGGTGCGCTCGCCGTATCCGTTGCCTGCAACAAAGGTGCGCCAATGTCTGCGGAAGCGGAGATCGCCATCGAAGCGCCCACGGGCGCGGAAATTCTCTCCGGCTCCACCCGGCTAAAAGCCGGCACCGCCACCAAAATGGTGCTGAACATGCTGACTACAGGCACCATGGTGCGCCTTGGCAAGGCATATGGAAACCTGATGGTCGACGTGCGCGCCACCAACGCGAAGCTGCGCGACCGTGTTGTCCGCATCGTGATGCTGGCCACCGACACCCCGCGAGAGGAAGCCGAAGCGATGCTCGCCACATGCAACAACGAGCCGAAAACGGCCATCGTTCAGCACGCAACTGGAAAAGGCGCGGACATATGCCGCCAAGCATTAGCAGATGCAGGCGGCATGGTTTCACAGGCGATTGTTAAGTTGGGAAAAGTGTAAAGAAGAACGAACGTGATGGAGCGGGGAATACGCCAAGGGGCTTTGCCCCTTGGCGTGGCCCACCAAAGGGCCTTGCCCTTTGGAAACCCAACATTTCGCCTCACGGCGGGTAGGGGTATTACCTCATTGCTGAATCCATCCCGCTGGCTGGCGACTTGTCGGAGGACCAGGTGGCTTGCCTCCTGGCTGGGGTCATGGGGAATGAGTCCCCTTCCGTCCCCCGTTCCTTCCCGTCCCTCTCCGTCACCTCAAAAGAACGCCGTCACCACGCCCATAACGGCGCCCAGCAGCGCTCCGAGCCACACGATGGCCCGTAGTTCTTTTTTCATTACCTGCATGATCAGCTCTTCGAGCTCGGCCATGTTCAGGTTGTTTAGCTTGTCCTCCACGATGGTGCCTAGGTCCAGCGCGCCCAGCGCGATGGGTAGGCCCTTTTGGATAAGTGCTGTGTACTGTTTCATCAGAAAGCCGCGCACATCGCCCATTTTGTCCCCATAACGCGCAACGAGCACGCCAATGGGCACGTCGATGCCGCTGTGTATCGCGTCTTCGATCATGTCGTCGATCACCTGTGGACCGTGCGTAGCCAGCATCTCGCGGATACTTTGGGCAAGCTTCTCCTCCATGGAGACGCTGCGTTTGTCATCCCAAAATATCGTGAGCACCGCCGCGGCGGAGCTTTGCACCTTCTTCTTCGCTTCGGCTACAACGACCGCCGCGGCGGTCTTTTCGATGCCGCTCTCCAATATCTTTTCCATCAGGAAGATGCCGACGGCGCGCTTTGTGTCCGTCTCGAACGTATCGAATGTCTCTGCGCCGAACAAGCCTTCCAGCAGCATGCGCGGCGTGCGCTCCTCCTGCAGAATGCCTTCCATCGCCTGGTCGGCCGCATGCCCAACCTTCTCCAGCATCTTTTCGGACAGCAGTGCTTCCTCCATTACCTGCGGGCTGAGCAGCTCCTGGGAGAGCACGTCGCGGATGGCACGAGCCAAACGCGAGCGCTCCTTGGGGATCAGGCCCGGGGTGAATGGCACGCGGCGGCCGAAAATCCGCTTCTCCTCATGCGGGCGAAATAGCATCCGCACCGCAATATCGTTGGTGATATATCCGATCACGCTGCCCACAGCGGGGCCGACGATCCATTGCCAATCCATTTCCAATCCTCCTTGGTTGCGTCATTGTGTCATTTTGCCGCATTTTTGTCAAGGCAATGCGGATTAGAGGTAGATTAGAGAAGGAAAGGCATGAAGCGTGCCGAAAAATGGAACCATAGAAACATGCGGGAGGGCATATGGATTTATTTGAGATTATCGGCCCGGTGATGATCGGGCCATCAAGCTCGCACACGGCAGGCGCGGCGCGCATTGGCCGGGTGGCGAGGCGGTTACTCGGCGAGATGCCGATCCGCGCGACGGTCGGCTTTCACGGCTCGTTTGCCAAAACATGGCAGGGCCACGGCACCGACCGCGCTGTCATCGGCGGCCTGCTGGATATGGATGTGGACGACGCGCGCCTGCGCGACAGCCTGTCCATCGCCCAGACAGAGGGCCTTGCCTATACCTTCACCACCGTGCAGCTGCGCGAAACGCACCCCAATACGCTCGTCATCCACGCTGTGGGGAGGAGCGGCAAGGGCATCCGTGTGCAGGGCGCGTCCATCGGCGGCGGAACGATCCGCATACAGTCCATTGATGGCCTGGAGGTGAGTTTCTCCGGCGAGGAAAACACGCTGATCATTCGCCACCGCGACGCGCCCGGTGCCATCGCGCAGGCCACCAGTGTGCTGGCGCTGGCGGGCATCAACATCGCGACGATGCGCGTATTTCGCCAGCAGGAGGGCGGCAGCGCCATCATGGCGCTGGAGCTGGATGCGCTGCCAGATGCCGAAACCGTCGAGGCGCTGTGCCACCTGCGCGGGGTCACCGGCGTGACGCTGCTGGAGAAGAGGTAACATATGATAGAATATTCGATCAAGGCCCTGGTGGAGATGTCAGGCAATGAAACGATCTCATCTGTCGCAAAAAGGGAACAGTCAACTCGAAATAAGGAACCTATAGACAAGATTGTGGAGAAGATGCGCGGCATGCTGGATGTAATGCGAGAATCCGTTCAGGAAGGCATGCGACCGGATCTGCGCTCGGTATCCGGCATGACCGGCGGGCAGGCTGCGCTGCTCGGTGCGCACGCACCAAACGCGGTCGGCGGCCCGCTGCTGGGCATGGCAGCCGCACGGGCGCTAGCCGTCGCTGAGTGCAACGCCTGCATGGGCAAGATTGTAGCCGCGCCCACCGCCGGTGCCTGCGGCATTCTGCCCGCCGCGTTGCTCACCTTACAGGAAGCGCGCGGTTACACAAATGAGCAGCTGATTGATGCGCTCTTCACCGCCGCGGCAATCGGCCGCGTCATCGCCAAGCGCGCCAGCATCTCCGGTGCGGAAGGCGGTTGCCAAGCAGAGTGCGGTTCCGCCGCCGCAATGGCCGCCGCCGCAATGGTCGAGCTTGCCGGCGGCACCCCACAGATGGCCGCGGACGCCTGCGCCTTTGCGCTAATGAACAGCCTGGGCCTCGTCTGCGACCCTGTCGGCGGCCTCGTCGAAGTCCCCTGCGTCTACCGCAATGTCGCGGGCGTCGCAAATGCCATGACCGCCGCCGACCTCGCCCTCTCCGGCATCCGCTGCCCCATCGCTTCCGACGACATGATCGACGCGATGAAAGCGGTCGGGGATGCGCTGCCGTCGAGCCTCCGGGAAACGGGAGAGGGCGGGTGCGCGGCTTGCGGAGGGTGTGGACGGGGATAGGGAGACGCCAGGGGGACTTTGTCCCCCTGAACCCCCTACCAGGAGGCCTTTGCCCGGGTTTTCCTATTGTCGCGCTGCTGCGCATCGCTCTGTAGGAAAACCAACCTCCGCCGCATTTGATTCCGCCGCTGGCGGAATGCGGCTCTGGTTCCCCTGGACCTCCAACATTTCGCCTGCGGGCGGGTTAGGGTTATAGGTTTTTTCTTGCTTGTTCTATTGCGGCTTTTGCCGCTTCGGGGGCGGGGCCGCCGGGGAGGTTTCTTCTGTTCACGCAGGCCTCGGGGGAGAGGACGGCAAACACGTCTGTATCAAAGGATTCAGAGAAGGCTTTCAGTTCAGATAGAGAGAGGTCTAGCAGCGCTTTTCCTTCCTGTACGCAGTGTGCTACCAGGCGGCCCAGTACGGCGTGCGCCTCGCGGAACGCCATCCCTTTGCCGACCAGGTAGTCGGCAGCGTCCGTTGCGTTGGTGAAGCCTTCGGCAGCGGCGCGCGCCATGCGTTCGGGATGGAAGGATAGCGTTTCGAACATGCCGGTGAATACGGACAGGCAGATGGACAGCGTATCGTGCGCGTCGAACAGGGCTTCCTTGTCCTCCTGCATGTCTTTGTTGTAGGCCAACGGCAGGCCTTTCATCGTCACCAGCAGCGCTTGCAGGTCGCCGTATACACGGCCTGTTTTGCCTCGCGTCAGTTCTGCGACATCGGGGTTTTTCTTTTGTGGCATGATCGATGAGCCGGTCGAGTACGCGTCATCCATCGTGACGAATCCGAATTCTTGTGTCGACCAGAGGATCAGCTCCTCCGCAAAGCGCGACAGGTGCATCATGCACACCGATGCGGCGTACAGGAAGTCCAGCGCGAAGTCGCGGTCGGACACGGCGTCCAGGCTGTTCTGCGTCACCGCTTCAAAGCCGAGAAGTTCCGCCACACGTGCCCGGTCAATCGGGTATGTAGTGCCCGCCAGCGCGCCAGCGCCCAGCGGCATCACCGCCGCGCGCGCTCTGGCCTGTGCGAAGCGTTCGCGGTCGCGCAGCAGCATTTGCACATATGCCATCAGGTGATGCGCCAGTGTGACGGGCTGCGCCTTTTGCAGGTGGGTGTAACCGGGCATCAGCGTGTGCAGGTTTGCTTCCGCGGTAGCAAGCAGCGCTTTGGCCAGCGCACCGGCAGCATCGCGCATCTCGTCACAGGCATCCATCGCGTACAGGCGAAAGTCCAGCGCTACCTGGTCGTTGCGGCTGCGGCCGGTGTGCAAGCGTTTGCCCGCCTCGCCAATGCGCTCGGTCAGCAGCAGCTCGACATTCATGTGGATGTCCTCGGCATCCTTGCGCCAGGCGATGCGGCCGGCATCGGCGTCGGCCAGGATGCCGCGCAGGCCTTCCACGATCGCACGGCTGTCCGCATCGGTCAGGATGCCCGTCTCACCCAGCATCGTCGCATGCGCGATGGAGCCCTGGATGTCCTGCCGGTACAATCGGCTGTCAAAGGCGATGGACGCGTTAAACGCGTCCACCAACCCTGCGGTTTCTTTTCCAAAGCGCCCGCCCCACAGCTTCATAGCTTGCCCTCTTTCATCAGCGCGCCCACCTTCATCGGCAGGCCAAACAGGTTGATGAAGCCCTCGCTATCCTTATGGCTGTATAGCTCCGCACTGTCGCCGAACGTGGCGATGCGCTCGGAGTAGAGCGAATATGGCGATGTAACGCCCTGCGGAATGACGTTGCCCTTGTAGAGCTTTATCTTCACTTCACCCGTGACCGTCTGCTGTGTGCTGTCGGCAAAGGCGCTGAGCGCCTCGCGCAGCGGTGTGAACCACTGGCCGTCGTACACCAGCTCAGCAAAGCGAATCGCCACCTGCTCCTTGTAGTGGGAGGTGATGCGGTCCAGCGTGATCTGCTCGAGCATGTCATGCGCGGCGAAAAGCAGCGTGCCGCCGGGCGTTTCGTACACGCCGCGCGACTTCATGCCCACCAGGCGGTTCTCCACCAGATCGGCAACACCCACGCCGTTGCGCGCGGCAATCTCGTTGGCCTTCTCCATCAGCTCAATCGGGCCATATGCCGTACCGTTGATCGCTATAGGGACGCCCTTTTCAAAGGAAACAGTGACCATCTCGGGCGTGTCCGGTGCCTGCTCCGGCGGCGTGATAATCAGGCAGATATCGTCCGGCGGCGCATTCTCAGGGAACTCCAGGTCCGCGCCCTCGTGGCTGAGGTGCCAGAGGTTGCGGTCCATCGAGTACGGACGCTTCTTGCTCACCGGCACCGGAATGCCGCGAGCGTTCGCGTAGTCGATCGCCTCTTCACGCGATTTAATATCCCATAGACGCCACGGCGCAATGATCTTCATCTCCGGCGCAAACGCCTTGATCGTCAGTTCGAACCGCACCTGATCATTGCCCTTGCCGGTGCAACCGTGGCTGATCGCCGTGCAGCCCTCCTGCTTGGCGATTTCTACCAGACGCTTGGCAATGATGGGCCTAGCAAAGCTGGTGCCCAGCAGGTATTTCTTCTCATACACCGCGCCCATCTTCAGCGTCGGCCAGATGAAGTCCGTAATGAACTCCTCGCGCAGGTCTTCAATGTATAGCTTGGCCGCGCCGGAGGCCTTGGCCTTCTCGTGCAGCGGGTCCAGTTCCTCGCCCTGCCCCACGTCCGCCGCGCAGCAGATAACCTCGCAGTCGTAGTTCTCTTTGAGCCACGGGATGATGATGGACGTGTCCAGCCCACCCGAGTACGCCAGCAGAATGCGCATTTTGTCCGCCATGAGATGTCCCTCACTTGCTTATTATGGTAGCTATAGCCTACCATAGCCTGTATAAAATTGCAATAGAGGTCTATAAAAATGCATCCTTGACAGCGAAGGTAAAAAAAAGTATGATAACAAATGGAAACAAACGTTTGGAAATGAGGCATTTGCTTGATCATACTCGGCATTGACCCGGGCCTTGCGACGATGGGCTGGGGCGTCATCGACACCGACGGCAGCCGGCACCGCCTGATACAGTACGGCACGCTGGGTACCCCTGCCGGCCAGGCCGTCCCCATCCGCCTGCGCTCCATCTTTTCGGGCGTGCAACAACTTATCAGCACCTACCAGCCCGACCAGATCGCCTTTGAGGAGTTGTTCTTTGCCAAGAACGTCACCACCGCGCTGAACGTTGGCGCCGCCCGTGGCGTAGCCCTTGTCGCCGCCGCGCAGCACACTGAAAAACTCTACGAGTACACCCCTATGCAAGTCAAGCAGGCTGTGGTAGGCTATGGCAAGGCGGACAAGCATCAGGTACAGTCTATGGTACGCGTCCTCCTGAACCTCACCGAAATCCCCCGTCCCGACGACGCGGCCGACGCGCTTGCCGTCGCGATCACGCACGCGCACTCGGCGCGCGGGGCGGAGCTTTACAGGATACAGTGACGAAGGGAACGCCAGGGGACTTTGTCCCCTGGACCCCTACCAAAGGGCCTTGATCCGGGTTTTCTTATTGTCGCGGCGCAAGCGCCGCTCTGTAAGAAAACCGACCTCCGCCGCATTGATTCCGCCAGTGGCGGAATGCGGCTCCGATCCGTTTGGAAACCCAACATTTCGCCTGTGGGCGGGAGGGGTTTCCTACGGGCTAGCTTCTATTAGAAATAGCAAACCCGCCCGCAGGCGAAATGTCGGAGGTCCAGGAGGCATGCCTCCTGGCAGGGGGCCTGGGGGACAGCGTCCCCCAGCGTTTCCCCACCCCTCCCCCGAAAGGAGCCTCTATGGTTGCCCACATCGAAGGGCGCGTGGCAGAAAAGCGCGCCGGAGCACTGGTGATTGACGCCGGGGGCGGCGGA